>NZ_NWFK02000001.1:2528797-2844897 GCF_002313155.2 Psychrobacter sp. FDAARGOS_221
AATTAAGTTGCGGGTAGCAGCAGTCGATAGCAGTATCTCAAAGGCCGCCACTCTACCGCCTAAGCGGCGCTTAATTAAACTTTGTGACACCACGGCTTGTAATGACTCAGACAACATGGCTCGAATCATGGGTTTTTCATCAGCAGGGAAAACGTCTATGATACGGTCAATGGTCTTCACCGCTGAGCGGGTATGCAAGGTTGCAAACACCAAATGTCCGGTTTCAGCAGCGGTGAGCGCTAAGCGGATGCTAGCCAAATCACGTAGTTCACCAATCAAAATAACATCTGGATCCTCACGCAGCGCAGCACGTAAGCCGCTATCAAAATTGGGCGTGTGCTGCGATATTTCACGCTGATTAATCAGGCTTTTGTCACAGTGATGTATAAACTCTATCGGATCTTCTAGGGTTAAAATATGCGCTGGCCGAGTTTGGTTAATGTGATGGATTAAAGCGGCAAGCGTGGTCGATTTCCCTGAGCCAGTAGCACCGGTAATCAGCACCAGACCTTGGTTAAGCTGTGCTATCTTTGATAAGGTAGTGCCATGTTCTACGCTTAATTGCTCTAGCTGTAATAAGTTGCTCGCTAGATATCGAAATACAGCGGCACTGCCACGTTGCTGCACAAAGGCATTGACTCGAAAGCGCTCACCACTGGGCAGGCTGATGGCATAGTCTATATTTTGTGATTGTGCAAATTGCTGGCGTTGAGAGTCATTTAAACTGCTGTCAATAAACTGATCGACTTGGGCGGCATCGAGCGCTGGCATATCTACTTTGAGCATATCACCGTCAACACGTAACATCGCCGGTCTGCCTGCTGATAAATGTAGATCTGAAGCCTTATGCTCAATCATGTGCTGTAGTAGCTGATGGATGTGTTCAAACGGGGTAGTGTCAATGGATTCTGACGGTGCTATCTGTTCATTAGTACTGTTGATATTGGGCAAAGCTGTAATGAGGGTTGACATGCACAGATGTCCTTATCTGAATGCGGAGGGGCTGTAAAATGGAGATTGGATTTTGGCCAATCAGGTTTTGACTATACAGCACAATCACAGACGATAGCGCAAAAGCTTGAAAGCTGACGACATTGTTAAACAATAGGGTACACATTAGCAGCGTAATAAGGCGTAAACTAATGCCAGATGAACTTAAAAATTACAAATCGAACATTAAACATCAAACATCAAACATCAAACATTAAACATTAAATAGCGAATAGTGAATACATTGAGCGAAGAGGTGAGTCTATGACACAACAAGATTTTTCGTCTGAACAATTATTACAACACTGGCAGCAAGTAAAGCAGCAAGTAGCTACTGCCAGTGCAGCAGTCGATCGTGAGCCTGTTACCTTACTGGCGGTTTCAAAGACTAAGCCGGCTGAGATGGTCGCTACCCTTGCTAAAGCAGGACAGAGCCACTTTGGTGAGAACTATCTGCAAGAAGCCGTGGATAAAATAGAAGCGGTTAAAGACTTGGTTGCTGATCAAGTAGATACTGACATTGTTTGGCACTATATTGGCCACATTCAACGTAATAAAACTCGTGATATTGCGCAGACCTTTGACTGGGTGCACACCATAGAGCGAGATATTATCGCTAAACGCCTGAATAACCAACGCCCTGAAGGATTGCCAAAGCTAAATGTGCTGATTCAGGTCAATATTGATCAAGAAGAGAGCAAGTCAGGCTGCTTACCAGAAGCGCTTGATGAGCTAGTGAATACGGTTAAAGGTTATGATAATTTATGCCTACGTGGGCTGATGATTATCCCTTCAAAAGAGGGCACTGATGCATTCGAGCGTACTAAGCAACTGTTTGATGAGATGAAGCAGGCGCATCCTGAGCTAACGCATTGGGATACCTTGAGTATGGGTATGAGCGCTGATATGACCCACGCCATTGCACAAGGCTCAACCATGGTTCGAGTCGGCAGTGCTATTTTTGGTGCCAGAGATTAGATATAAAAGCTGACAGGATTCGTGCTAAAACAAACCAAAGGCATATGTTTAAAATAAAAAACCTCCCTATTAGAGTTAACGGTCTAATAAGGAGGTTTTATTTTTTAATGGGTTACTTTTTAATCAATTACTTCTCAATAGTCCAGCCATTAACTAATGGATAACGACGCTCACGGCCAAACGCCTTATGGCTTACCTTAGTACCAATTGGGGCTTGACGGCGCTTATATTCGCTTCTGTCGACCAATAAGATAGTTTGACGAACAATATTAGGATCGAAACCTTTGGCAGTGATTTCATCAAAGCCTAGGTCGTTATCAATATAGTCTTTTAAAATGGCATCTAAAATATCATAGTCAGGTAGGCTGTCTTGATCTTTTTGATCTGGACGCAGCTCTGCAGATGGCGGACGCGTAATCACACGCTCAGGAATCACATCTGTGTCTTCTAAGCGGTTGCGATAATTGGCCAGTGCATAGACTTGAGTTTTATACACGTCTTTTAACACATCAAAGCCGCCTGCCATATCACCGTATAAGGTCGAGTAGCCCACAGCCATCTCAGACTTATTGCCAGTGGTGATAACCAGATGACCAAATTTATTAGACAATGCCATCAAGATCATACCGCGTGCACGGGCTTGGATATTCTCTTCAGTGGTATCAGCTTTGGCTTTGTTAAATAAAGGCGCTAACGTATGGCGCATACCATTGACCGCATCGTGAATTGGGCAGACGGTATAGGACACATTTAGGCGACGAGCCTGTGCTTGAGCATCTTCTAAGCTAATCTGTGAGGTGTACTCATAAGGCATCATCACTGCGTAAACCTTATCTGAGCCTAAGGCGTCTACCGCAATACATAGGGTTAATGCAGAATCGATACCGCCTGATAAACCAACAATCACACCTTCAAATCCTGAATGATTGACATAATCTCGTAGGCCAACCACTAAAGCCTGATAGGTCTCAGACTCAGCGCTCAGTTGTAATGGTGCTTTTTGTTGGGTATCAAAGTGACCGCCTTCAGCATGATAGGTAGCGTATAACAGATGCTCGAGGAATCGTGGGGCTTCATGGGCAAGCTCACCATTGGGTTGAATCACCATTGAGCCGCCATCAAATACCAAGTCATCTTGGCCGCCAACACAGTTACAATAAATAATCGGCAACTGATGATCATTGGCACGTTTGGTCAATAACGCCTGACGTGCATGCTGCTTGCCGGCTTCAAAAGGTGAGGCGTTGATACTAACGATGAGGTCAGCACCTTGTTCTTTAAGGGCTTTAATCGGGTCGTCTTCCCACAGATCTTCACAGATTAGCAGGCCAATAGTCACGCCTTGGTAGTTGAACAATACTTGGTTGCGACCTTTGTCAAAATAACGACGCTCATCAAACACACCATAATTCGGTAAATACTGTTTGTGATAAAAGCCTTTTTGCTGACCATTTTGAATAATAGCCGCAGAGTTAAAGGTGCCATGATAATCGACATGCGGATAGCCGATAATCATCACGATATCATTAATGTCGCTTAATGAGCTTAACGCTGCTTTGACGCGGTCTGCTAGGCTAGGGCGCAGTAGCAAGTCTTCTGGCGGATAGCCCAGTAGTGCCAGCTCAGGAAAGACAATGATATCGGCACCATTATCGCGGGCTTCGATGGCCAGCTGGCGCATCTTTTCAATATTTTCTTGGATGTCACCGACCATAAAGTGGGCTTGAGCCAGTGCAAATTTTAAAGCGCCTCCTTGGGCCGGGGTATTATTATGATTAGACATTATTGGGTCCTATTTGTATAGAATATGGTTTTTAAGTTTTAAGGCGTGAGCACTGCATGGTTAGCCATTCACCTGTCAGCCACACACAGAAGTCAAATTATTGAGTTTTTATTATTGAGTTCCTGTTGTGTACGCGGTGCCAGACTTTGCCCTGTGTTGTCCGCTATTGTGATACGTCGCTGCGACTGACGTTGGCTGGTGCTCTATTGCCTTAGCTATTCATTGCTTTAATAAGTTATCTTTTATGACGACCGTTATTTGTATATGATGGCCATCATTTATTATTAAATTTCATTGTGCCGCTGTGTTGATAGCCATTGTAGTCGAAACACGTGACAAAGGGCTATACTGCTTATGGCTGTATTTTTTATGGTTGCCTAGCAATCTTTAGTATAACATCAATATTTTATCAGTTGTCGTTGTAAGCTTCGCTAAGGTCATGTTAAGCATTTGTAAAGCTATTAAGTTTTATTTTTATGCCAGATAGGTTCTTATAGGAGACGCATGACCTATCTAGACTAATGCTAAGCGCATTGATAACTGTTAAACTGAGCGGTTACTTATTGCTGTCATTTTATAGTAGGGCACTTTTTAAAGCAGGGCAAATGTACTGCTGATAGCAAGGTAAGCTGACAGTGGTCATCTCAAAATACACACCGTTTTAAAACATGACTTTTTAGGAAGACACCATGGCTGCTTTTTTTTCAGTACTTTTTTGTTTGCTAATCATGGCAATCGTGATGTGGGGCTTTTTTAAGTTCATGTATCCTAAGCCGCCCAAGGCCTTTATGCCCAAAGCTGGCGATATCATCACTCCCAGAGACTGTAGCTTTTGTGGTTACCCTTTAGCCGAGTATCGCGGTGTATTGGAGAGTAAGCCTGATCAGGCCTTGCAGCCACAGCAGCAGGCTCAGATTGAACAGCTGACAGCTGAGATTGAGCAGTTACAACAACAAATAGCGCAAAGTAAGGCGGCGTTATTTGGTACAGCGGCCGATACAGTCGATGCCACAGCAGGCACTAAGCCAGCAGTAACGACTAAGCAAGTTGCAACCGAGCAGCTAGAACCACAACAAATGACCCGTAAACAAAGAAAGCAGGCCAAACAAGCTTATGAGCAGCAGCAACAACAGCTTCATGACAAGCAGCAAGCGCTAAAACAGCTAACCACTTGGTTTTTTTGTAATTATGAACATCAAGCCAGCTTTCATACAGAGCAGACTGGCCAATCATAGTTTTGATTTAGCGGCGGCTACATTTTAATCGACAATAGCCTTGGACTTGAGTAGTTCTGAAAAGCTTAGTAATAAAAATAGTTAAGCAATAAAAAAGCCTCTAACATGAATGATGTAGAGGCTTTTTTAATTGTTGCAGATAATAAATGACAGGGGATAGACGATAAGCGTTAAGCTCGAATCGCCTGCATCTCTTCAATCATTTTTTCAATCAACTGATTGGCATGCTCAGCGGTGGTGCTATGTTCAAGCGCACTGGCATCAGCAGTTTTGCTGGCTTGCTGTACTTTGCCAAATAAATCTAAGCAGCAAAGGACCAATAGGTTTTCATAACCAACTTGTGGTGCTTGATCACGGATATTACCAATAAAGTCATTAATATGGTTAGTCGCTAGAGCCAGTTCTTGCTCCTCTCCGACGGGACAGTTGATGTTGTATGAGCGGCCTAGAATATTGATATTAACTGTGGTGTACTCGATAGCATCAGAATCATCTTCGCTATCTAGTAGCTCATCATCTGTCTGTTCATAGGTATCGTCAGACAGCTCAGTCTCTTCTAAGCTCATATCTTCATCTTCAGAATTCACCACTTGCTCTATGTCAGAGTCATTATAGTGCTCATCTTCTGATAGCTCGGTCTCAGCGTCAACGGCGCCGTCAGCGTTATAGTTGCCGTCAGTGTTGTAACTGTCATCAGCGTATGAGCTGTCATCTTCGAAATATTCGGTTTCAACCGCATCTGATTTAGGTGCTATTATTTGCTCCGTCGTTTCTGCAGAGGCATCATCAGGGGTTGTTGAGTCAGTCGCATGAGCATCGTCTGTATCAAGCGGCTGATTTGAGTCGGGATAATTGGTTGACATAATATTCTCTTAAAAAAGTAATACTGAATACCTAATACAGGCAGAACAGCTTATGGTTCGATTGCTATGTGAGTGTTCAAAAATAGCATCCATTAATCCAACGATAATGGGTTAGAATAAGGTCGCTTTTAGTCAGCAGTTTGTCTGATAGCTTATTTGGCTATCAGGAATGTATAACATCAAAACTATATATCAGTCGCTTGGTCAATAAGCGTCAAACGCTGCATAACCAATTTGGTCTTTTCTTTGGCCAAACGGTTCTTTTCTAACTGCTCTAAGCTGGATTGTTCTAGCTGTTGATATTTTTTTAGTAGCTCATTGTATTCATCATTTAGGTTATGATGAGCCTCGGCAAGCGTTTGATAATCTTCATCTAGCTTGTCAAACTGGGCTTGCAGCTCTTGCTGTTGCTGAGCGCTTTGCTCATAGGCATGCTGACTATCATTGAGCTGCTGCTGCAACAAAGTAATTTCATTGCTGTCCGTTTGTGGATCATTTTTTAACGCTTGCAGTTCATTATAAGTGGCATCATAACGTTGGCGTATATCATGTAGCACCGTATCTAAGTATTGCAATTTTTCAATCAAAGGTTGGGTCATAAGTGATCACTTCTAATAAAGACATACCGACTGATAATCAATGTCACTGAATAAAATATCGCTAAGTAAAACATCACGGAGTAAAACGTCACTGGGCAAAACGTGCTTCGAAAATTGGTTTGTATAACCCTGTTGTTTGCCTGTTATCAGGACTTGCATCGCTTGCGATAAGAATGTATCAATAAAATTAAAGAGATATATAATTCTGTATAGCTGCGATACTCGTGCTTTTTCTTCAGTGTATTGAGTTTCAGAATAAGGTATTAGATTAAATTTAAATGCAAGATGATGTGTATTGTCCTTTAATAATGCCATAGATGCCCACATTATATCTAGCATTAGATGTTAATGAATGTGTTTTTAATGGTTTTTGCTAATATCCTGTTGATCATTTTTATTAATATCAATGTAATCAGTTTCAATACAATCATCAGCATGTTAAATATAAACAGATAAGTTAAATACAAACAGATAAAACACCAATCTATTAGACATAGACAATAAGACATAAACAAAAGGTAAAGATTATGAATGATGATATTTCAGGCTGGAACGAATGGAGCCGAACATTTGCAGATTGGACAGATGTGAGTATCAGTGAGCTGCATGGCTTGATGACTGGCTTAATGACAGTGTGCCATGCGCCACAAAAGATCGAAGATTGGGAGCGCTTGTTAACTGAGCTGAGTTTTTCTATTCCAGATGAAGCGGCATTAACCTTGCTGGCAGAAGAGGCGGAAGATACCTCGTTTCAATTAAAAGACAAAGATGATGCCTATCAGTATTCGCCATTGGTGCCAGATGATGAGCATGATCTGTATGAACGAGTGGTCGCGTTGAAGCAGTGGGCAAATGGATTTATGACAGGCTTTGGGGTGACAGATAGCACCTTAACTGCTGAAGAAAACAGCCTGTTTGCAGATTTGGCAAAAATTGGTGGTATTCGCATCGAGCCTGATGATGAGTTTGAAGGCGGCGAAGAATCTTACTTGTACTTATATGAGTTCGTGCGTATGGTCCCTGTGAGCTTGGCTGTTCGTCCACGCAAGTCAATGATGAGCTTACCTTTGATTGCTGGATTGCCAATTAGTGCCAAAACTGCAAAAGAACTTGAAGAAGAGGGTCTTAAGCCTAAAGCGATACCGCCTGTCATTGATGCAATGAATAAAAACAACCCGTCGTAATCGATAACGTAGAGGAGGAGCTATGATTACCGATATCGATAAGCGCCATTTACAGCGTTGTGTTGAGCTAGCAGCAGAAGCGGTCGCTGCTGGCGATCGTCCTTTTGGCAGTGTCTTAGTCAGTGCTACTGGCGAAGTATTGCAAGAAGATCGCAATCGTATTCATAGTGTCGAGGCGACCTATCACCCTGAGATTGCGTTAGCACGTTGGGCGGCTCAAAATATGACAGAGGAGCAGCGCGCACAAGCAGTGGTGTATACCTCAGGTGAGCATTGCCCTATGTGTGCCGCAGCACATGCTTGGGCAGGCTTAGGTCGTATTGTTTATGCCAGCTCATCACAGCAGTTGGGTCAGTGGATGCAAGAGGCCGGTGTCACCGTGCCAGCAGCGGTCAATAGCTTGAGTATTAATCAAGTTGCGCCTGATATTGAGGTTGAAGGCCCTGTTGCTGGTCTGGATGAGCAGGTTAAAGCGTTACATCAGCAGTTATGGTAAGCACAGAGTCAGTAGAGTGAAGCGGCTACCAAAGTGGCCTTTGCCTATTAGGCTGTTTATTGGATTATCACCCAGCCATTACTAAGCTGCCATTACTAAGCTTATGAGTACTGAGACTATTAGTTTTAAAATATTATAAAAAAATAAAGTTTAAGGATGACTTATGAACACTTTAGCGCCACAGTCTGACAGCTTGCAGACAAGCACATCGTCTTATCCTAACAATAGTGTGGATTGGCTAAAGCGTTTAATCGGATTTGATACCGTGAGTCGTCATTCAAACTTAGCCTTAATTGAAGACGTCCAAGCTTACTGTCAAAGCTTAGGGCTTGATCCTATATTGACCTTCAGTGAGGATAACAGCAAGGCCAACTTGTTTGTTACGGTGCCGGCAGGTGACGTAAATAGCGATCATAACAATCCAAACAGCCATGTAAATCCCGCTAATAACATGGCTAATAGTGCTGCGAATAAAAAGTCCAGTCACACAGGCGGTATCGTGCTATCAGGGCATACCGATGTGGTGCCTGTTGATGGACAAGACTGGGCTTCAGATCCGTTTGTTGCACAAATACGTGGTGACAAGCTTTATGGTCGTGGTGCTTGTGATATGAAAGGCTTTATCGCCTGTTCACTTAGCCTATTACCAAAAGCCGTTGCCGCCTCAAAGCAGGGCACGCTTAACAAGCCACTGCATTTGGCTTTATCTTTTGATGAAGAAGTCGGGTGCTTGGGAGCGCCGTTGATGCTGGCAGAGTTGCAGCAACGTGGCATTCAGCCTGATTATTGTATTGTTGGTGAGCCCTCATCGATGAAGATGGTGATTGCACACAAAGGCATTTCTGTCTTTAAGTGCATCGTGCATGGCAAGTCAGTGCACTCATCCTTGACTCCACAAGGGGTGAACGCCATTAGCTATGCATCTAAGTTGATTGGCTTTATCGATGAGTTGGCTTGTCAGTTGGCAGAATCTGCACCTCAGGACAATGAGTTTGACGTGCCATTTTCTACCTTATCAATAGGCACCATTGAAGGCGGCACTGCAACTAACATTGTGCCGAATCTGTGTCAGTTCACCTTTGATTATCGCAATTTGCCTATGATGGGCGTGCAGGATATTTTGCTGGCTATTAAACAAAAGATAGAGGCATTAAATCAGCAAATGCAGCAAGTGGATGCCGATTCAGGTATTGAGCTGCAGCAGCTTGAAAGTGTGCCTGCCATGACAGACAGCGAGTCTCAGGCGCTGCAAGATTTGATTGCAGGCTTGGTAGGGGAGTCTGCGCGTCATAAAGTGGCCTATGCCACTGAAGGCGGTCAGTTTACCAATGCCGGTATACCCACTGTGATCTGTGGCCCAGGCAGCATTGAGCAAGCGCATAAGGCCAATGAATATGTTGAGCTTGATCAGTTGGCACAGTGTGATGTGTTTTTGGCAAAACTGCTTCAATCGCTACACGCTTAAATACAGCCTAGGCGCTTGCATATAACGGAGTATGAACTTAACGGATTATATGTTTAACAAGCGATAGACTTAACCGATTACAGACTTATATAGGCTTCGTGCCTTAATCACCAAACGACTGCCTTTGATTGAAGTAACCCCTTATGAGCTTGTCTTTATTTTTAGTATTCTTTTTTACTGTATTTTTTATATCCGCAACCCCAGGCCCGAACATGTTACTGGCCTTTCAACATGGCATTAATCATGGGGTACGCAAGACATTATGGATGCTCTTTGGGCTCAGTTTTGGGTTGTTTGTATTATTGGTATCTGCGCTATTAGGCATTGATATTATTAGCCGTCGATGGCCTTGGTTATTAACCGCAACCAAAGTCGCGGGCGCTTTATATTTGTTTTATTTAGGGGTGCAGGCTTGGCGTCATGCCGATGAAGAGGTGTCCTTTTCTAAAGGTCGCCAAGCAAAGAATAAAATCCTAAAGTCAGCAAGGCAACGCTTCACTCGTGGGATGTGGGTGTCACTTTCTAATCCAAAAGCTATTTTGTTCTTTGCCGCCTTTTTTCCCAAGTTTATTAATTTTGATGCACCGTTATGGCCACAATATATCATTTTGACGCTTGGCTTTTTTGCCAGTGAGACCACTTGGCAGTTCGCTTATACCATAGGCGGCACTAAGCTGTCCGGCTGGCTAGGCAGTGGCTCAAGACTGTTGTGGTTGAACCGAATATGTGGGGTGTTATTTATAATGATTGCAGTGGCGTTACTTTGGGAAGTGCTTTAACATCTTCAATCAATAATCCAAATGAATAGAGTAGCAGCCAACAAAAAGCGCCCAGTAAATGATTACTGGGCGCTTTTTTAATAAAATCTAGAAGTTTAGATTAAAGATTACGGTCTATAAGACTAGTCTAATACCTCAACCAATTCACCACGCACCATATGCGGGCTTACATAATCCGTAATATGAACCGTCACAAATTTACCCATCAGCTCTGATTTCTGCGCTTCAGTGGCTTTGAATAATACTGAGCGGGTGTTGTCAGCAGTACCCAATAATTGATCTGGATAGCGGTCTGCTACTTCTTCAACCATCACGCGTAAGGTTTGGCCAACCATTTGCTCAGTCTTTTTCAGCGTTGACTCACGGATGACTTGTTGGAAGATGGCCAAGCGCTCTTTTTTAGTTGCAAGACTCACATCATCAGGCAGTTCCGCAGCTGGCGTACCAGGACGTTTAGAGTAGATGAAGCTATAAGAGTGGTCAAAATCTAGGTCTTTGGCCAGATTTAATGTGTCTAAAAAGTCTTCTTCGGTTTCACCTGGGAAGCCAATGATAAAGTCACTCGATAAGTGCATATCAGGACGTACCGCCATCAGCTTTTTAATCTGATTGATATAGACGTCTATGGTGTGGTTACGTTTCATAGCAGCCAAGATTTTATTTGAGCCACTTTGTACCGGTAAGTGTAGGTGTGATACCAGTTGTGGTAGCTTGGCGTAAGCGTCAATTATGTCATCAGTGAACTCTAGCGGATGACTGGTGGTATAACGGATACGCTCGATACCATCGACGTGCGCCACATAATGCAGCAGCTCTGCAAAGCGGCAAATGCTGCCATCGTCTTTTTCACCACGATAGCCGTTGACGTTTTGACCCAATAAGGTAATCTCACGTACCCCTTGTTCGGCTAGGCTATCCACTTCGGCCAGTACATCATCTAGTGGGCGTGATAACTCTTCGCCACGGGTGTAAGGCACGACGCAGAACGAGCAGTACTTAGAGCAGCCTTCCATGATTGAGACAAAGGCACGGTAGCCTTCGACTTTGGGCTCTGGTAAGAAGTCAAATTTCTCAATACTTGGAAAAGAGACGTCAACTGTACCGATACGGTCTTTAGGCTTAACTTGTTTTTGCGAAGTTGATTTGTCATATAGCTCTGGCAAACGGTGTAAAGTTTGCGGACCGAATACCATGTCCACATAAGGCGCACGTTTTTGAATATTGTCGCCTTCTTGCGACGCCACACAGCCGCCAACGCCAATAACTAAGTCTGGGTTATCTTCTTTTAGTTTGCGCCAGCGTCCTAATTCAGAAAACACTTTTTCTTGTGCTTTTTCACGAATAGAGCAAGTATTCATGAGCAGCACATCCGCCTCTTCGATATTATCGGTGACAATCATATCGTGAGATTCACCCAACACGTTGCCCATCTTTTCCGAGTCATAGACGTTCATCTGACAGCCTTGGGTGGCAATAAATACTTTCTTTTTCGGTAGACCAGTGGGTTGGCTTGCTTGGTTGCTACTATCCTCACTCAGGCTATTGGCTAAGTTTGTCGCTTGCTCATCTGGGTTTTGGATAGTCTTTGGGTCAAATATAATAGCACTCATATTAAGCAGTCCAAGGTTGTGTATTGAAAAATGTTTAAGGTAGTGATAACGATAGGGGTGTATGGATAAAACGCTAACCGTGTGTCATTCAAACAGTCAGTCATTTATGTAAGAATAAACAAAGAACGATGGTGGCTGAGTTATGGCGGCTATTATATCATAAGCTTTGCTATGTGGTGCTTATTGTCACATTGTATGTGATGCTGCAACATCAGCTTACATAAAGCATTTTGGGTTCGTTTAGGTTGTTGCCTATAATCTACAATTAGGATAAGCATTCATTTATAATCTTAAGCTTAAATCATTTATAACAAATAACGGACACTGCTGTATTTTACAGATAGTGTTAACTATTGATTATTAACCATTCGCTTTCATTTATTGTTCACTTTTTAATTTAACCACATCTACGCCACGTTTGATTGAGCGGTATTGTATTTAGTCATGCTTGTATTTATTCAAGTAGGCTTATTTACAGCCAGATTAATCGGACATCAGCGTGACTATAATAAGACCGTATTTATGACAAACAACACCCATCCTCATATGAGTAAAACCGCAACAAAGCAGACAAGGCAGACACGATTAACCCAGAATTCGGTGGCGCAAGGACTTGCGAAGACCGGTGTGGTTGCCGGCACTAAGATGGCGCTAGCAACTGGTATTCTTGGTGTGCTTGGCTTGACCCAGATTGCCTGCGCGCAACTGTCTTTTCAAGACAACAGCTCAAACTATGCCAACGACACCAGTGTTAACTATTTTATGGAGGCTTACTCAGCCGGTGAGCGTCGTGACTCAAGCGCTTTATATCAGTATGAGCAGATGATGAATGGCGGTCTATTCTCCATGTATCCTGCCTACTGGCGTCTAAATAATGACATCTCAACCTTAAATCCGTCAGTGGTTATCCAGTTTGCCAATCAGTATAAAGGCAGTGTGATGGCCGAGAAGCTAACCGCTGACTATGCTGAGACCAAAGCTCAATCGGGCGACTATGGTGCGGTCAGACAGGTAGCCAGCTATATTATCAATGCCGATGACAGCGAGAAGTGTGCGGTTGCACTTGGCTATAACAATGGCGGTGATGCGATGCGAGCGATTGCGTTAAAGCCGATGGTATGGCTAGCTGCGACAAAAGATCTTCCGGCACTGTGTAGCCAGCTGGCAATGGAGATGAACAACAATCCTATGATCAGCAATACAGACCGTAAAGCGCGTCTGATGCGTATGCTGCGTGATGGCAATACGGGCGATATTATGGCGCTATCACAAACTCTGGGCACACCAATCTCTTATAGCGAGCTAAGTGAAATTCAGTCTAATCCTTCAGGCTTTATCACCCGCTTTAGCCGTGAGCCTTATAGTGTCAAAAACCAGTACTTATATCTTTATGCCTTGGGCCGTATTATCAACAAATCTTATAGCGAAGGTGCGGTTCAGTTAGGCTATGACATCAACTTGACCGATAGCCGTGGTCAAAAACTAATCAGTGATGACACCCGCCAATATGCATATCGTATGCTGGCCATGCGCCGAGTATATTTCAATACTGATGATGGCTACAGCCAAGATGCGCTGAACTGGTTCCGTAACAGTGCGGGTCAAAGCTATAGTGATGAAGAAGCTGAAGAGTATGCCAAAGTGGCTATTCGCTTCAATCAGTGGCGCGATCTAATCACCGCCATTGGGGGTATGCACAATACAACCCAACAAGAAAATATGTGGCAATACTGGCTGGCGCGCGCCTATGAGCAAGCGGGCAGCAGCAGTGAAAAAGGCTTGTCACGACAGATTTATCAGCAGTTGGCCAGACACAATGACTATTATGGCTTATTAGCAAAAGACAAATTGGGTCAGCGTTTTAGCGCCAGCAGTAGCAGCAGTTTGCCACGTGTCTCAAGTGGCGATACTGCACGTATGCTGAATAACCCAAGCTTTGCGCGTGCCTTTGCCCTATATAACGCGGATGCCAGCCGTGCCTATGCCAACCGTGAGTGGAACTGGGCGGTACAAAGAGCATTGGCGAATAATGATGAAAAAATGGTCGTTGCCGCCTCTAAGTATGCGCATGATTTGGGTTGGTTAGATCGCTCGATTTATGCTATTAACATTGCAGACAATCTTGAAATCTTTAGCTTATCGCACCCAATGCCACATCAAAATCAAGTGGTGAGCTACAGTCGTCAAGTGGGTATCGATCCAGCTTGGGCGTACGGTATTATGCGTCAAGAAAGCCGCTTTGTAAGCTCAGCACGTTCTGGTGTCGGCGCTAGTGGTCTGATGCAAATCATGCCAGACACTGCTAAATATATTGCCCGCAATTTAGGCGAAAGCTATAGCGCCAGCCGCGCCAACAGTGGTGATACCAATATCCGCTACGGTACGTGGTACATGAGTGATATTATGGGCAAGCTGCACAACCATCCTGTTGTTGCAACCGCAGGCTATAACGCTGGACCAAACAAAGCGAAGCGTTGGCAGCCGCCTTACGGCACATTAGACGCAGATCAGTATGTTGAGACCATCAACTATCCTGAAACTCGTGACTATGTTAAGCGTGTGATGGAAAATGCGACCATTTATAGTAGCTTGTTAGGCTCGCCAATGTCGTTATCTCAGCGCATGACCGCTGTACCGGCCAGCTACCAGTAGTAGTTGGTTGCTGTACGATTAATTAGATTTATTACTGTGTGTTAAAGCTAAGGCTAGGGCGCACAGTAACTTTTGATTTGCATAGGCAGCATAAGGAATAGGTAGCATGAGTATTTAATGCTGAATTGTTTCTACTATGCAATACAACATAAATTAAACTAAGACATAATTAGGTTTGAGCAATAATTTGAAAGGTGCTAAACTTTTACCGCGTTTAAAAGTCAGCATTTTTGGTTTTAAAAAGTTTTAAGTGTTAATAACTGAGCCCGTATTCAATAATACAAATAACTCAGCTTGCTGATGACGTTAGATGATATGATTTGTTGATAGACAGTTAAAAAAGCTTTTAGGGTTATAGAAAAAGCACTGTCGCAGCAAAACAGTTATGATAACAATGAACTGAATAATATTTACTTTAAGATGGCAAGCCTGTCATAACCTCAAGGTAAAAACCTCAAAAATACACTAGGAGAATTACATGAAACAACCCGTTCGCGTTGCCGTTACTGGTGCTGCTGGTAATATTAGTTATGCCATGCTGTTTCGTATTGCCTCAGGCGAAATGCTAGGTAAAGATCAGCCTGTTATTCTACAGCTTTTAGAAATCACACCAGCACTTGACGCGCTAAAAGGCGTTGTTATGGAGCTTGAAGATTGTGCATTCCCACTATTAGCGGGTGTTGTTCAAACTGATGATGCAAACGTTGCATTTAAAGATGCTGACTACGCATTACTAGTTGGTGCGCGTCCTCGTGGCCCAGGTATGGAGCGTAAAGATCTACTTGAAGCTAACGCGACTATCTTCTCAGCTCAAGGTAAAGCATTAAACGAAGTTGCTAGCCGTGATGTGAAAGTATTGGTTGTTGGTAACCCAGCAAACACTAACGCATTAATCGCTCAGCGTAATGCACCAGATCTAGACCCACGTAACTTCACAGCTATGACTCGTCTAGACCACAACCGTGGTATGGCTCAGCTTGCTGAAGAGACTAACAGCACTGTAAATGACGTTAAGAAAATGATCATTTGGGGTAACCACTCTTCAACTCAGTACCCAGATCTAACCGAGTGTACTGTTAACGGTAAGCCTGCTTTAGACCAAGTTGATCGTAACTGGTACGAAAACACTTACATCCCAAGCGTACAAAAACGTGGCGCAGCTATCATTGAAGCACGTGGTGCGTCATCAGCAGCTTCTGCAGCTAACGCAGCAATCGCTCACATGCGCACTTGGGCACTTGGTTCTGACGAGAACGATTGGGTATCTATGGGCGTTTACTCACAAGGTGAGTACGGTATCGCTAAAGGCTTAATCTACTCTTTCCCATGTACTTGCAGTAATGGCGATTGGAAAATTGTTGAAGGCTTAGACACTTCTTCAGCTTTCTCACAAGAGAAAATGAAAGCCACTGAGCAAGAGCTTAGCGAAGAGCGTGATGCAGTAGAGCACTTACTTCCATAGTAGTAATTTCTCTGAATCATAAGTAATAAAAAAGCCTGCAAATTTGTAGGCTTTTTTTATGCAATTAGTTTGTGGTGGTGTGCGCATAATTAGGTGAGTTGTTAACATAAACGTAAAGCTTTTCAATAGTAAATGCACAGTATCACACTCGCTATTTGCTACAATTTAGATGTGAATTGAAAAGATAGATTTAAAAGCAATCAGCTGAATTTAAAAGTAATAATACTGAAAACAATAAATTTTTGAGGAGACCAGTATGTTAGGCGAACCAGAATACACAATGAATGACCTATTTGCTCAGTTAGGCTTAGACAGCTCTGATGAAGCGATTGAACAATTCATCAGCGAGCATAAGCTTGGCCAAGATGATAATCTTGTAGAAGCAGATTTTTGGAATGATTCACAGCGTGCCTTCTTACAAGAAGAGTGGAAGCTTGATGCGGTGTGGGTTGAAGTAATTGATGAGCTAAACGCACGTTTACACGAATCTGCTTAGTAGGTTTAGTTGAATCGATTGTAGAATTGGCTGGTTTAGATTGTGAGACAGCTGGTCACTAGTGAGAGTTAGTTGAATATGCGAATCGTGAAGTAACTCTTGTAGTTTGTACCCAATTATCTAACCTGCTCATTAAAATAACTAGCTAATAAAAAAGCGAAGCCCTCATGTGAGGGCTTCGCTTTTTTTAGTTGATGCTAATTAGTTTATGCAAATCTTAGAGTGTTTGAGCTATTAGTTTGCTGATCTTTGGCGCAAAATATCAAACGCTTCTTGCGAATAGCCATTACTGGTCGTCGCAAAAGATGGGATGTTGGCATTGTTATAGCTGGCTGTCAGGGTTTGGCTATTTCTATATAAGCTGTTATAGCGGTCTAACACGCGTTTAACATAGTTGCGTGTTTCTTTAAACGGAGGGATACCGCCGTATTTGTCCACATTACCTTCACCAGCGTTATAGCCAGCAAGAATATGTTCTGTTTTGCCATTAAAGCGCTTAGATAGCCACGCGACATACTTAGCAGCCCCTTCGATGTTTTCAGAAGGATTCCAAGCATTTGACACTTTAAAGCGACGGGCAGTGGCTGGCATTAGCTGCATTAATCCTTGCGCACCAACTGGTGAGCGCGCATTAGGATTAAATCCTGATTCAGTATGCATCATTGCTTTTAGTAGGCCAGGATCAACACCATGACGGTTGGCAGAGGCCAAGATATAGTGGTCATAAGTGTGATTGCTTGCGCCAATCATTTGATTTGAATAGCTAGCGCCTGGATAAACGGGCTCTTGATTGCTGTAGTAGCTTGGTGGATTTAGCTTAGGTAGGGTCTTGTTATTACGTGCTTCTTGTTCAGAGCCGGTGTTGGGATAGTAGGTAACTTTTACCTTTTTACTATATTTATCAAAGTTGCCAGAAGGCTTAACATTGGTAAGTAGTACCTGTCCTGAGTCATCTTTATAGATGTACATATTCCCAGCAGCCTGTGCAGTAAGCATGCTTATTGATGCAACGGCAGTGCTAACAACCAGAGTCGCTGAGCATAAGCTTGCTGAGCGGAGTAGGACTTTATTTAACAAGTTAGACATATCTTTTCACTTTTTTTAAAACAGTTTTAAAACAGAATTTTTATAATGTATTAAGCCAAATCTAAAACAAATACAGCCAAGCTATAACAATGATGTGGCTTGTATTAATGTAGATTAGTTTGACTTAAGTAGTAAGCATGATGGTAAGCACTTTATATGACAAATTATAGCGCATACAGTCAATAATTTTGATGGATTATTGAGACTGATATCAGCTTACTTTATAGAGGATTATATTTATAATTTGGTGCATTAGTTGAGAGCACCATTTATGCGTAATAGGTATTCAGTGCTTAGCGATTGCCGCAAAGCCAGCGCTTAATATAGCACTAATGGAAGTCTATATCTAATGTTTAGTGGCTTTGTTAGCGTATTAACAGCAGTACAGAAAGATTAAGAAACATTAAACAGGCGGGCGTGAGAAGCAAGGGTAAGGGGCGTAACAACTAAATAGTACAAGTAAACAGCATAAGAAGCATATAACCATAAAACTAGCATGAAATTAGGGCGTCTGCCAAATGATTAAAGCATTTTGACAAACGCCGGCTATCATCAAACGGATTAAACAAGACTAATTGATGAGTAATAAAGTTTATGGATAACAACCATAGAACCGCTATAAACAAAATCGCTTAGAGTTAGAGTATGGCGGCCAAAAATATCGGTACCCAAACCGCAGTGACCAAACCATTAACGGCCAATCCAAAAGCTGCGTAACGTCCTGCAGTGTGACTAATCTGCCACGCCTCAACTGTACCAAAGGCGTGAGCGGCTAATCCCAGTGCTAAGCCTTTGGCTCTATCGTCTTCAACATTACGAAACAATACTCTAGCGACCGCGCCACCTAATAACCCAGATACAATAATAATCAAGTTAGCCAAGGCCAAAGGCGCTTTAATAATCTCGGCGACACTCAGGCCAATAGGTGTGGTGACTGAGCGAGTGGCAAACGCCAAAATACTGTCGTGACTTAAGGAGAATCCATAGGCCATGCCCATCGGTAATAATGCGCCCACCACGCTGGCTATAATAACAATGATGGTTAGCTTCTTAAGAGGCAAGCCCTTAAAATTCATAGTGGCTAATGGAATGGCCAATAGCACTGTCACGTAGCCAAGCAAGTGATCAAAAATAGGTTTGGCGACTGCATAATAGTGGTCATAGTCCCAGCTAAACAAGAATAAAAAGGTCAATACCAACATTAAGGCAGTAATCACCATCGGCAAGCCTTGGATGCGTTTGGCCAACACACGGGCAATCACGTGTGCAACCAAAGTCAGCATAAAGGCAGCAATAATAGTGAAGTAAGTGGTGCCAACTGGCATTTGCTGTAATAAATCCATAACCTGCTGCCCCTCTTAACGTGTGTTATCAGAAGATGTGGTCTGAGTATTGTCGTGCATAACCTTTTGCTTAATACTCTGATCAGCCTTTGAGTGCAAGTGCTGACTATCAGCATCGTCAGGATCATTAGAGCCGCCTAGCCAAGCATTGGCCAGTTTTGCTAATGCCCACAACGGTAACAGGGTGCTGACCACCATGGTAATGATAATGCCCCAAAGCTCATCACCTAAGGCAAAGATTAATAGACCGGCACCTGCAGATACCGGCAAGAATGCAAAGCCACTATCGACCAATAAGGTATTACTGGCTTGAGTCAGCCACTCAGGCAGTCCTAAAGTAAATCGCCAAAGCATCAGGATAATAAAAAAGGAAATCATACCGACAATATTGGCCGCACTGGCATAACCGACAGCCTGACAGACGAATACTGCACCTTCACGAATAAAAATTACCAATGCCAGAGTTAGCAATATTGCAATAGGCAGCGGTAGTGGTTTTTTTGGTGAGTGCTGAGTAGCGGAGCTAGAGTTGGTTGTCGCCTGGGTCGCTTCAGTAGATTGCGACGTGTCTTGGCGACTGTCTACCTCTGCCATAGCAGACGTATTGGTCGCTGCAGAAGGTGCTTTGTCGGTAAAAGTTGTCATAATTCATCCTTGATTGCACTATGGATAATGAACAATCGACAGCTTTCAATGAAAACGGCAGTCTTTATTCATAAATAATCGTTTAATGAATGAGTGTGGGGTAACAAGGCAGTTATTATAATAGTAGGACGTGCTAAGCATAGCAATAGATAGAGCCAAACGAATAGTGGGTATTTTTTCAATTTATGGCAGTAGACATAAACGATACGCGATAAAAAAAGCAGACCGATACTCGGTCTGCTTTTTTTGATTGCTTTAAGTTCTAGACAGTTATATAGCAGGTATCACAATTCCTATTTTGGCTGCTGCTCAGAGTCATCATAGCTATCATAATCATAATCAGCATCAATATCACTGTCATCCGATGAAGACTGAGCGAGCTTATCAGCCTCGGCCTGAATTTCTTTCTCAAAAGGCTCAAGCTGGGTAATGACCAAATCAGCTTGTTCTTTTGCTAATACCTCAAGTGGGTCGATATTGGCTTGACCCAAAAGCTGCTGTAGCTTATCAGCAGGCAGTCTTAAGGTTAGCACCTCATGACCCATCTCGTCATAGCTTTCTTGCTCAACTACATCCAAACGATACAGCTCGTTTTTGAGATAGCCAGCATCAAAGGGTAGGGTCAACTCAAAGGTATTTAGCTTACCAGTTAGCAGCTGCTGCACCGCGGTATGAAGCATGCTCATACCCAAATCTTCTTTGGCAGAGACATAAACACGGCTAGGTACATTGGGTTCGCTGTACTTAATGCGAGCCGGCTCACCGGTCAAATCAATTTTGTTATAAACATTAAGCACTGGCACGTCGTTATTAATCTGAGCCAACACTTGCTTAACCGCGGTGATTTGCTCATGCATGTCTGGACTTGACGAGTCAATCACGTGTAATAGCAGATCAGCCTCTAGCGTCTCTTCTAATGTGGCGTGAAACGATTCAACCAATTCGTGCGGTAAGTGACGTACGAAACCAACCGTATCGACCAATACCACGCGTCCCACACCTTGCCAATCCAGACGTCTTAAGGTCGGATCTAGGGTTGCGAACAGTTGGTCAGCGGCATAGATATTCTCATCAACCAAACGGTTAAACAGTGATGACTTACCGGCGTTGGTATAGCCAACCAATGACACGGTCAATACGTCTGACTTTTGACGTTTGGCACGGCCTTGCGCACGGGTTTGCTTCACTTTATCAAGACGTGATTTTAGCTGATTGACACGAATCTGTAGCAAACGTCTATCGGTCTCAAGCTGAGTCTCACCTGGACCACGTAAACCAATACCACCTTTTTGACGTTCCAAGTGAGTCCAACCTCGAACCAGGCGAGTGGCTAAGTGGTTTAACTGTGCCAACTCGACTTGCAGCTTACCTTCGTAGGTACGCGCGCGTTGGGCGAAAATATCCAAAATCAGCCCGGTACGGTCAAGCACACGACACTGGCAAATGGCCTCTAAGTTACGCTGCTGTGACGGCGATAGGCTGTGGTCAAAAATGACGATATCAGCGTCTAAAGCTTGAACTTGTTCTGCAATTTCTTGCGCTTTACCACTACCCACAAAATATTTGGCATCTGGCTTTAGCCTAGAGCCTGTAATGACAGCAAGCTGTTGGGCGCCAGCTGAGTCTACCAATAGCTTAAATTCTTCTAAATCATCGGGGTCAGAAATCTGTCTAATGTCTAAATGTACTAAGATGGCACGTTCGCCACCTTTATGTCGCTCAAAATACTCCAAAAATATTCACCTATTTTTCGTTATTAATTTGTTCATTGGATCTACTGTGTGTTGCATTATTTTTATGAATGCTAGGTCGATCCTGATTAAAGTTGCATGCGTTTAAGAGGAGACAATATGATTATTTAGTCTCTACTCGTTCATTTTATGTCGATTCACTTAAGATGCTACTGTTGTTAATAATGGTGCTTTTTAAGCCAAATTAAAAGGGCTAGACTATAAAAGGATACAAATCTAGTGCCTCCAATGACTTAAAAACACTTTTTAATAGAAATTCCAGTGAACAGTTGGTTACTGGGATTGTTTTTTTGCTATACTTTTGCGCGACACCCATAAATTTAAATATCAAATCATACCTACCTATACACTGAAGGCAGTTATATGAGTCAAAAACAAAATATTGCACGTCGTATCAAGCATAACTTGAGTATCAAACATAATATAAAAAGAACCAAAGTCGCTTCTGGTCTGGTACAAACCATGATTGGCGGCTATCGTGCAGCAACCAAGATCGGGGCGTGGCAAGAACCGCCTAGAGATATTTTGCCAAAATACATCCAAGCCTTTTGTAAAAGTGCAGCAGGTGCCTTTGGTGTCGAAGTGGTGCAGGTCGAACCGGTACCAAAAACACACGCGTTATGGGCATCAAATCACGTGTCGTGGATGGATATCCCTGTTATGGGCTCTGTGTCACCGGCATTCTTCTTATCCAAAGCGGAAGTAGAAAAGATGCCAGTATTTGGGGTATTGGCCAAAGCGGCGGGTACCTTATTTATTAATCGTGGTTCAGGTGATGCCGATACCGTTGCTAACCAAATCTCACGATTCTTGCAGCAAGGCTATTCGGTAATATTCTATCCAGAAGCAACCACTACGGATGGCAAAAGAATTAAGAAGCTACATGGTAAATTATTGCAGGCGGCCATTGATGCAGATAAGCCGGTGCAGCCGATCGTGGTGTGCTATGTCAATGAAAAAGGCGAGTTGGATGAAACCGTTCCTTTTTATGGCATTACGCTAAAAGAAAGTCTATTTAGAGTGATTGATAGTGATTTGCCAGTCAAAGCTTACGTGCTGCCTTTAGAGCCGTTATCACCGACAGGCAAGACTCGATCTGAATTGACCGAAGAGTTGCAACAGCGTATGCAATCTGGCTTAGAGGAGCTGCATAGCCGAGTGCTAAATAAAGGTTAAGTGTGCTAATTAGTAACTAAAACAGCGAATAAAGAAGAGCTAAAGACAGACGCTAGCAGGATTAGTCACACAATTATTAGCAAAAGTCATAAAAATTGGCATACAGTAAACACAGATATAAGTTATGCTAATGTCATTAATACAGCAATGATTTAACCAAGGATTTTTATGACCGACAATGCGCCATTGACAGGCAGCAACCAAACCAAACAAAGCACTAACAACCAATCAACCTCTGGTGCTTTAAAACAGTCGTTAAAGAAGCGTATTCCCAAGCCTGTAACGCGTTTGGCTAAACCAGTAACTACCCAGCTTAACCGTGCTCAAGTACTAAAAGGTATGACTACCACTATGGTCAATGGCTATCGTGCCATTACCAAGATTGACGGTTGGGGCGATGAGCCTAAGCGTGACAAAGTTTTGCGTTATAACAAAATATTTTGTGGAAAAATGGCCAGTGCCTTTAACGTTGAAGTGGTTGAAGTAGAACCAATGCCAGATACGCAAGGCTTGTGGGCAGGCAACCATGTGTCTTGGATGGATATCCCAGTGATGGGTAGTGTGGTGCCAGCCTTCTTCCTATCAAAGGCAGAAGTTGAGGCGATGCCAGCGTTTGGCCGTTTAGCGCGTGCTTGTGGCTCATTATTTATCAAACGCGGCTCTGGTGATTCAGGCAAAGTGTCTGGTCAAATTACTGAGTTTCTAAAAAAAGGCTACTCGGTTCTTTTCTATCCTGAGGGCACGACTACTGATGGCACTCAGATTAAGTCGCTATATGGCAAGCTGCTGCAAGCGGCAATTGATGCTGATAAGCCAGTACAGCCGGTTGTGATTTGTTATGTTAATGACAAGGGTGAAATGGATGACAAGATACCTTTTGTCGGAGATACTACGTTTGTGCAAAGCTTTTTAACGGTCATGGATAGCAATCCTGTGACCGCTTATATTCTGCCTTTAGAGCCTTTATCTAGCACCGGTAAGACGCGTGATGAGCTTACCCAAGAGCTACAACAGCATATGCAGCAAGGTCTAGACTCACTCAAACAGCGTGTGCTAACGCAATCGTCTGCTAAAACATCAGCCTAAAACGTTTATCGTTTACTAAGATGAGTGTTTAAACACGTTTAGAGTCATATAAAAAAAGCCCTCACGTTGAGGGCTTTTTTATTAGTACTACTTTTAGTGTTGCAATTTAAGGTGATGGGTTAGGTTGTCTAGTATGTACTGCTTCGATCGCCTGTAACACATCATCGCTTAGCTCAAGATTGATGCTGTCGATATTAGACTTCAACTGATCCATTGAGGTAGCACCAATGATATTAGCAGTCACAAATGAGCGGCTGTTAACGAAGGCCAATGCCATTTGTGCCATATCTAAGCCGGCGTCTTTTGCAATTTGAGCATATTGCTCAGTGGCTGACTTTGCTTCGTCGTTAATATAACGTTGGAAACGGTCATACATGGTAAGACGTGCGCCTTCAGGCTGCTTACCGTTTAAGTATTTGCCCGACAGTACCCCAAAGCCTAGAGGTGAGTAGGCGAGTAAACCCACATTTTCGCGATGTGATACTTCAGCTAGGCCTACTTCATACAGACGGTTTAGCAGGCTATATGGGTTTTGAACCGTAATAGGGCCTTTTAAGCCATTTTTCTCAGCTTCCCACAAATAGCGCATCACACCCCAAGCGGTATCATTGGATAGACCCCAGGCTCTAATGCGTCCATTTTTGATTTCATCATTAAGGGCCTCGATGGTTTCCAAGAATGGAGTAAGACTGCTTAAGTCTTGCTGTGCCATCTCTTCGGTATAACCTCGGGTGCTAAAGAAGTTGGTCTGACGCTCAGGCCAATGCAGCTGATACACATCGATATAGTCCGTCTGCAAGCGTTTTAGATTGCCATCAAGCGCTTCACTGATGTGCTTGGCGTTAAAGCGAGTATTGCCCTCACGCAAAAAGCTCATTGGTGATATCTTGCTGGCAAGCACAACCTCATCTCGGCGTTTATTTTTCGCAAACCAAGTCCCGATAAAACGTTCGGTATCGCCTTGCTTGTCTTTAGCCGGCGGAGAAGGGTACATCTCAGCAGTATCCCAAAAGTTAACGCCTTCTGACAACGCATAATCCATTTGTTCATGAGCTTGTGCTTCAGAGTTTTGCTGACCCCAAGTCATGGTGCCCAAACAAATCTTAGACACTTTTTCGTCAAGCTGTGGCAAGGTGGTATATTGCATAAGCATGTCCTTTATTACTGTTTATAAGCTATTTTTTAAAAGTTAATTTTTATAAGCTGCTTTTTATAATTTGATGAGTTTTATATTTTAAAGCTGCTAAGTTCTATCATTTAAAGCTAAGCTCTAATGTGAAGATTGATGTTTAAACACCAGTTGAAGCGGTAACTGAATAGCAATTGAATAAGAGTACTTTTTAAAAGCTACTTTATAAACGCCACTTCATAAAAGCTACATTAATTGAATGCCCGTTTGTCCTGGCGGTGTCACCTTAAATACTTGCACTTTAAACAGTACTGACTGTCCGGCCAGTGGGTGATTGAAGTCGACTTCAACTTCTTCATCAGTGACTTTGCTGATGACACCTGGCAAGGTATTTTTTCCTTTATCTTCAAATTCCATCATCATGCCCACTTCAGGATTGGGCTCTGATAATGCAAACTGAGTGCGACTGAAGGTCTGCACGTTGTCTTTATTCCATTCACCAAACGCTTGGTCAGGCTCAAGATGGGCAGTTCGAGTATCGCCGGCACGTAAGTTATTAAGTACACTTTCAAAGCCAGGTAGCAAGCTTTCATCACCAATGGTTAAGCTCACCGGTTCTGGGCGGTTAAAGGTCGAGTCAATCACGGTACCATTTTCTAACGACACTTCAAAGTGCAACACAACTTGGCTGCCATGAGTAATGCGGGTATCTTGGTTGGGAGTGACGAAATCATTTGAGGTTGATGAGGTTGTCATGGGTAGGGCTCACTTTGATGGGTGTTAAAATTATTATTGATGAGAATGTCGTAAGTTCAAGCGAACAGATAGCACTTGAAATTAATCAATGAGGTGCTATATAGACAACTGTTGCTTTTAATACTGCTATTAAAGAATACTGTTATTAAAGTTCGGCGCTTAGTTTATCATAAAGGTTATATGGATAACGATGCGCTTGAGTAAGTATAGACAGTACAAATAACTACCTTAGCTGTACTTCAAGTAAGGTATTATGATGGTTTTAATGTTATAGATTGTCTGTCTATCTAACTCTTTAATTCAATATAAATGCAACACAATGAATCGATTAAACTACTTATTTATGACGAGTAATAATCCCCTTAAAACCATCAACTGCTTTAAACAAGTCACGCACTAAGCTAACTGATAGTAGACTGGCTCATCAATGACTAAAATCATTTGAATTAGGCTGTTTAGCACAATCGAGCCATCCATTTAAATATGGCGAATAACCTCATTAAATACCAAGTCAAAGCAGGGTTTTCGACAGTACTGCTAGGGGTTGAGTATTTAGCAAAAATTCTATATAATATAGTGTCCGAAAAATGGGTAGGCTTACGTATTGAGCGGTTGATTACTGATACGTTCATTACCTTGGATTGTTCTTGATGAATATAAGTCGATTCCACGTGAATGGATTTATAAAGAATTGAGAGCCAAATCAAGGCGATAACCATGATGTAATTGGATCACACAGGTAAGCTTAGTGACCCATTTTTTTGTATTTAATAAACGGGAGAAGGATGCCTTATGGCAACAACTAACCAATTGATTCGTAAGGGTCGTAAAGTATTAAAGGAAAAGTCTGGCGTTCCTGCTTTACAATCATGCCCACAACGCCGCGGTGTATGTACTCGTGTATATACTACCACACCTAAAAAACCAAACTCAGCCATGCGTAAAGTATGTCGTGTTCGCTTAACCTCAGGTTATGAAGTGTCTAGCTACATCGGTGGTGAAGGCCATAACTTGCAAGAGCACAGTGTTGTACTAATCCGTGGTGGTCGTGTTAAAGACTTACCAGGTGTGCGTTATCACACTGTTCGCGGCGCACTTGACTGTGCAGGCGTTAAAGACCGTAAGCAAGGTCGTTCTAAATATGGTGCTAAGAAACCTAAGGTTTAATTAGCAGATTACTAAATTTAATGCGTGGGCTTGGTGCCTAGCCAACATAGCTGACTCAATTAATATTAGCAGGCAGGCATACCGCCACGCAGTAAGGCTGGCTGGTAACCACTAAATTATTAACACATATCTTGTATATGGTTATGAATGCCAGACAACCCTGAAGATAAGGAAAATTATTATGCCAAGACGTCGCGTCGTCGCTACTCGTGAGATCCTACCGGATCCTAAATTTGGTAGCCAAACCATCGCAAAATTCATTAACCACGTAATGGTTGATGGCAAAAAATCTACCGCTGAACGTATTGTTTACGGTGCTTTAGATCAAGTAGTAGAAAAGCGTAACATCGAAGATCCAGTTGCGTTCTTCGAAGAAGTACTTGAAAACGTTCGCCCAATGGTTGAGGTTAAAGCTCGCCGTGTTGGTGGTGCTACGTATCAGGTTCCTATGGAAGTACGCCCATCCCGTCGTACCGCCCTAGCAATGCGTTGGTTAGCTGACGCTGCTTCTAAGCGTTCTGAAAAATCAATGGCTTTCCGCTTAGCTGGTGAGTTATCTGATGCACATGAAGGCAAAGGTAATGCTGTTAAAAAGCGTGACGAAGTTCACCGTATGGCAGATGCTAACAAAGCATTCTCTCACTACCGCTTCTAATTTTTGCAAAAAAGCTGCTTAATAATTCGGTTTAAACATTTGTAATTAACTAAGTACTCAAATTAAATGGAATGCTTCAGCTATAATTAAGGTGTTTAGACCAAAAAAGTAGTACACTATAAGTTCACTCTAGAGCCATTAACAACTTCGGTTAGTAATGGCTACTACGACAAGTAATAAAATATACGTTTTATTAAGCAAGTAAAAGAAAGATAAGTAATAAGCGTTAAGTTTTTGATAAATGCTGATTAAGTTTGAGTCACTGTGCTCATGTGTTAATTAACATTGTTGATATTAATATATGATCAGTGTTATGCACTATATCAAAGATGCATCCAAGCAACGCGAAATATCAGTTGTATAACAACACTGTCATCTTGATAAGCTACTCTAGCTTAATACGTATCACAAACTTGTAAAACGAAATAAATTAAAAGACATTCCATTAGGAAAAAATTATGGCACGTGCAACCCCCCTAAACCGATATCGTAATATTGGTATTTCAGCACACATTGATGCTGGTAAAACAACCACGACTGAACGTATTCTATTCTATACCGGTGTAAGCCACAAACTTGGTGAAGTTCACGATGGTGGCGCCACCATGGATTGGATGGAACAAGAGCAGGAGCGTGGCATCACAATCACCTCAGCTGCAACAACTTGCTTCTGGTCAGGCATGGGTAAACAGTTTCCTGAACATCGTATCAATATTATTGATACCCCAGGTCACGTTGACTTCACGATCGAAGTAGAACGTTCAATGCGTGTACTTGATGGTGCATGTATGGTTTATTGTGCGGTTGGTGGTGTACAGCCTCAGTCTGAGACTGTATGGCGTCAAGCTAACAAGTACAAAGTACCTCGTTTAGCGTTCGTTAATAAAATGGACCGTGTAGGTGCTGACTTCTATCGTGTTAAAGAACAAGTTAAGACACGCCTAGGCGGTAACCCAGTTGCTATGGTTATCCCAATTGGTAAAGAAGATGACTTTGAAGGTGTAGTTGACCTAATTACTATGAAGGCTCTTTATTGGGATACTGAATCGCTCGGCATGAAATATGAAGAGCGTGAAATTCCAGCTGAGCTTCAAGATAAAGCTGTAGAATATCGTAGCCAGTTAGTAGAAGTTGCTGCTGAAGCAAATGAAGAGCTAATGAATAAGTATTTAGAAGGCGAAGAGCTAACTGAAGAAGAAATTCATGCGGCCATCCGTCAGCGTACTATCGCTAACGAAATCATTCCAATGTATTGTGGTACTGCCTTTAAGAACAAAGGTGTACAGAAAATGCTGGATGCGGTTATTCAGTATATGCCAGCACCTCAAGATGTTCCTGCTATTAAAGGTATTCTTGATGACAAAAACGAAACTGAAGGCACGCGCGAAGCATCAGACGAAGCACCATTTGCTGCACTAGCATTCAAAATTATGAACGACAAATTCGTTGGTAACTTAACCTTTGTACGCGTTTATTCAGGTATTATCAAGCAGGGCGAGAGCGTATACAACCCAGTTAAGATGAAGCGTGAGCGTATCGGTCGTATTGTACAGATGCATGCTGACTCACAGCAAGAGCTTGAAGAAATTCGTGCTGGCGATATTGCTGCATTAGTTGGTATGAAAGATGTTGGTACTGGTGATACTCTATGTGACGAGAAAGAAGTTATTACTCTTGAGCGCATGGAATTCCCAGACCCAGTTATCTCTCTAGCTGTTGAACCTAAGACCAAGGCTGACCAAGAAAAAATGTCAGTTGCTCTTGGCCGTTTAGCGAAAGAAGACCCTTCATTCCGTGTACACACTGATGAAGAATCTGGTCAGACCATCATTAGTGGTATGGGTGAGCTTCACTTAGAAATTCTAGTTGATCGTATGAAGCGTGAATTTAAAGTTGAAGCAAACATCGGTGCACCTCAGGTTGCTTATCGTGAAACGATTCGCGCCAATGTTGAGCAAGAAGGTAAATTCGTACGTCAGACTGGTGGTCGTGGTAAATTCGGTCACGTTTGGTTACGTCTTGAGCCACTTGATCTTGACGAAGGTCCTGAGTATGAATTCGCTGAAGAAATCGTTGGTGGTGTTGTACCAAAAGAGTACCACAGTGCGGTTGATAAAGGTATTCAAGAGCGCATGAAGAACGGTATCCTAGCTGGTTACCCAATCGTTGGTGTTAAAGCCACTTTATATGATGGTTCTTACCACGATGTTGACTCGGATGAGCTATCGTTCAAAATGGCTGGTTCTATCGCCTTCAAAAAAGGCTTCATGAATGCAAGCCCTGTACTTCTTGAGCCATTAATGAAAGTTGAAGTTGAAACACCTGAAGAATACATGGGTGATATCATGGGTGACTTAAACCGTCGCCGTGGTATGGTTCAAGGTATGGATGACCTACCTGGTGGTAACAAGCAGATCCGTGCTGAAGTACCATTAGCTGAGATGTTTGGTTATGCAACTAACCTACGTTCACAGTCTCAAGGCCGTGCAACGTACTCAATGGAATTCCAAAAGTACGCTGAAACACCTAAGTCTGTTGCTGAAGAGATCATGAAGAAATTCTCTGGCAAAGACGAAGACGAAGAATAATCAATCGTTACTCTTTTTTATCATTGATTGATGATAGATTTTAGTCATTGTTATAATGATAAATATAAGCAGAAGAAAAACATGTTTGCCAGTCAAGCATGTCTTTTAAACAGTAAAACAAGCCATCTGAGCATTCCTATTAGGAATAGTTTGTAATTAGTTGATGAATTTATGAACAATTGCGTATCAGGGGCTTGTCATTGATGACTGTTTTCTTATATCATTTGCAACTGACTTGAGTATCAATTGCAAGATTATGATTATCTAGCAGCATTATTTTCTAGCAGATAGACGCTTAGTTAGCTTATAATTAATGATCGAATCTGTTATTACTGAATTTTAAATTCAAACCCTATAACTAATTTACAAGAGGATAGACACATGGCAAAGGCCAAGTTCGAACGAAGCAAGCCGCACGTAAACGTCGGTACAATTGGTCACGTTGACCACGGTAAAACTACTTTAACGGCAGCTATCGCAACAGTAGCAGCTAAAACTTCTGGCGGCGAAGCCAAAGACTATGCTGCAATTGACTCAGCACCAGAAGAAAAAGCACGTGGTATTACAATTAACACCTCACACATCGAGTATGACACTGAAGCACGTCACTACGCACACGTAGACTGCCCAGGTCACGCTGACTATGTTAAAAACATGATTACTGGTGCAGCACAGATGGACGGCGCTATCCTAGTAGTATCAGCTACTGATGGCCCAATGCCACAAACTCGTGAGCACATCCTACTATCACGTCAGGTTGGTGTACCATACATCATCGTATTCATGAACAAATGTGACATGGTAGATGACGAAGAGCTACTAGAACTAGTAGAAATGGAAGTACGTGAATTACTATCAGACTACGACTTCCCAGGTGATGACACGCCAATCATCAAAGGTTCAGCTCTAGAAGCCCTAAACGGCAATGACGGCAAATACGGTGAGCCAGCAGTAGTAGAACTACTACAAACTCTAGACACTTACATCCCAGAGCCAGAGCGTGACGTAGATAAGCCATTCCTAATGCCTATCGAAGACGTATTCTCAATCTCTGGTCGTGGTACCGTTGTAACTGGTCGTGTTGAATCAGGTATCATCAAAGTTGGTGACGAGATCGAAATCGTTGGTATCAAAGACACAGTGAAAACCACTTGTACTGGTATCGAGATGTTCCGTAAGTTACTAGACGAAGGTCGTGCTGGTGAGAACTGTGGTGTACTACTACGTGGTACTAAGCGTGAAGACGTACAACGTGGCCAAGTACTAGCTAAGCCAGGTTCAATCACGCCACACACTAACTTCGACGCAGAAGTATACGTACTATCAAAAGAAGAAGGTGGTCGTCACACTCCATTCCTAAATGGTTACCGTCCACAGTTCTACTTCCGTACTACTGACGTAACGGGTGCTATCTCATTACAAGAAGGTACTGAAATGGTAATGCCAGGCGATAACGTTGAGATGAGCGTAGAGCTAATCCACCCAATCGCTATGGACAAAGGTTTACGTTTCGCAATTCGCGAAGGTGGTCGTACTGTAGGTGCTGGTGTTGTTGCTAACGTTAAAGACTAATATTAATTAGTTGTTAGCTACGCATTAAGCGAAAAAGACCGTCTCATTGAGGCGGTCTTTTTTTGTGTGTTGTTTTTTATAAGATACCTATCAACTGCTTATAAATTGCATATCATGCGAGAGCTGTCGTAATATAATATGAACTTGGTATATATCATTAGTATGTATGATAAAAAGCAGCCATATAGTGAGCTTGATTCAAGTTAATAAAGATTGTCACTATTGACTCAATTAGACTAGGGAGTGTTAATGAGTGCACTAAAAGCATTAGAGACGGATTGGCAAGAATGGTTGAAGGTTAATCTAGCTCGTGGCGTACCGGTAAATAAGTTAGCAATTACTTTGTTCAATAAAGGTTGGGTGGATGCAGCTTATGAGCTTATTAGCCGTACCGGTAACTTCAATGCACCGCACATCAATACCACTGGTAATCATATTGAGCTGAGCGATCGAAAAGTATCGTTAGGCTTCACCTGCTATAAGCCGTTTGTTGCCGTCATCAATGATTTCTTAAGTCCTGAAGAGTGTGATGCCTTAATTCAAGATGCAGACAGTAAGCTGAAAAACTCAAGAGTAGTCAATCCTGAGGATGGTAACTTCGTAGAGCATGATGCGCGCACCAGTACTAGCACAGGCTATCAGAGAGGGCAGATAGAGGTGATTAAAACCATCGAAGCACGCATCTCTGAGTTGTTACATTGGCCGGTGGATCATGGTGAAGGGTTGCAGGTACTTCGTTATGAAGATGGTGGTGAATATCGTCCTCATTTTGATTTCTTTGATCCTGCTAAAAAGAGCAGTCAAGTGGTTACCAAAAAAGGCGGACAACGTGTCGGTACCTTCTTAATGTATCTCTCTGAGGTTGATACTGGCGGTTCTACTCGCTTTCCGAAGCTTAACTTTGAGGTGCGTCCCAAAAAAGGAACCGCGCTGTACTTTGCTAATACTGATTTGAGTGGTCAAATTGATCCGCTAACACTACATGCGGGTATGCCAGTGACCGAAGGTGTCAAATATTTGGCCACAAAATGGCTATGTGAGAAACCCTATGTATAAGACAGTCTATAATATTGTATTCATATAGAGTCAAAAAAGGTGCCAATAAGGCACCTTTTTTTACATTCAGATTTAGAGCTAAGATTTGGCTATAGTTAGCTGTAATCTCTTTGACGTAAGGTCTCATACATACACAAGGCACCGGCGATAGCCACGTTGAGACTTTCTTGTCCATTAGGCTGCGGCAGAGCAACTGGTGTGGCTTGTTTCATAATAGCATCACACACGCCTTGGCCTTCATGACCCATCACCCAAGCTACCGGACGATTTAGATTTTGCTTATAGATGATATTATCGGTATGTGAGCTGGTCGCATATACCGGTAAGCGGATATAAGACAATACTTCATCGGCTTCTATGCCTTCATATATGGTCAAGCCAAATTGTGCACCCATACCAGCTCGCATGGTTTTTGGTGACCAAGCTTGAGCGCTGCCTTTGGTAAAGATAACGATATTGATGCCCACTGCAGCTGCTGTACGCAGTAGGGTGCCGACATTACCATTGTCCTGAACATCATTTAAGATAAGACAATCGGTGGTTATCGGTGCTTTTAGTGCATGCAAGTTATGCTCAGGCACATCAACAATAGCCATAATTTCAACGCCATTGCCTAAGCTAGTGATACCTTGGTAAACGCTGTCACTGACCACAGTGAGTTTATTGTCTAAATGATGGTTGGCAATTTCACCAAGCAATGCTTGTACTTCTGGGTGAGACAGACCGCTATAGGAAATGATAATTTGATTAGGGAAGTGTTTGGCTTGTAGAGCGGCCTCAATCAAATGTACGCCTTCAAGGACGGTTTGACCGGCTTTTTTACGTTGGCGCGATTGGGTGAGTAGTGCTTTGGCTAATTTAACGGTTGGATTTTTATCTGAAGTGATAACGGGGTTGTTCGAGTATTTATTGGTGATGATATCGGTCATTATTTGCTCATTTAAATTTAATATTGTGACAGACGTGGTCATAACCATTTAGGTTATGGTGTCTACTGTGAGTAGGGTAGCACATCATTAGTAAAAATGAGCAGATAAATAGTAATCAGGCCTTACTAATGAGTAAGGCCTGAAAATATGAGTAGGTTATGTTGTTTATATTGTTCAGAAACTTCGGAAGTTATGCTTATTGTGCATGTAGCGTTTGCACATGTTCAACTTCATTTTTTGCACCTAATACTACCGCAACACGTTGATGGATATCGGTTGGTTCATAATCCATAATGCGGTTGATAGCATCGGTAGAAGCACCGCCTGCACGTTCAATAAGTAAGCTCATAGGATTGGCTTCATACATTAAGCGCAATTTACCGGCTTTGCTAGGATCTTTGGTGTCTTTTGGATAAATAAAGATACCGCCACGGCATAAGATACGATGCACATCACCGACCATGGCTGCTACCCAGCGGGTGTTAAAGTTCTTGCCACGAGGGCCTGTTTTTCCTGCTAATAATTCATCAACGTATTGCTGCATTGGTGGTAACCAATGGCGATAGTTTGATGCGTTAATAGCGTATTCTTGAGTGTCTTCATCGATGCCGATGTTTTTATTGATTAATAAAAACTCACCACTGTCTGGGTCCAAGCTAAACATAACCACGCCATCATCAATACCAACCTGCTGAGCAAGCTGTGGCGCTAAGGTAAAGGTTAGGATGACAGAAGAGGCGTATAGTAAGTAGCCTGAAGCCAGCTGCTCAGTTCCTTTTTGCAAAAAGTCGCTATCTTGCGCTGCTTGGCCTGGTTTGTTGTGTGGCAAAATAGAGAAGATAGTACCGGTAGGCATGTTAATATCTATATTTGATGAGCCATCTAGAGGGTCAAATAATACCAGTAAGCTGCCCTCTGGATGGGCGGCTGTGGCATGATCCAGCTCTTCACTGGCAACACCGGCACAATGTGCATTAGCGGCCAGTGCATCAAGCAATAGATCATTAGCAATGACGTCTAGTTTCTTTTGCTGCTCACCTTGTACGTTTTCTTGTCCCACTTCACCTAGGATATCCGCTAATGCACCTTTACGTAACAGCTGTGCAATGTCTTTGCCCACATTGGCAATGGTCTCGATCACTTCTGTGGTTGGCTGAATGTGCTGCGTATTTTTTGATTGAAAGGGCTGTAAATACTCAGTTAGGGTGGTCATGTTGTTTATCCTTAAGCGGTAATGGGTATGATAATAACAAACAAAAATTTATAATATGACAAGCTTTTCTTTTTGAACGCTAATAAATCCGCTACACTATTGAGCTATGTTTTAATTTGACTAAATTAGTTAGCCTGAAACACTCAGATAGATAGCAGCGGTTAAACTTTGCAAAGTGTAGCAAAAACGAGTCAATATTTCTTGTGCTAGTTGATTATAATAGGCGTTAAACATCACAACAGCCAAAATATATACGCTATTATTGATGAAAGATAAAGATACGGCTCATTAAGTCAGGTCTCGTTTGTTTTTCGCTTGCTAATCGGTACCCAAGGGTATCATTTTGCTTGCTCATATTGATTTGTATAAAGGATGCGGATAACTACCATGACAGATTCTAAAAAGACATCACAACAAGATATCGACGATCGAGCTGCTCAGCAAGCCGCTTTTGATCATACCACGGCTCGGTTAAATGCTTCTTTAAGTAAGCCTCAGCTGAATGAGGATGGCCATATTCGTCACTTTTTGGCAATAGAAGGTTTAAGCCGTGAGCAGTTAATGACTATTATCAAAAAAGCCGAATCCTACTTTGATGACAACGGACAACTGATTAACTGTCCTGAGCTTGAAGGCTGTACAGTGATGAACTTATTTTTTGAGCCATCAACACGTACCCGCACTACTTTTGAAGTGGCAGAAAAGCGATTAGGCGCTAATGTGCTTAATATCGATATTGCACGCTCTAGTACCCAAAAAGGTGAAAGCTTACGTGATACCTTGTGGAATCTACAAGCGATGACTGCAGATATCTTCGTGGTGCGTCATTCTGCCTCTGGTGCAGCACATTTTATGGCAACTGAAGTGACGCCTGAAATTGCTATTATTAATGGCGGTGATGGATGGCATGCGCATCCGACACAAGGCATGTTAGACATGCTCACCATTTATCGAGAAGCGCCTCGTCCTTTTGAAGAGCTTTCTGTGGCCATTATTGGTGATATTAAGCACTCACGCGTTGCGCGCTCGGACATCAATGCATTACAGACATTGGGCGTAAAAGACATTCGTGTCATTGCTCCACGTACATTATTACCTAAAGGTATTGAGCGTTATGGCGTTTCGGTATTTGAAGATATTGATGAAGGTGTGGTCGACTGTGATGTGTTGATGGGTCTGCGTATTCAAAATGAGCGTATCGGCTCGCCTTTAATGGCAGGCTCAAGTGAATACTTCAAAAAGTATGGCATCACGCCTGAGCGCGTTGCTAAAGCCAAACCCGATGCGTTAGTTATGCACCCAGGACCGATGAATAGAGGGGTAGAAATAGCCTCTAGCGTTGCTGACGGACCTCAGTCTGTGATCTTAAAACAAGTGAATAATGGTATTGCTATTCGTATGGCGGTATTATCGCTTGCCATGCAAGGGCAGCGTGAATATCAAGCGCGTCGTCAGCTTGGCTAAGGCAAGACTGCCTATAATTAGATACTAGCTAGCCAACGTTTATTGACGCTTTACTAAGGTGTTATTCAACACAATAAAAACGATACATATTCAGCGTTAAATGAATAATACCCCTTAGTAACGACCTTTAGAGTCATGAGTCATTCTTATTAACCCGGGCTAATTATCGGCTATCACAGCCAATTATTGGCTAATAATGAACTGGATTTATCATGCTAAACCTACTGCCCAACACTTTTACCCAACCAAATATTGATGCCAAAGAAGGCCATTGGTTATTGCCGCCACTGGTTGATTTATGTGCCCGTTTACGTGAGCCAGGCCGACAGCAACATGGCACCTTAAAATCAGAAGGCGCTGCTGCACGTGCCAATGGCTTTTTGCATGTGGTAACACCGCCAGACACTGACCCTGTATTAGAAAATGGTTCTTTGCTAAAAGGGCTACGTGAGCGTGCTAAGCAAGATGGTGGTATTTATCTGCATATTTTAGGCGCATTGACAGATGGCCTACAGGGTGAGCGCCCAGCCAGTATTGCTGGTCTAAAAAAAGGCGGCTGTATCGCTGTAACTAACGCCGGACGTCCATTTACCAATGATTTGGTTATGCTGCGCACATTAGAATATGCAGCAACCTTTGATCTGAAAGTATTCTTTTATCCTAATGAACCAAGTCTTGCGAAAGGCGGGGTAGCGCATGAGGGCTATATCGCCTCATTCCACGGCTTGCAAGGTATCCCTTGGCTGGCAGAGACAGTTGCTTTGTCTACACAGTTATTGATGGTTGAAGAGACGGGTATCGCTGCGCACTTTAGTCAGTTGACTTGTAAATCTTCTGTTGAGCTTATGCGTTGGGCAAAAGGCAAAGGTTTACCTGTGACTTGTGATGTGGCGATGCATCAGTTGCATTTGACGGATGACAGTCTAGAAGGCTTTAATGCTCAGGCATTTGTATTGCCACCACTGCGTAGTAATACCGACCAAAAAGCATTACTTAACGCTCTGCAAGACGGCACCATCGACGCCATTTGTAGTCATCATGAGCCATTAAACGATACTGCTAAAAAAGCACCATTTGCTGAAACCACACCCGGTATTTCGAACTTTGATACCTTTATGGCATTAGGCTGTAAGCTGGTTGCAGATGGCGTATTGACCCCTGAGCAATTGGTAGACAAAATCTGCCTAGCACCAGCACGTATTGCAGGTATTGAGCAGAGCTACAATGACATAGGCGGTGCTGTATTGGTTGATCCTAATCTACAGTGGCAAGTAACACGTGATAGCATGTTGTCTAAGGGTAAAAACACGCCTTTCTTAAATGACACATTGCAGGGCAAAGTAGTGGAGACTTACTTTGACTGAGGAGCCGCCACAGGTTAGTGGTTCTATTAAAGCAGTCACATTATATGAGATCATTAAAGGGGTTGGGGCAATACTGATTGCCCTTGCTTTATGGAGCTACCACAGTCAGGTGTTGGTATTTATTGATGATGCCAATCAGGCCTGGGTGACTCGCTTTGGCAACCTGTTTGAAGTCCAGGTAGACAGCCTAACTCGCTTGGCACAGCGAGGGGCTGAAAACTGGCAGCTGTTTATGTTGATCATTTTTGGTTATGCCGGTCTGCGCTTTATTGAAGCTTATGGCTTATGGCGTGACAAAACCTGGGCGTATTGGTTTAGCCTTTTGGGTTATGGCTTGTTTTTACCACTAGAGTTTTATTATGTGATTGTGCGCCCGTTTGATTGGTTTAAGCTTGGCGTTTTAATATTAAACATCGTCGTGGTGTATGTGGTCTATCGACAGATGCGACACAAAGGCTTGATTTCTTGAGCGCTTCTTTTATTTGGCTTGGATTATTGGATTAGCGCGGACTATCAGACTAGCTCGGACTATTAGGCTAGTTCGCCATCTTCGACTAGCTGTGCTAGTGTTTTCGCCAGTTTTAACGCTAAGAATGAATAGGCGGTTGAGTTGGGGTGAAAGCCATCGATCGAAAACAGCTCATCTGCCGTTAAGCCAGTGTTTTCAAACTGCATGGGTAGTGCCAATACCTTGTCATATTCTTGGCAAACTTCATTCAGCTTTTGATTCATTAACGCCGTTTTCGCTCCCAAAAATTGGTTTAACGGACGCGGAATGGCTGGCATGTGCTGCATTGGCGGTAAGCCTGGGAATAGCACGTAGCGGGCACCAAATTTGCGTTTGCTTAACTCAATAATCTCTCTTAACTGTGCTTGCCACTGAGTGGGGGACACATTGGCGGTGGTGTCATTAACACCGACCAATACAATCACCACATCCATCGGTGTTTTTGGAATAGGTAACACGTATAGCCGACGCAGCACATCATAACTGGTATGCCCAGAGGTGGCATGTAGTGACCAGTTAATATGGGTGTAATTGTCCGTTATTTGTGGCAGCGTCTGTAGATGGTTTAATAAATGACCGACTAAAGCGTTATGCTGAGAGTCAACGCCCACACCCGCTGCTGAAGAATCGCCTGCCATCATAAAAGTAAGCGTTGATGTGTTATCAGTTTCGGTATTTGGCTTTGATGATGCCAACTCTAAGCTGCCGTAGCGCTCACCTTCTGCTTCTGGCAAACGTACTGCAGTGCGCTTTAGCTTTAAGCCCTGATAAAGATAGATCGGGGCAAGAACAATGTCTTTTTTTTGCATAAAAATCATGGTGTTACTTACTCTTGAAGATGGTTGCTCATAGCGTTATTTCTTAAGCATTTATACATTAATAGGCATATATACACTACTAAGTATTTACACACTAAGATTAAACGCTATGAGCAGCGCTATCATAATCGACTACTGCACCCAGCTTAAGCTAAGCGTGGTGTTAGTAATCAACGGGCATTAAATTCTAAATGCTTATACTACCAACCAGTACGCTCGCGGATTCGGGTTAAATTATCATCAACCAACAGTTTACCGTTTACAAACACGTCTTGTAGCAGGTTGTCAGAGGCATCCGATAACTCGCTCTCTTTGATTGTTTTGATATCACCATTGGTCTGTTTGATTAATGCTAAGCGTCCTTTTTTCGAGCGTTTAGAACGGCTGGTAATCGGGTCTTTGAAAATCTCTTTCCATTCCCCGTTAATCTGAATCGCACTGGCTTTCATGGCCCAGCTCATGGTGTCGCGGTTTACTTGTTGAAGTAGACCACCGCCCATACCAAAGGTGACGTTATCTGCGCTAAAGCCGGCTTGCATAATAGTGTTTAGTATTTTGCCTAGAGTATATGGGCTGATACCATCGCCTTGAATCAGGCGCACACAGTCGGGAAGCACTTTGTAGCCTTTGCTATTAACTGTAGTGCCAAATTTCACAGACAGTCTTTCTAATGCTTCACGCACAACCTTGGCAGGATCACCACTGTCGGGACGAATAACCAAGGTACCGCCCATGGTTTGAATTTGCTCTTTCAGCGCATCACCCCAGATATTATCAATGGCATTCCATAAGTCGTAGCTATCAGATACCACAGCGACAGTGTGACCTTCGCCACCAAACTGCTGCAGCATATTGGCAAATGCTTGTTGCTCATGTTCCCGGCCCCAAGCCGTCATGGTGCTGTGCTCAGCAGCTGGGATAGAGAAGGCAGGCATGTCTTTGTCCATACCATACCAACGGCTGGCAGCAACTAAAGCTGTCATGCTGTCGGTACCTGAGAAGTTAACCAAATGTGCCAAGCTGCCTAAGGCAACGGTTTCCATACTAGATGCGCCACGCGCACCAAAGTCATGTAGCTTGAAGGGTAGGCCGGCTGTGCTGTCTGCCGATTTTTCTAATGCAGCCTTGATAATATTTTTACAGTAGTATGACAGGCTTGCCACAGTAGAGGGATACCAAATTGCTCTTAAAATCGACGTTTCAAGATAGCTTGGCAGCCAATAAAACTCAGGGTCTGTGTTGATAATCTGACAGACCACATTAGAGACAGGAATAATACTGCCTTCAGGAACTGCCTGAATACGAACGGGTAGATAACCACCATGCTTCTCAACCAAGCGCTCCCAACCCTGTCGATTAAAGGGAAGACCATGGGCGGTAATGACGGTTTCTGCTTCATCAATATCAGCAACAGTAATTGGCTTGGCCAGATATTCTTTAATATAAGCTTGAAGCCCAAAAAACAGCACGTCAATATCGCCTTTACGCGCTTCAACATAGCTTGACATATACTCACTGTTAGGCGGATATTGCAGCCAATGCGAGGTTTTATAGCTGTCGGCATTTAAGATAAGGTTAGTTAAATTGCTAGTGTACATCACAGAACTCCTCTGCTTGATGGTAAGACACTCAATAAGTGAGTGCCATTTAAAGACCCGCGGCGTCTATCGCTTAGGGTAGGTATAAAAGGGGTGCTCAACAAAAATTGCCAAGCTATAAATAAATTAAACGCACGATAGGCAGTCATTATAATCCCACCATTTTGGTAATGATGGCGTAATGGTCTTCGAACATTTTTTTCGCATCAAGTTCCGCTAAAGGTAACCAAAAGGCTTTTGCGGCATCATCACCGCCTTTCACTTTCGGCAAACCTTTGGCATCATTTTTTAGATGGAAATAAAATGCTTGAGTGATGGTGCGGCCACGTGCTGAGCGATACGGATCGTCAAAGGTATGTTGGCTATGACGTGATCCTCTAAGCACTGGCTCTGGCACTTTGAGCTTGGTCTCTTCTCTTAACTCACGAATACAAGCATCTAACAAGGTCTCTTTTGGATCAACGAAGCCGCCAGGCAATGCCCACAAGCCTCGACCTGGCATACTGCGGCGTTCAACCAGTAAGATATGCCCAGATTGAACAACCACCGCATCCGTGGTCATAAAGGTTGGCGGATAAGGGGTGTCTTGCCACTGCTTTTTGTAGTTGTCGATGAACCAAGCTTCTTCATGCAGCTTTTTATAGTCTTCGGTGTGCTTAAAGTCTTCTAGCACTGAGCGCGTCGAGTCTGGAGTACGCTCACCAGTAGGGGTGGCGCCCATCAGATAGCCTTCACGAATCGGGGTTGACGATAAGTTTTTGTGATTCGGTACTGAAATAGACTGCCAATTTGGGAATAAAGATAAATAGTAAGAGGAGCTGTCTTTGGAGTGACCAATTAAAGCCACATCTTTGCTGATGTCGCCTGTGACTGAGCGCACGGCTGCCTGTACATACTGAAGCCAGCGTGTGTCATTATATAAGGCATCATTAAGACCGACGCAGTGAATACGCTTTGCCTCTTTTTCAGGGAAGGCGCCTTTGATCATTTTAGTGCGCTCTTCTACCGTAAACGGGTTACGAAGGCTTCTGGGCAGGTTGGCTGAACCGACCAAGATAATAACATGCTCGGCTCGGCTAAGTGCTTCATCAATGACGGCTTTGTGCCCTCTGTGAAAGGGCTGAAAACGTCCGATAAATACCAAGTATTTATAACGCTGTTCCGCTTCTTTTGTCGCTTCGGTTAAGCTTTGGTCAGATAACGCACTCATGGGGCTGCTCCTACAAGACAAGCAATTTATTAGTATCAAACACATAAACCGGCGTTGCTTATTGGTTTAATGACCGGCTTATTTTAGGAGGACTATATTGACATATTAAAGACCTTTATGGCAATTATAAGTATTGTAATTGTTATTTATTAAATACAGCATCATTTATTGAGAGCCGCATCGATGAGCTGGCATCAAAAAACCCCTTAAATACTGATTTAAGGGGTTGGTGTTAATCGAGGCTATGTTCTAACTTCTATATTAAGCTTCTTACAAGTATTAACTAATTAACAATATTAAGCATTGTATTAAGTTTAAATGTTATAAAGCCAGAAGTTCATTACTAAACTAATAAACCTTACAGCGAATTAATTTTTTCTAAACCTTCTTGACGTAGCGCTTCAGTCACAGACTCATCTGATTCGATACGTTTGATGAATGGGTTAAGATTGCTGTAAGCAGCCAAATCTAGCTCAAAGTTTTTCGACCAACGCAGGATCACATACAGATATAGGTCAGCTGTGCTTTTGGTACCGGTCAGATAGTCATGCTTGCCTAATTGCTTATTTGGATAATCAAGTAAGTTGACAATTTTTTGTTTTGCTTGGGCGACTAACGCTTTTTGCTCATCATCACCTTTAATAAAGCCATCTGGTCCAAATACTGGAGCAAAGGCTTTGTGTAAATCTGAGTTTAAGAAGGCCAACCAGTGATAAGCGTAAGCAAGATCAGCAGGGGTGTCGTCTTTACCAAAGATGTGCGCATCAGGGTAAGTTGCATTAATAAAGGTTTGTACCGCTAAGTTTTGTGAGATAACAGTGTCACCATCAACGATAGCAGGTACTGAGCCTTGAGGATTAATACGCAGGTATTCTTCAGACTTGACGCTGTCGTGGTCTAATATTTCTAATTCATAATCAGCACCAGCCCATTCAAGCGCAGTATGTGGAACGAAAGAGCAGGCACCAGGTAAAATATATAACTTCATTATTAGATCCTTATTGAGTTATCAAAATTTCTTTAACTTTTATTTATTTAACTATAGTTATTCAACATTTATTTAACCGCCAAAAACTATCAAGCTGTTTATTGGTCGGGTTTATTATTTTCTGATAACCAGTGTAGGTAGCCAATGAACTCAATTCAATTTCATTGTGTGAAGTTAAGTGTGTCCTATGTAGTCTATTCTGTTAGCTTGTCTAATTAACGCAAATATAGTTTACGCGAAACTAACTAACGCGAGCGCCACGTTGCCATTGGTTCTTGTTACGGCGATTGGCTTGCAGTTGTCGAATAGCGTGCAGCAGCAAAAAGCCAATACCAAGCCAAATAAGACCATAGCTATATAACATGGCCAGCTCAAACGGGTTGCCAAGCACGGTCACTGCTAGCAAGAAGAGTATTGCAGGCTCAAGATAGCTCATCATGCCAAACACGTTCACCGGCAGCATCAGGCTAGCATCGAGATTGGTTCTTAGTGCCAGCACACTAATAATACCCAAGCTAATCACCAAAAATAGTGACAGTGCTGAGCCAGTAGCGATTGAGATACTCTCGGGTGAGACAAATACCAAATAGTATAAGGCAATGGGCAAAAATAAGGTTAAGTCGACCAGCATACCGGTCATGGCGGTAATGCCTTGCATACGGCGTATGATGTAGTAAATCGGATAAGTGCCGCATACCCAAAGGGTTGCCCATGACACGCTTTGAGTGCGTATGATTTCAATAGATATGCCTAAAAACGCAAATAATACAGCCAGCCATTGTAAGCGGCTCAAACGCTCACCGAAAATGACAAATCCAAACAGCACCATCATTAGTGGGAATAAAAAGTAGCCCATCGCAACCTGCACGCCTTGATCATTGACAGGCGCCCACATAAATAGCCATAACTGGCTAAAGAAGATAGGGGTTGGCAACAACAGTCGCAGTAGCTGTTTGGGGGTATTGAGATGACGTAATACTTGAAGGTGCAGCTTTAAACGACCACGGAACAGCAAAAAACTGATCAAGGTAAGCCACATGGTCAGCATTCGCCAAATAAAGACTTGTGTCCCGGTCAGAGGCTGCAATAAGGTGCTATAAAAGTACAATACGGCAAATAATAAATTAGAGATGATGGCAAGTACAGCACCGATCATTAACGTCTTCTGATGAGGGTCATGGGTTGACCATACAGGCATAATCGTCACTCCATGTCGTCAATTTCTATTCTTGTCACCAATAACTGGTTTATCTTTAAATTTTCAGTATCTAAAATCTCAAACTTATAGCCGGCGTGCTCAATGACGTCCGTTTTCTTAGGGATTTTGCGTAGCATATACATCATGAATCCACTAATGGTCTCATAATTTTCAGCATTAGGAAAGTTGAGAATATCCAACGTACGAATCACGTCTTCGATAGGAGTCATGCCGTCGATCAGCCACGAGTTTTCGGTACGCTGTACAATAGGCTGCTCATCAATAGTCACCAGCTCACCCATCACAATACTCATCACGTCTTTTAGGGTAATGACACCGACTACCAGTGCATACTCATTAACGATGACCGCAAAGTCTGTACCTGTGGTTTTGAAGGTCTCTAACACATCAAATAGGGTGAGGGTATCTGGAATAAATAATGCGGTGCGTAATATGTTTTGATCGGTTAAGCGCACCTGCTTTTGCTGAAGCACTTGTGCCAAAAAGGTTCGAGACTCAACATAGCCTAAGGTTTGCTCCAAATCATCGTCGGAGCACACCAAAAATTTATGGTGCGGTTCACGTATCATAGTTTGGATGATCAGCTCTTCTGAGGCATGAGAGTCAAAGTAGACGATTTGTTCACGAGTGGTCATCACTGAGGTAACAGTGCGTTCTTGCATCTCAAAAATATTGGCAATCAGGTGATGCTCTTGATGCTTTAATACCCCAGCTTCGGCGCCGGCATCCATGACCGCATAGATATCTTCTGAGGTCATGTCATCTTTGCGAACGGTAGAAACCCCAAGCACCTTAAAAATACTGTTGGCCGCACCGTCAAAAACCCAAACAAAGGGTTTGCAAATAAAGATAACCACCATCATCGGCCGAACCATGCGAATGGCAATGGCTTCAGAGTTAGACATGCCAAGACGCTTGGGCATTAAATCGGCAAGCAATACAAAAGCACTGGTGACAAACACAAACGACAGTATCGATGAGAGGGCATCATGGCCAGTTAGCTCAACCAAATAAGGGCTGAGCGCAGACTCACCGATAACACCTGCCAAAATAGCGACCGCGTTCAACACAATTTGTACCACGGTAATAAAGCTACCTGGATTGTCTTGCATCGCTAACACATCTAGGGCGCGGGTATCGCCTTCTTTGGCCATGATTTGAAGTTTGACTTTTCGCGATGACGCTAAGGCAAGCTCTGAGCTTGACACCAACGCACTGATTCCAATTAGCAAAAGAATAGAGATAACCGCACTAATGACGCTCATAGATAAACCACTTAACCTTAAACTAACTTATTTAGCTTGTTATACAAAACGTATCATTCATCACTTGGATTCAATAAGTAAAATTGAATTAACCTATTGTCCAAGTTATGCAAAAAATGATTATTCAAACAACCTAGCATCCAAACTTGTTAGACAAGTTGATACCCTGCATTCATTAGGCCGCTATTATAGGCCATCTGCTATTATTTAGCTGTGATAATTGTGCCTAGGTAGCCAGATAGAATAGATTAAGGTAGAAACCAATCAATTCATACTAGTTTACCTTGAATTCTGTATAATCAGCATCATAATAGAGTTATTAACGTTATTGCGTTAAACATTCTAGTTTTAGCGTTAGACAGTCACATTACTTGCAGTTTTGTACACTGTTGCTTATGCACAGTGACTAAATATACAGCTATATACAGTTACACCCACTTTAAAAAAATAAGAGAGCTCTTATGACAGATACAACACCAGTTTCTGCAATTGATACAGAACAAACCGATATCAAAAGCAATATTACGATTACTGAGCCGGCACAAGGTTATCTGGCCGAGTTGCTAGCCAAGCAAGGAACGCCAGGAATTGGCGTGCGTATCTTTGTCGAGCATCCAGGCACACCACGTGCTGAGTGCTGCATGGCTTACAACCAGCCAGGCGAAGAAGACGCGGCTGACTTACAGATGCCTTTTGAGCATTTCACAGCCTTTATCGAAGCCGCTTCAGTGCCTTACTTAGAAGATGCGGTGATTGACTATAATAAAGATCGTTTTGGCGGTCAGTTAACCTTCCGCGCACCAAACTCAAAAGTGCCAAAAGTTGGTGAAGATGCTAGCGTAGAAGAGCGCATCAACTATGTATTGCAGTCTGAAATTAACCCAAGCTTGGCCGCACATGGCGGTAACGTACAATTGCTTGAGCTGATTGAAGATGAAGCTGGCTTGACCGCAGTATTAAAATTCGGCGGCGGCTGTCAGGGCTGTTCAGCGGTTGACTTGACCTTGCGTCAAGGCGTTGAAGTTCAATTAAAGCAGCAAATCCCTGAGTTGATGCAAGTGGTTGATGATACCGATCACAGCTTAACCGACAACGCGTACTATAAATAGCGTGTTATAAAAGTTATTTTTTATATAGAAGCTGAGTTATCATAAGATAGCTCAGCTTTTTTATGTTTTGAGTTTTTAAGTTTTTAAGTTTTTATGCTTTATGGCTTTTAGGCCTGTGCCTGTTGTTATCAACATTTATAGACTGTCATACGCTCATTTAAGTTTGTAGGGTTAAATCCCTCAACAGGTGGCAATAACTCAGAAGGTAAAACAATGTTAGGTGAATGGAAGGATATGATTGGGAATCCTGCTACAGCGCATAACTGTTATGGTGTTGGAACTCAAGCGTGCGCAAACGATGATTTACTTGAAAATGATGAGCCTATGAACTGGGAGCCCGTATACCGCCCAAAAAATAACAATCAAGGAGCAAAAGATGAGTAAATGGATACTTTATATACTAATGACAGCATTGATGACGGGTTGTATTACAAGAATTGACCAACCACTACCAGACGCATGGGAATACTTTTACAAACACAAAAAAGGGGATACGCCTTTTGAAGTGATTGAGAAAGATATGTTGTCCTGTGGCTTCGATAATGCTGGTAGTAGCTATATCGAAGCGAATGATGAGTATAAGACACAGTATATTAATGCTATGTTGTGTATGGAAAGCAAAGGCTATCGTAAGGAGTCTGTAGATGAACCAACGATATGTTTGAATCCAGCTTATAAAGATAAACCCGCTTGTAAAAAGCATCTCGGTAAATAGTTTGGCTTAACTTATCGAAAGACACATTAGCGATTGCTGGTGTGTCTTTTTTGTTTGATAATGAAAAAAAACAGACCCTGTCAGTGGTTTGGTTGTGTAAATACCCCATTCTTAACACAACATCATCGTAGAATAATTAAGCCACCTGTCTATACTGGGCAGGTGTCATATCATTAAGTGAATCATGGGGTCTTTCGGTGTTATAAACCGTGATCCACTCCTCAGTCAGTTGACTGACTTCATTTAAATCATTGAATAAATAACAATCCAAAACCTCATTGCGGTAACTACGATTAAACCGTTCAATATAAGCATTCTGATAAGGACAGCCAGGCTCAATATAGTCAATATAGATACCGTGAGCCGTTGCCCAATCAGTAAACACTTTAGAGGTGAACTCACTACCATTATCCACACGAATTTGCTTAGGATAACCATGCCACTCGGCTAACTGGTCAAGGTAGCGAATCACTCGGAGTGAGGGAATGCTGGTACCAATATCAATGCCGAGTATTTCGCGGTTGTAATCATCAATCACATTAAAGGTTCGAAAGCGAATATTATTGTGCAGCTTATCGCTCATAAAGTCCATAGACCAAGTATGACCCAATGCGTTTGGCACACTTAACGGCTGGGGGTTACGTGTTGGTAGCCGTCTTTTAGACTTACGGCGTAGGTTTAAGTTTAAAGCTTTATAAACACGGTGTACTCGTTTATGATTCCATGAATAGCCAAGCTTGCGTATACGCTTAAAACACTTTGGGAAACCCCAACGATTGTGCTTATCTGTTAGTTCATTTAAGACATCAATAATCTCACTATCATCAGATAGCTTAGGCTTATAGTAATAAGCGGTTCGACTCATACAGACCACCTGACAGCTCGATGCAATACTGACACCATACTGCGCCTGCAATTCTTGAGCCCAGACTTTGCGCTCACAAGCAGGCGCTATAGCTTTTTTATGATATCTTCCTGCATTTGCGCTTTGAGGCTTAAATCAGCATACATCTGTTTAAGCCTACGGTTTTCTTCTTCAAGCTCTTTTAGTCGCTTAACATCAGAGGCTTCCATGCCTCCATACTTGGAACGCCATTTATAGAAAGTCGAATTAGCAATTCCGTACTTACGGCACAGCTCTTTAGCAGGTATTCCTGCTTCTGCTTCTTTTAAAATGGATACTATTTGGGTCTCAGTCATTCGTTTGCTCATATTAAAACTCCTTATGGGTATTTTATAAGAAATTCTACGTTTGAGCTGTGTTATTTTAGGGGATAGTTACAGTTGGTGCAAACTCAAGCACAGGTGGTACGACCAAAGACGGTAATAAGTGGGGTATTGTGAAAGGCATTGGAACAGTGCTAAGCGGTGCCACAACCACAGCGCATAACTGTTATGGGGTTGGAACTAAACAGTGCGCAGAGGATGGCTTACTTGAAAACAAGAAACCTATGAATTGGGAGCCTGTATACCGTCCAGAAAATAACAATCAAGGAGCAAAAGATGAGTAAATGGATACTTTATATACTAATGACAGCATTGGTGACGGGTTGTATTACAAGAATTGACCAACCACAACCAGATATATGGGAATACTACTACAAACATAAAAAAGGGGATACGCCTTTTGAAGTGATTAAGAAAGATATGTTGGCCTGTGGCTTCGATAGTACTCGTACTGGCTATATTGAAGGAGATGATGAGCATGATACACAGTATATTAATGCCTCATTATGTATGGAAAGCAAAGGCTATCGTAAGGAGTCTATTAAAGAACCAACGGTATGTTTGAATCCAGCTTATAAAGAAGAACCCGCTTGCCAAAAGTATCTAGGGGAAAAGCATCTAGGGAAATAGTTTTAGTTAGCTTTTTGAAAAGACACATTGGCAATTGCTGATGTGTCTTTTTTGTTTGAAAATGACGTTAAAAGAACAAGCCTATGAGTCCGACCCTGTCAGTGGTTTGATTGGTGCAAACTCAAGCACAGGCGAATCGGAACACTAATAAAAGTGACGAAGTTTGCTACCCTCCTGCTAGACTTGCAGCACTGAGATTTAAGTTGAGTTATTACTTTAGATAATATACCTATTAATAAAAAGTCATTCTTATTGTAAAGTAGCTGGGTTATCATAGGATAACTCGGCTTTTTTTATGTCTTATTTATATCATAATAAGTCTGTCTTAAAGGTCTTGAACTTCAAGCGTATCAAGACACGTGCTACTATTGACTTGCACTGACCATTTAATTCAATTATCAAATTAAGGAAGAATCATGAGTGATAATCAAACAAACAATCAACGTTTAGAAACCCTTGCTATTCACGCAGGATATAGTGTTGAGCCGACTACCAAAGCAGTGGCAGTACCTATTTATCACACCAGCTCTTATGCGTTTGATGACACTCAGCACGGCGCAGATTTATTTGATCTAAAAGTGCAAGGTAACATCTATACTCGTATCATGAACCCAACCAATGCCGTACTTGAAGAGCGTGTGGCTGCACTAGAAGGCGGTATTGGCGCACTGGCAGTAGCGTCAGGTATGGCGGCCATTACTTATGCGGTGCAAACCATCTGTGAAGCAGGCGATAATATCGTTGCGGTATCTACCCTATATGGCGGTACTTATAACCTGTTCGCACACACCTTGCCGCGTCAAGGTATCGAAGTGCGTTTCTTCGATCACACCAATCCAGAGCAAATGCAAGATCTGATTGATGATAAAACCAAAATGGTATTTGCCGAAAGTATTGGTAACCCACTCGGTAATATTATCGATATTCAACGTGTGGCTGATATTGCGCATAAGCATGGTGTGCCAGTAGTGATTGATAATACGGTAGCCACGCCAGCGCTGTGCCGTCCATTCGAGCATGGTGCAGACATCGTGGTTCATTCATTAACCAAGTATATGAGTGGTACGGGTACCTCAATTGGTGGTGCGATTGTCGATAGTGGTCACTTTAATTGGGGTGATTATCCTGAGCGTTTCCCATTATTAAATCAGCCAGATGTGAGTTACCATGGTGTTAACTTTGTACAAGATATTGGTGCTGCTGCCTTTATCGCTCGCGCACGTGTGGCGCCACTACGTAATACCGGTGCAGCGCTTAGCCCACTTAACGCGTTTAGTATTTTGCAAGGTATTCAGACCCTAAGCTTACGTATGGAGCGCCATGTTGAAAACGCTCAAGCAGTTGCTGAGTTCTTAAAAGGCCATGATAAAGTGGCTTGGGTTAAATATGCCGGTTTGTCTGATCACCCTGATCATCAGCTTGCACAAAAATACATGCAAGGTACGCCATCGGCAATCTTAACCTTTGGTGTTAAAGGTGGCCGTGAGGCTGGCGCGCGCTTTATTGATGCGTTAAACCTGATTACGCGTTTGGTTAATATCGGTGATGCAAAATCTCTTGCCAGTCACCCTGCAACTACTACTCACCGTCAGTTAAACGAAGAAGAGCTGGCCAAAGCGGGTGTGAGTGAAGATATGATTCGCTTATCTATTGGTATTGAACATATTGATGATATCAAAGCAGATCTAGAGCAGGCTTTAGCTAACGCTTAAGACAGAGTGGATTATTCTATATAGTCAGCGAACAACTAAACGGTTACGCTGTTAACCATTTTAGACTTCTCTGAATGTATTATATTGATTAACTTTAAACAAAAACCCTAAACCATCAATGTGGTTTAGGGTTTTTGGTTTTAATTAGCTAGGTTATTAAACAGCTAGGTTAGATAAGCCGTTAATAAGCCTAAGAACACGGGTTTAAACTTAACCTAAAATCTGCTGTGTAATCTGTTGGTATTGCTCAGGCTTCAGTCTAGGACCAAACTGCTGCACGATATGACTGGCTACCTTGCCTGCCAATTTACCACACGTATTCAAATCATGGCCTTGGTGTAATGCATACAAAAATGCACCAGAATAATTATCGCCTGCGCCATTAGTATCTATTACTTTATCTACTTTTGGCGGTGTGACACTGGTCATGCTCATCTCATCTGCTGAAAGGCGCTGACAGATTAAGGTGTCGCTTGGGCCATTAGTGACCACAGCAAGCGTGCTGTATTCAGTCAATGCTTTAGCCGCTTGCTGGATGTTATCAGTGTCAGTAAATAGCATGGCTTCTTCTACGTTACAGAAGATGGCATCCACGCCTTCGGCCAAGATTTCAAGCAAACCGTCTTTGGCAAAATTGACAACCGCTGGGTCGGCAAAGCTAACGGCGATTTTGGTGTTATTGGCTTTGGCCTGTTGGTAAAGCTCACGTAGCGCTGGGCGCAAGGCTTCAGACATCGCCAAGTAGCCTTCATAATACAACCAATCGCTTTCGGCCAATGCATTCAGATCGATGTTATTGGCATCAATCTCACTTGAGGTGCCTAAGAAGGTCTGCATGGTGCGCTCACCATCTGGGGTGATAGCAACCACACATGAACCTGTAACCCCATCTTTAGCAACCGATAGCTCGTTATTGGTGGCAACACCGGCTTTGTTTAAGTCATTAAGATAAAAAGCTCCAGCGTCATCATCACCGACACGGCAGCCATAAAATGAGGTACCGCCAAGACTGGCAAACGCAAACATGGCATTGGCCGCTGAGCCACCACCGGCTTGGTTTGAAGGTTGTAGTTGCTGCTCAACAAAAGTATCAAGCAGCTGTGTTTGTTCTTCTAGGCTGGCAAGGGTCATGCTGCCTTTTGATAAGCTGGTTTGAGTCAGTTGCTCATCGCTTAACAGGTATTCGTGATCGACTAGGGCGTTGCCTATGGCCATAACATTGTACATAGTTGGTCCAATTTTAATGTGTTGTAAGGGTGATGTGATTATTGATTATAAAGGGAATGTTATTATAAAAAATAAAGTTTAGTGATGATATCTAGATGCTAAACCATTAAGGCGCACCTTTAATGCTGCTATCATACTGCATATTGAGTTGTTTTTGCAGGGCAGCGATTAAATCTGTTGGCTTGATAATGTTGGTTTGATAATTTAGCGCAGGCCTTTATGCTTAACTATGTGATGCGATGCGTTGGCTTAAAAAAGCCAAAATCAATGATTTAAAATAAAAAATTAAACCGCTAATACTGGTTAAAAAATAGACAATCTAAGGCTGCGCCTTGAAAATACAAACATAATTGCCAGTAAAAAGCGACTTATCCACATGCTTATCCACAGTCTATGGGGGTAACTGCTGGCTTCGCTATTTTCTTTTTTTGTAAAAGAGTTATTGTAAAAAAGAGGGTTATGCAAAAGAGGGCTATAAGAGAGAGGTTATGAGAAAAATATATCTGGTTCGACATGGTCAAAGTACCGCCAATGCAGGGGGAGACGCACAGCCAAACGCTCAAATAGAGCTCACGGAGTTGGGTCATCAGCAGGCGCAGGAAGTAGCGCAGTGGTTGAGCGACACGTTGGGCGATAATGTGGCATCCATCAATGTGTCTAGCTTTGTGCGGACTCAGCAGACGGCGCAGCCGTATCTGGATCAGATGCAAAGGCAGGCACAAGTCATTGATGGGCTAGAGGAGTTTACTTGTCAAAGCTTTGCCAAAATCAATGGTTTGCCTTTTCAGACTCGGCTGGCAATGGTCGATGAGTATTGGGCAAGTGCGCAGCCAGATGAAGCGCATGGGGCAGACGCTGAAAGCTTTTTAAACTTCTATCAGCGCGTACAGCAGGTGTTGGTATATTTTCAAACATTACCCAAAGGCAATCATGTGGTGTACACTCATGGCTATTGGATCAGCATGGTGATTTGGCAATTGCTAGGGTTGTCGGCAGACACTCAGCAAGAGGTAGCTAAATTCCGCCAATTTGAAAAATCCATCCGTGCCAAAAACGGGGAAGTGTTTTGTTTAACCTTGCCCGAATCGGGTTTCGCCGACAGCTACCCACCTAGTATTACTAAGGCTCGATATTGTTTGGATCAATTTTCAGATTTATCTGCCTAAAACCTCAGTCAATGGCTTTAAAAAACAAGAAACGCCACCATTAATAAAGGTTAGCACTTAAAAAAGTAGCCCGAAATCCGCATTAACCTATCAAATCTATATAACCGTAAATAACAAATAATAATCCATTAAGTTCATCGAATTGAATCGATGACGATAACAATGAGTGAGAATATGACTATAAATGAATCTGTAACCACCAGTGATTCTGCCAAACCATCAACTAATTCAGCAAATAACACAGCAACTAATAATGACCTTGATTTAACCCTGCATCCAAGTTTTAAGTTGCTAGAGCATCGTCAAATCGAAGCCTTATCGCTGGACGTGCTTATTTGTCAGCACGTTGATACCGGTGCGATGCATTATCATTTGGCACACCCAAGTGATGAAAATGCGTTTTTGGTAGGTTTTCGTACCCAGCCAATGGATTCAAAAGGTGAGGCGCATATCCTAGAGCATACCGCGCTTTGTGGATCTGCAAAATATCCGGTGCGTGATCCGTTCTTTTCGATGATTAAGCGCTCATTGAACACCTTTATGAATGCGATGACCGCTGCTGATTGGACCGCTTATCCGTTCGCCACTCAGAATAAAAATGATTATTTTAACCTGCTGTCTATCTATCTAGATGCGGCATTTTTCCCGAATTTACATCCGTTAGACTTTGCTCAAGAAGGCATACGTGTCGAGCTTGATGAGCAAGACAAGCCACAGTTTAAAGGCATTGTGTTCAACGAGATGAAAGGCGCAATGAGTGGTGAGATTGATCAGCTGTATCACAGCGTTGCCTCGCATTTATTCCCAACCACTACCTATCATTACAACTCAGGTGGTGATCCAGCCGATATTCCAGACTTAACGCACCAAGAGTTGGTTGATTTTCATCAAAGTCATTATCATCCATCGAACAGTGTGATTATGAGCTTTGGTAATATCCCTGTGGCTGAAACGCAAGCCAAATTACATCAAGATGCTTTGACCCAGTTTGAAGCAGGTAAAAAGCATGAGTCACGTCGCGAGCAGCGTTTAAGCGCTCCGATTCAAGTGACAGAGACTTACAGTGTTGACAGTGCCGGCAAACAACAAACTCATCATGCTATGGCATGGCTATTACCGACCATCACTGATCCTAAGCAGCGTTTGGCGTTACGTTTGCTAGAAGGGGTGCTCATTGAGCATGCCGGCTCGCCGCTACGTGCCTATTTGGACAGTCATCCATTGGCCACAGGACCTAGTCCGTTATTAGGCTTGGATGATAGCCATTATGAAATGGTGTTTTACGCTGGCGTGCGTGGCTCTGAAGCAGAGCATGCTGATGCGATTGAACAAGGTATTTTAGACCTGTTACAGCAAGTGGCGGACAGTGAAATCGATCCTGATGCCATTGAAACCATTTTGCATCAAATTGAAATCGACCAGCGCCACATTGGCGGTGACAGTATTCCTTATGGTCTAAACTTAATGTTAGAGGGCTTTAGTACGGCCATTCATGATGGTAACCCGATTGATATCTGGCAGGTTGACGAGCATTTAAATTGGTTACGTGAACAGGTAAAAGATCCTAACTGGCTGCCTAACTTATTAAAACAGCATCTGCTAGACAATCCGCATCGCGTGCGTGTCACCTTAGTGCCGGATGAGAATAAGAGCGCTGAATTGGCTGCTGCAGAGCAAGCCCGCTTGGATGCTATCGAGGCCAAATTAACAGACGAAGACAAAGCACAATTAAAGCAACAAGCCGCAGACTTGACCGCACGTCAAGCCGCTGAAGATGACTTGAGCTTACTGCCAAAAGTGGGCTTAGAAGATGTGCCTGAGTCAGTCAGTTTTACTCATGGTGAGCAGCTACCGATCAAACTGGTCGGTGAAGACAGTGTGCTGCATCAATATTTAGCGGGCACCAATGGACTGTATTACTATCAGCTATTAATGCCGTTAGAGGGTCAAGATGAGCTGATTAATCATCCGCTGCTGCCATTGTATTTGGGTCTGTTATCTGAGCTAGGCACAGACAGCCTGTCAGCACGTGAGTTTCAGGCAGTGCAAGCCGCGCATTCCTCTGGGGTTACCGCTCGCGTCAGTCAGCGTACCTCTATTCATCATCCCAATAAGCTGACCAGCTATTTTGTGGTCGCCACTCGTGCGTTAAACCGCAAGCCAGAAGCGATTGATTTGGTGAAGCAAGTGCTTGAGCACAGTGTGTTTAGTGAGCATGATCGTATCAAAGAGCTGCTGCAACAAAGACGTGCTGGTTGGCAGTCACGCTTGGCCAATGCCGGTCATGCGTATGCGATGCAGACCGCCAGTCGTCAAATGAGTCGTCAAGCAGAGCTTGAATATGTGCGTAGTGGTTTGCCGGCGTTAAATGCGCTAAAAGACTTCTTGCAACAAGCGGATGACGACAGTTCGCAGTGGGATGAGTTGGCACAGGCGTTAATGACGTTGCATAAGCGCTTGGCGAGCCTACCGAAACAAGCGGTGTTGGTGTGTGAACCCGATCAGGCAGAGCGTTTACAAGGCTTGATTGAGCAAAGCTGGGAGCAGTCACTGTATACCGGTCAGGTCGAGCATGATAATGAGCAGCTAACCGCGCACATTCCATCACAATACAATCAGCTGTCGCAGCAGTTAACACTATCAACCAATATTTCAGATAAGTCAGAACAGCAATCTGATTCTGCTAGCGAAGCGGATAATAAAGAAGCAGCCCAAGCAGCTGATTTGGCTTGGTTGGTAGCGACCAATGTCTATCATAATGCTGCTGTCTATCCAGCAGTCACTGCCGACCATCCAGACTGTGCACCGTTAATGGTACTTGCTCCATACTTACGTAATGGCTATCTACACAGTGCCATCCGTGAACGTGGCGGTGCTTATGGCGGCGGTGCTGGCTATGATGCCAATGCTTGCGCCTTTAAGTTCTTTAGTTATCGTGACCCACATTGTGCCGAGACCTTTGAGCACTTTGCAGCCAGTATCGATTGGTTATTAACTCAGCCGCAACAACCTGAGCAGCTTGAAGAAGCCATCTTGGGTATTGTCTCTGGTATGGATAAGCCAGGTTCGCCAGCGGGTGAAGCGGTGAAGTCCTGCTTTGCAGAGCTGCATCAACGCGGCGAAGCGTGGCAGCAAAAAATGCGCGGCAATATCTTAGCGGTGACATTGGAAGACCTGCAACGTGTGGCGCGTACTTATCTGCAAGACAAGCCGCACACCAAGGCGGTGTTGGCACCGTATGATAAAGAAGCGGTTGTCACTGAGCTTGGCTTTAGCGTAGATAAAGTCGCCAGTTAAACCCAGTTTGGTTTAATTTTAGACCGGTATAGAGTAAGGCTTATTTTAGGTATGATATGTATCTAATCTAAGTTGGCTTTATACCGGTTTATTGTTATTTGCCTGCTAAACTTATTCTCTACCTATTTTTACTTATTATTACGAGCAATCAGTCCTATGCACAATGAACCCTTGTCGCCACAACAAGCCGCAGAAGCGCATGAGCCAGTTGCCATGCATCAAACTGTACAAACTCAGTCTTACAAGACACTGCTGGGCTATGCAGTGCCTTATACCTTGGGCTATGTGTTTATTGCGCCGATATTAACCAGTATGAAGTTTCCGATCACAGGGCTGGCGTTATCTATATTGGTGGTATTGATGTTGCATGCGCTGCTAATTAGTTTCTTTAAGAAGAGACATGGACGTTATCTAGAACCGCTAGAATGCCATCGATTGGGGCTGTTAATTGCGCTGTTAGCACTGGTGATTACTTCAGTGTTAATGCTACGGTCACTGTATGAGCAGCCGTTAAGCAGCTTAAGTCTTAACCAGATGGTTGAGAACGGCACCATTGCGATGTTGGTTATCAGTGGCGCTATTGGTTTGTTTATTAATTATATGGTGGTTCGCTTTGGGCTGTTGGGACTACAAAAGCTGTGGCCGAAATTTAATGCCAACTAAGGCAGGTTTAATCGCTTAAAGCGACAACTGACATTGAGTCAAGCTCGATGTCAGTTTAATTTGAATCAGTCAGTGATAATTGCTGTTCAAACTGTTGCAGCGATTGGTCTAGCAGCTCAGGTAAGTTGCCGATATTTGGCAATATGTCATCACAGCCGAGTATGCCAAAATGAATATGGTCTAGATAACTGGCCAAGGTGATATTAAGCGCCTGACCATCCATCAAAATAGACGCAGGGTAGAGGGACGATAGTTTTGCGCCATTCCAGTACAATGCTTGCTTTGGTCCAGGGACGTTAGAGATTAAAATGTTAAACGCCTGTTTTTTCGGATACGCACTGGTCAGCAAGTTCACGCCTTCCCAAGCATAGGTCAGAGCGCTGTAATTAATCACTTGCGTTTGCTGCATGCGGCCAAACTTATCTTTGCCAACTCTCATGCTGTCGTGTATCGCTTGTAGTCGCTGCAAGGGATTGTCATAGTGAGTGCCTAAATCACACAGTACTAGCGACGCCTGATTGCCAGAAGCACTGTTGTCTTTGCGCAATGAAACAGGAACAAAGGCAATCAAGGGTTGTTCAGGTAACGCCTCTAACTGCAATAAATACTGGCGCAGTGCTCCCGAACAAACCGCCAATACCACGTCATTGACACTGAACTTGACCGTGTCTGTGGTTAAGGCGTCGGCAATTCGCTGGAATCGATCTAGCTTAAACTCAGTGGTTAACAGCTTTCGAGACCCTGTAATGCGTTGATTAAATCGACTGGCCGGGGCTTGTAGGGTTGAAACATGACCTGGATTGCCACGCTGCTGGCGATCTTGCTGTATCTCTTTGAACACCGGTTTGATACTGGTCACTTGTTCTTTAATCACCTCGCGGGCTTTGCGCTTTGATGGTTTAATCTGTTCTAAATAACGTTTATTGCGGGTGAGCAGCGCCCAAGGCGGCAGTCTCATTGTCTCAGTGGCGCGTGCTGATAATGAGTTTTCTACCAAACGCATCGCGGCGATACCATCGACCAAGGCATGATGGATTTTAAAATAGAGCGCAAAGCGTGTCGGCTGTCCATCAACTTGTGGTTCAATACCTTCAATCACATGGCATTCCCAAAGCGGATGAGATTTATCGAGAATATTACTGTGCACATCAGAGATATGGCTTAAAAAGGCTTGTTTGCTATGCGGCTTGGGTAATACGGTATGATGAAAGTGGTAGTGGATATCAAATTGACTGATCGCCTTCCACAAGGTTTGATTGTGTAAAACTTGATCAAAGGGAAAGGTCGGCCAGATATTGTCACTACGCATTTGCTGCACCAGCTGACGTACAAAATGGCTGTTGTCCTGACTGGTATTGCTGTTCTGATTAGCGTTGCTGTTCTGCCCCGTATTTAGTGAATCAGTCTCTTGATTTTGATTAATACTGTCAGAGTTTGGTATATCAAATAAAAACAGCCCACCGACATGCATGGGCTGTTTGCGCTTTTCTAATAACAACAACAGTTGCTCTACTAAAGAGGTTAGACGCATTTAAGTCCTTCTATCTGGGTGAGTGCTGGCTGTTATTCGCGCACTCCCGTTTCTATTTCGTGACATACTTGTTCAAATTGAACCAGCTCATCTTCTAATAATTTGAGCATGTTTTGAACTTTAGGTAAGGTCTTGCTACAAGCCACAATCCCGAATTCAATACGGTCTAAGTAACTGGCAAGCGTAATATTCATTGCTTGGCCGTTGAATAAGATTGACGCGGGGTACAGCGCTCTTAGCTCAGAACCATTCCAGTATAGCTTCTTTTTAGAGCCAGGTACATTAGAGATAATCAAGTTAAACGCTTGTTTTTTCGGATATATACTGGTCAATACGTTAACAAATTCCCAGCTATAAGAGACCAGGCTGTAGTTAATCACTTCAGACTGAGTCATGCGCCCAAAGCGGCTTTTGCCATCATTCATGCTATTGTGGACCAGTTTTAGACGCTCTAGTGGGCTGTCTAAATGAGTGCCTAGATTACACAAAATAAAGGCAAACTGGTTACCGGCTGCGCTCTCATCTTTACGCATTGAGTAGGGTACCCAAGCAATCAGTGGTTCTTTTGGCAGCTCATTCATAGACTCCAAGTATTGACGCAGAGCCCCTGAGCAGATGGCCAATACCACATCATTGATGCTGACGTTTAAGTTTTTGGCAACCCGTTTAAAGCGCTCAAGATCAAAAGAACCTGCAGTAAAGCGGCGTGAGCTTGAGATGCTTTGGTTTAGGATACTTGCCGGTGCTTGCGTGGTTCTCACAAAGTTAGAGTCTGAGCCCTGACTTAATGATTTGGCTAACTCAGAAACCACAGGCTTCGCAGTTTTTAACTGATCTTTGACAATGGCGCCAAAAGTTCGCTTTGGCGGCAAGATGGTTTCTAATTGATAGCGGTGACGCATCATCAGTGCCCATAGCGGCAAGGTAATGGTCTCATTGGGCGATTGTGACAGTGATTTTTGTACCAAGCGCATCGCAGCCACGCCATCGACCAATGAGTGGTGTATCTTAAAGTACAGTCCAAAACGTTTGGGTCGGCCTTCTGATTCCGGCTCAATGCCTTCGATAATGTGACATTCCCAAAGGGGACGCGCTCTATCAAGTAGGCGCCCGTGTTCTTTAGAGATATAAGCCAGCAGCTCACGCACACGTGCCGGTTTTGGTAAGGCAATATGGCGCAAATGATGCTCAACATCGAAGTCCTCGTCAACCTCCCAATATGCCAGATTATGGAGTACCTGGTTAAACGGGAAAGTAGGCGGTGTCTTTGAAGATTGCATTTGTTGTACTAATGACAGTACATAATCAGGATCAGCATCTTCTGGCTGTTCAAATAAGAACAGACCCCCGACATGCATCGGCTGTTTACGCTTCTCTAGAAGTAAAAATAATAAATCTACAATGGATAATAGACGCATGGCATTCCCTTGCTGTGTCAAATTAAGGTGTCAGTTAATTTGATTGGTGTTTGTAAAAAATAGCTGGTTAACATAAGTTTGCTAGCCTAGTCGTCATAGTAATCTAGTATGAGCAGTCAATAAAAGTTGTAGGTGCTGGTTAAAGACTGTCATATCAGCCTATTTATCTACTTCTTTCATTAACTGTTTCAATAGGATTACACCATTTATTTTGCATAAATTGCAATCACTATCAAGAATTTTTTGTCAGTTTTGGTGACTATTAATTTAAATAACGATTAACCTAAACAGCTGTCAACTAATTTTATAGCTTCTTAACAATACTAATAGCAGTTTACTAACTTTAATAGCTATCCATTAGTTTGAGTAACTATTATTTTTTAGTAACTCACATTTTTTTGAGTAACTGACATCTTTAATGACACAGACCGATGATAACGAAAATTTGAGTGTCAAAACCAACAAAAGCCTATGCTCTAGCAGCGAAGTCGCTGTTATCTACAGAGCATAAGCTTTATCAGTAGTGTTGACTTTAATCAGCTCAGTAGCCAGTCAAATCTTATTGAAAGAAATAACCGGTTTGTGGCGAGCTGGGCACGGCCATTTTGCGTTTTGGCATACGTCCTGCTAAGTAAGAGGCGCGACCGGCAATAACGGCATGTCTCATGGCTTCTGCCATCAACACAGGATGTTGAGCATTGGCAATGGCTGAGTTCATTAATACACCGTCACAGCCTAGCTCCATAGCAATCGCAGCATCTGACGCTGCACCGACACCAGCATCGACTAATACAGGGATGTTAAATTCTTTGGTGTTTTCGACGATAATGCTTAACAGATGCGGATTTAATAACCCCAACCCTGAACCAATTAAGCTACCAAGTGGCATAATAGCGACACAGCCCATACTGGCCAATTCTTTGGCAACGATTGGGTCATCTGAGGTATAGACCATCACTTCAAAGCCGTCATCGATCAGCTTTTGAGCGGCGATTAAAGTTTGAGTGACATTAGGGTAGAGGGTATTTTGGTCTCCCAGTACTTCTAACTTAACCAAGTTATGACCATCCAGTAGCTCACGCGCCAGCTGGCAGGTACGAATCGCCGTATCTGCATCAAAGCAGCCAGCAGTATTTGGCAAGATGGTATATTTTGACGGCGGAATCACTTCTAATAAGTTGGGCTGGTCTTTGTGTTGGCCAATATTAGAGCGGCGAATGGCGACTGTGACGATCTCAGCACCAGAGGCAGCAATGGCATCACCGGTTTGTTGCAGGTCTTTGTATTTACCTGTACCAACCAATAATCTTGATGAAAATTTGCGACTGCCGATGGTTAGGGTGTCTTGAGTCAGTTGCGAGGCTAGGGTGTCAGTGTGGTTTTCTGATAAATCCGTTTTCATAATGGTTTCAATGACCTATGTTTATTATAAGAAGGGTTAATAAGAGAGCTGTGACTCACTGATGACTGCCACCAGCGCTTACTGTGTCTGATTATTAATGCGATTTCTGGGTTAGATGTAGCAGCTAAATGTAGCAATTAAATATAGGAGCTTAGTTTGAGTGTTGCGTTATGCAAAGCTTGCAGCCCATTGCGCCACTCATAAAGCAGTTTATAAACAAATTGGCATAAACAACTTGCGCTGGCATCAGTTATTGCAGACACCAACACATTATAACAAATTGACAATCGGCTGTTGTTTAAAACCGGTACTATTAACCACAAAATCGCTATAAAAAAATGACAATATAATTTTTGGCACAATTAACTTAAACCATCGGCAGAGCAAGGATGCAAAAGCGTGCTAATATAAAGCTAGGATAGCAGACATTAGCCAGTGAATCCTTTATAATCTGCTATGATTTTAAAGGGGTGACCGTCAATAACAGTTATTAAACTCATTTATTAACCTTATTGGTTAAAAAGTTAGGACTGTTTTCACAGTAGCTATATAATAAAGACATAATATAACCCTTTTTTATTTGAATGGGTTTAAGACCTTATTGAACACAAATTATTTAAATTAAAACCAAGTTAAGCACAAACAACGAAGGTGTGAATATGAATTCGTCACGACAATTACTATTGGGTACCGGTGTATTTCTTGGCGGTAGCGTGCTACTGTTCGCTATGGTTAAGCAGATGGATGCGCCAAAAAACAGTAGCGTAGACGACACGCCAAAAGTGGCAGAGGTGAGTGTGTCAAACGCCAAAAATGACAATCCTCTGACTGCCGATGTCGAAACCGAAGAGCGTATCTTGGCTCAAAAACGTATTGAGCGCGAAAACAAAATGGCAGAGCTTGAGCGCCGTACCCGTCAGGTGTTAAGTGAGCAAGAAAAAGCCGAAGCTTTGGCGATGCAAAAAGCGCGCTTAGAAAATGAGCAATATGCAACTAATGCAGCTGAGCCTATTATCGAAGAAAAACCAGAAGATGAAGCGCCGGCTAAAACGCCGGTAACGGTGACTAAGCCTGTGGTTAAAGCGCGTCCTGTGCCTGTTGAGCCGGTTATTGTCGCAAAAAATAATGATGCTAAAACAGAGACTAAAAAAACCGCGCCAGCCAAACCTGCTGAGACCAAAGCAGAAACTAAGCCAGCAGCGCCTCAAACAGCGTCTAATAGTAGCCAAAAATACACCATTAAAAGAGGTGATAACCTGACCAAATTGGCACGTCAGTACAATGTGCCGGTTCAAGCCTTGGCTCAGGCGAATAAAATGGCGACCAATAGCACCTTAAGAGTGGGACAAAGCATTACGGTTCCTGCCAGTGGTCAAGTAGATCGTTTGGTGCGTGATTATCAAGCCAGTAACAAAAGCAGCAACAACACCAAGACTGAGACCAACACCAAAGCTAAATCACAGCCAGCGTCTGGACCAAGCCGTCAGACAGGTTATGAAGTCAAAGCAGGTGATGGTCTGATTAAGCTGGCACGCCAATACAATGTACCGGTATCGGCTTTGGCTGAAGCCAATAACATGAGCACTAACAGTACGCTTAGAGTGGGTCAGAAGTTAACCATTCCATCGCGTGCTCAGGTTGCGAGACTGCAACGTGAGGCAGAGCAAAGACAAGCTGCTGAGCAAAACAAACGTGATGCTCAAAAGCGTCTAGCAGAAGCTCGCAGTAAGGCCGCAAGCGGTGAAGCCAAAGGTACCTTTGGGGTTCAAGTGGCATTGGCCAATAACCAAGCCAAAGCGGATGAGATTGTCAAACAGCTGCGTGCTGCAGGATATCCGGCGAAGACCAGTAAGACCAGTAGAGGGGTGCGCGTTATTGTAGGCCCTGAAAAAGGTAAAGAAGCTGCGCTGGCGTTGAAAGATAAGATTAACGCCGACTCACGCACCGATGTGAATAATGCGTGGGTGTTATATTGGCGCTAGTTATTATTAGTGCTAACAGCTAGCCTAGCTTCCTAGACTGATTTACGATTAGACGGCGTACTTTAAACAAGCAGTATCTATTCTAAAAAGCATGGTTCACATTAAAAAGCACGGCCTTTATGGGTCGTGTTTTTTTATGCCTTATCATAAACCAATGAGCTTGCATTTGATTAACGCACTGTATAAATACTTAACCAAATATAAACAGCTGATACAGGGGTTTTGTTTAATATAAATACAGTACCTAGTAAGGAAAGGCTGTACGATAGTAAAACGGTCATAAGAAACAGTAATAATAGACAGTAGTGAAAAAGGATAAAAAAGACTGATAATAGTTATCACTACTGTTTCTTGAAAATAAATAATAATTACTGCTGATTTAAAAATAAAACAAGATAAATCACTCATCCACAATAAGTTTAGCCAAAAAGGATATGGTAATGAAAGACGATATTAATCATAAGGACCCTGCTCAGGATATGAACCCACACGTTGGCGAGGGCGGAGAAACCCATCAACGTGCAGGCAAAGACAGCACCGTACTAACGACTCAGCAAGGCGTGCCCATTGCAGACAATCAAAACTCACTTAAAGCAGGTCCAAGAGGTCCAGCTTTATTAGAAGACTTCATATTACGTGAGAAAATCACCCATTTTGACCATGAGCGTATTCCAGAGCGTATTGTGCATGCGCGTGGTTCCGGTGCGCACGGTTATTTCGAATTAACCGAATCATTGGAAGAATATACCACGGCTAAAATCTTGACCGAAACAGGCAAGCAAACCCCGCTATTTACTCGCTTCTCAACGGTAGCTGGTAATAAAGGCTCAAAAGATACGCCTCGTGATGTGCGCGGCTTTGCAGTCAAAATTTATACTTCCGAGGGCAACTGGGACATAGTGGGTAACAATATGCCCATCTTCTTTATCCAAGATGCCATCAAGTTCCCAGACTTTGTGCATGCAGTGAAGCCAGAGCCAGATCGTGGTTTTCCACAAGCCGCCTCAGCGCATGATACGTTTTGGGACTTTGTGTCATTGAGCCCAGAGACCATGCATAATCTAATCTGGTTGATGAGTGACCGTGCGATTCCACGTAGTTTACGTATGATGGAAGGCTTTGGTATTCACTCGTATCGTCTGATTAACAAAGAGGGTAAAAGCACCTTTGTTCGTTTTCATTGGAAGCCAAAATTAGGCGTTCAAGGGTTAACTTGGGATGAAGCAGTGAAAATTTCAGGTGCGGATCCCGATTACAACCGCCGTGACTTATTTGAAGCCATTGAAGCCGGTAATTATCCAGAATGGGAATTTGGCGTTCAGTTATTCACGGAAGAAGAAGCCGAGAAGTTCCCGTTTGATCACTTAGATGCGACCAAGCTGATTCCTGAAGAATTAGTGCCGGTGAAAATTATCGGTAAGATGGTGTTAAACCGCTATCCAGATAACTTCTTCGCCGAAACCGAGCAAGTGGCGTTTTGTCCATCGCATCTACCACCAGGTATCGACTTTAGTAACGACCCATTATTACAAGGCCGCTTGTTTAGCTACCTAGATACTCAGTTATCACGTCTGGGTTCGCCTAACTTCGCGCAAATTCCAATTAATGCACCAAAGTGTCCGTTTGCCAATATGCAGCAAGATGGTCATATGCAAATGCAAGTGCCTAAAGGCCGCGTGATGTATGAGCCACAAAGCTTAGATCCGACTAAGCCACGTGAAAGTGCGAAGCAAGGCTTTAACTCGTATCCAGAGCAGCTTGATGATGGCGTTAAAGGTCGTGTACGTCCAGAAAGCTTTGCCGATCATTACAGTCAGCCACGTATGTTCTACCGCAGCCAGACTGAAGTGGAACAAAACCACATTGTTGACGCTTACGTGTTTGAGCTAAGCAAAGTCGATACTGCTCACGTGCGTACGCGTATGCTGAGCCATCTGCTCAATATCGATGAAGATTTGGCCAACCGTGTGGCTGATGGCCTCGGCATGGAGCTACCTGATGCGGCACCGACACATGCGCCTATCGTAGATATGGAGAAGTCACCAGCGGTTCAAACCCTTGGTATCACGCCAAAAACCTTACAAGGCCGTCAAGTGGGCATCTTAGTGGGTGCTGGCTCTAACCGTGAAGCGATTGAGAAGTTTGAAAAGGCTGCCAAAAAAGCAGGCGCCAGTGTGAAGATTGTCGCACCGACCAAAGAGGTTGTGCTTAATGATGATTCGCGTATTCAGGCTGATGAAAGTGTACAAGGCGGTCCTTCGGTTATCTTTGATGCCGTGGTAAGTATTATTATGCCAGATGTGGCTAAAAAGTTGGCCAAACAAGGCCCTGCTTTAGACTGGTTCAATGATGCGTACAATCATTGTAAAGCCATTGCTTATTGCCCAGCCACAGAAGAGCATATCCTAAGCAAGCTGCCAATCAAAAAAGACGAGTTTGTGACGCCGCTTGATGAGGTAGATGCCTTTATCGAAAATGCAAAATCACGCTTATGGTCACGTGAAAGCTAGTTATTAAGACTGGTTATAAGATCTAAGTATCTTTGTAGATATTAGATTAGTCGTGTAATTATCCAAACCCAAATGTGCCCTGTGCATGTTTGGGTTTTTTGGTTGTTTTGGCCGATAAAGGATAATCTGCACAAAAACAGCTTAGGTAGCAGAGGACACACCCTGTACTAAGTGTTATCATTGCGCCTTACGGCCATATAGTATCAACAAGGAAATATTATTAATTAAAACAATTGGTTGTGGTTATATTAGCTGCTGTAAATGACAGCTGTATTAACCGTGTATTTTAACTTCTAAGGTGGTAAGCGTTACGTGGATTTAATGATTTTAGGCGTGATGGTGATGATAGCCCTCATTATCATAATGAGTATTGTCAGCCAGCGCCGTTTTGAAAAAAGCAAAGACAAGCCTGTCAAAGGCGATGAGCTGCCTATTTGGCCATTTGAGCCCATGCCGATTATGACGGATACGGAAGTATTGTTTTTTGCAAAGTTGCAGCAGGCAGTGCCTGAGTATCATATCTTTGGTCAGGTGCAGCTGTCACGTATTATCCAGCCCAGTGACGCAGCAGAAGGCGACCGTAGCTTTTGGCTGAACCGCATTTGCCGTCAGAGCGTGGATTATGTATTAGTTGCGCGTGACGCTCAGACCACGTTATTGGCCATTGAGCTTGATGATTGGACACATGACAGTGCTTCTCGTTCGAAAGCGGATGAGAAAAAGGATAAAGCATTGGCCAGCGCTGGTATTCCTATTCTCAGGTTTCATGCTGAGCGTATGCCCAGCGCTGACATTATTCGCCATGATATTAAGGCAGTGCTGCGTAAGTATGGTTCCGGATAGAAGGTAGTGAATAAATTAGTGGCTTTTGTTAACCCCTAACTAGGGTCTGGCGTCAAATTATTGTCAGAGATGCTGTGCATAAAACTTATCGGTCAACATCAATACTTAATAAATAGCAGTTGGCAGTTTACTATGCGCCAATCTAATTTATTAATTATAGGAATATCATGAGCTTAGTAGATGTTGTTGCTATCAAAGGCCATATTCAAAATACTTATTTGGCGGTATATCCTGATAAATTATTATTACTAGATTCTGGTTGTCGCAGTGATGTCGAGCCTATCTTAAGTTATATCACGCAGACATTGCAGCGACCGGTGACACAGCTTAAAACAGTAGTGGTGAGCCATATGCACCCAGACCATGCCGGCGGTGCTAAGCTATTGCAACAAAAAACCGGTTGTCAGATTGTAGCAGCAGCGGTGTCTAAGCCTTGGTATAGTGGCGTGAAGGGTAGGGTGCAGCATTTAAATGACTTGGCACTGACTTATTATGTCGCCAGTCGCCGAGGCAAGTCGGTTACCAATTTGTGGTATCAGCCAATATTAAAAGCAGATATGACACTTGTTGATGGTGATGCTATTCCAGGCTTTGAGGATTGGATCGCAGTGGCAACGCCTGGACATACTGGGTGTGATCTGTCATTTTGGCATCAGCCCAGCAAGCAGGTGTATACCGGTGATTTAATTTTAAAAATTAAAAATAAGCTAGTATCACCTCTGGTAATCAACTTCCCTCAAGATTATAAACAGTCTTTGGCAAAGGTTCAGGCATTGCAGCCAGAGCGGGTGTTATTGGCGCATGGTGGCAAAGTGATGATGACAGATGCAGACTTTGCAAACTTGATACAAGTAGCACCTGATGAACCGCGTGAGATGAAGATATTAGAGACACTCGATATTAAGTTGCCAAAATTTATAGCAGCTAAGCTAAGTACGGCATGCAAGTAAAATGGCGACTAAATAAAATATAGTCAGCGAAATACTAAGCGGTTACGATGTTAACTTCGCTAAGCCTACATTTGTAGTACTTACGCTCGGCTGCCTTGTAACCCTTTTAGATTTCTTTGACCATAGCAAATTAAAAAACAGTAAATCAGAAACTGCTGGCAAAGAAAAACCCCAATTAAACAGTGTTTAATTGGGGTTTTTAAATATATGGTGGGCCGACCGCGACTCGAACGCGGGACCAATAGATTAAAAGTCTACTGCTCTACCAACTGAGCTATCGGCCCTAAACTTGAAGAGTATTGCTTATCTCTATCAGAGACGAATATTATACTCATCAAAAAACAGATTGCAAGATAAAATTGGTTTAAATCATCAAATTTTTAAATGATTATTAAATTCCAAGTAATCACTTAAAACTTATATCAACCAACAATCAGAGACTTGCTGCTGTAAATAGAAAACCCCAGATTTATCTGGGGCATCTTGAATATGGTGGGCCGACCGCGACTCGAACGCGGGACCAATAGATTAAAAGTCTACTGCTCTACCAACTGAGCTATCGGCCCTAACTTTAAGGAGGGTTTGTCTATCCCCTTAACGTGAGAGCACATTATACGCTTCAAAAATGAGAATGCAACCCTAAATCTAATATTTTTTTACTTTTTTTTAAATCGTAGCCATTTATTTAGATTTAAGCCTCAACCTCACCATTTAAATTAGGCCTAATTGCTCTACCAATCTTTTATTCAAGCCATCGTTAGTTATCGTCTAAGCTGATAGCATAGATTTAAACGCAGACTATCACTAGTCTCTAGATAAAGCCTCAACAGGATCAAGTTTAGCGGCGTTGCGGGCAGGTAAGAAGCCAAACATTACCCCAATAAGGGTCGAACATAAAAATGCTGCAATAATCGATGTTGGTGAATAAATAACAGAGAAGCTTTCTGAGCCGACACTGTTAATAGCCTCACCGATAGCGAAGGCCAACAGCACACCCAGCGCCCCACCTAAGATACAGACCAATACCGCCTCGATTAAAAACTGCTGCATTATATCGCTTTGGCGCGCACCGACGGCCATACGCACCCCAATTTCATTGGTACGCTCAGTGACTGACACCAGCATAATATTCATAACCCCAATACCGCCAACTACCAATGAAATAATGGCAATCGATGAGATTAATACGGTCATGGTGTTGGTTGTCGACTCGACAGTTTGGCGAATTGAGTCAGAGTTAATCATACGAAAGTCATCAGTACCATGGCGGCCTTCAATCAAATCAGAAATTGCCGATTCAGCTGCGGCAGTAGATATATTACTGTCAATTAAGGCCACAAAGCGTTCAATCGTTTCGGTACCGGCAATTCGTGACATCATAGTGGTGTAGGGCATATAGATGGTCGGTGTGTCATTGGATTGACCAAAGCTACCGTCACTGGGGGCTAGTACGCCGATCACACGGCCTGGCACGCTACCGATAAGCATCACCTCGCCAATGGGATTTTGCATCTCTGGGAAAAAGGTGTTTTTGGCATTGTCATCGATAATGATATCTTGCATACGCCGATCAATACTTTGCTCATCAAAGCCTTGACCGATGGCCAAGCTTTCACCGGTGACCTCTAGATAATCTTTACCAATACCACTGACGCTTGAAGACTCCTGAATATTGCGATAACGCACACTGGCTGTGGTATCCAGCTGCGGGCTAACGCTGATGACATAGGGCTGACTGGCAACCGCTTGCGCATCCTCTGGGGTCAAATTGTCATCGTGATAACGGCGTCTGGGGTCACCCCAACGATAGCCGTCACGCACAGTAATGGTATTGGTACCCAGTGAGCTAATACTGGATAAAATCTGCTGCTGCGACCCTTGACCAAGCCCGACCACAGACACCACAGAAGCAATACCAATGATAATGCCTAACATGGTAAGTAAGGTACGCATCTTATGAGCGCGCATCGATAACACAGACATGCGAAAGGCTTCGGTCAAGCGGTCAAAGAATGACCCAATAGCACTTTTTTTTTGACTGGATAGGATTTGCGATGGAGTGCTAGATCTAGATTCAGTTGCGCTTGATTGCGCAGGGGAATAGTGGTGAGTCGCTTGTTGTTGGTTATTTATATTATCGGCCACATCATCAGCACTATTCACTTGCTGTGCAGCAGGGTGCTCTGAATCATCTACTGTGCCATGTCGCTGAAAGTGCTTATTACGATAATCGGCAATAATGAGACCATCTTTAATTTCGATCACCCGCTCTGCTTTATCGGCAATCGAGGGGTCATGGGTGACCATGATAACTGTATGACCCTGCTGATTTAGGTTTTTTAAGATTTGTAATACGTCTTTACCAGACTGGCTGTCTAATGCCCCTGTGGGCTCGTCAGCCAAGATAATATCACCACCATTCATGAGTGCACGTGCTACAGAAACACGCTGCTGTTGACCACCTGAGAGTTGATTTGGACGGTTAGTGACTTTATCTCCCAGTCCTAAGTCGGTCAGTAGCTGCTCCGCACGTTGCTTTCTGGCATCAGTATCCATGCCGGCATATACCGCAGGTACCGCCACGTTATCTCGAGCATTAATATCACCCAGCAAATGATAACGCTGGAAGATAAAACCAAAGTGTTCGCGGCGCAGTTTTGCCAAATCATCGGCATCAAACTTTTTGACTGACTTACCAAAGATTAGATACTCACCGGCTGTGGCCTTATCAAGACAGCCCATGATATTCATCAAGGTTGATTTACCAGAGCCCGATTGACCAATAATAGCGACCATTTCACCTTGGTAAATGGTCAGATCAATCCCTTGTAATACACGTATGGTCTGCTCACCGGCTGGAAACTCACGAATGATGCCTGTCAGCTGCATAATTGGCTTGGTGCCGTTATTGCTGTTAGCAGCAGTGTTATTAACAGGCTGAGTTTGGCTGTGCTCAGCGCTGTTATCTACAAGCTTAGGAGAGTGCTTAGGTGTTGTCATGGCAAGTCTTCTATTGAATCCAAATCAGTTAAAGATAAATCAAGTCAGTCAAACGCAGCTTAGCTTACATGCCTGGTATGCGGCGACGTGAATTTGCGCCTCCTGCTTGATCGCCACTGTTTTCACTGATGATGACTTGTTCACCTTGTTTTAAACCACTGAGAATCTGAGCATTCACTCGGTTATCAATACCGACGGTTACTGGTCTGCTTTCTACATTACCTTCAGCGTCTAATACGCGGACATAAGTGCCGTTACCTTTGGCACTCGCTGTGTTGTTTGAGCTGTCATTATTAGGCGCATTATTACTAGCTGTATTGCTATCAGCGCCGTCATTCGAGTTGCCTGTATTGGCGGGTATTGGACCTTTTTTAAGTGCCGCTGACGGAATAAGCAGTGCATTTTCAGCTTTATCGACTACCACATAGACCTGAGCGGTCATATCAATACGGAAGCGACGCTCAGGGTTCGGCACTTCGATATAGCCGACATAATAAATGGCAGAGTCAGTCGAGCTGGTATCACTGATTTGCTCAGGTGCAGGCTCAATGGCGGTTAGTACCGCATCATATTTTTGGTCAGGATTACCGATGGTATTGAAATAAACCGGCATGCCTGCTTGTACATTAATCACGTCTGCTTCAGATATCTGAGCATTGATACGCACGGTTGATAAGTCAGCGAGGGTCACAATGGTAGGTGCTGATTGATTGGCATTCACCGTGGTACCTTGCTCAGTCACTACTGCAACTACCGTACCATCCATTGGCGCGCGTATGGTGGTATATCCAAGGTCTGTACTGGCCGTGTCAACGTTGGTTTGCGCTTTTTGTAAGTCTGCACGGGTACTGGCAATGTCTGCCTTAGCGGTAATTAAAGCGGCTTGTGCGGTTTTTATGGCTGCTTTGGCACTGTCAACACTGGCAGCAGCGGTTTCCATCGTGGTGCGGGCGGCATCAAGCTCTTGCTCACTAATGGCTTGCTTAGCGACCAATGGCTGTAATCTGGCGTAGTCTGCCTGTGCTTGCTTTAGCTCGGCTTGACGACTTTTTAAATCAGCCTGAGCGCTTTGTAGACTGGCCTGACGACTTTGATAATCGGCTTGTGCGCTTTCTACGGCAGCACGGCTTTGCTCTAACGAGGCTTGTTGATTGGAGAGATTGTTCTTCTGAGTGACCTGATCAATCTGCGCAATAAGGTCTCCTTTTTTGACCTCATCACCCACATCGACATATAGCCGAGTCACTTCACCGGATACCTGAGCACCTACATCAACCGTATTGAGTGCCTTTACTTTACCCGATGCCATCACGTTATTCTCAATGTCACCGATCTCGGCAGCCGAGGTGATATAGTTGATGGCCTCTTCTTTCGGCTTGAATTTGTTATAGGCCAAAACAGCAAGAGCGATAACAACCAGAGCAATGATTGTCCACTTAATTAAGGATTTGCGTGTGAATTTATTTGAGGTAAGAGCCATAATACAATCCGCAAACGAAGTTTAAATAGTTTAATGATAACGGATTGATTTAAAAACACCATGGCTTTAAGTTTAAGAAAGGTTACCAGTCATAACATGATTATTAATATTAGGTAACTAAAAATGATTATGAGATAAGGCGGGCTAAATAATGTGGCTAAGTATTGAAGATGAGTAGTCTTGAAGGAGAAAGAATTAGGTTAAACAATCAACAATACTAAAAGCTGCTTAGTAAAGACATATTCAAACTTAGAGAAGCGGTTAGGCGAATAACTTGACCCCAGTCACTCGTAACGCCGCTTGTAGTATCAACTCCCAAGCCGGTTGTCGATTTACGCCTTTAACCGATTTATCACATTGATACAAAATGTCTGCCCAATCAGCAACGCTTTGCGGGGTTTGACGGCGGCAGGCAGACTGATACAACGATTGCTTGCTGCTCCAAATACCAATGCTTTGAGGATCTTGCCCATCGAGTAGCTGTAGAATAAGACGCATATCTTTACTGATGGCCCATAATACCAAAGGCGTTGGCTCTTCAGTGGCACGCAGCTGCTCAATAATCTTAACCACTTGAGTGGCATTACCGGCAAGCATTGCATCAGATAAGTCAAACACGCTGTACTGGGCATCACTGACCAAGGCGGCTTGTAGCGCTTCAACGTCTATACTAAAGCTGGCCGTTGGCTGCTCAGTGTTTTCACTCTGCGCATTGAGCTCTGCAATTTGGGGTGCAAATAGATAAGACAAGCGCCAAAGTGCCTGATAAGCACTTAGCAGATGGTGCTCAGTTTGTACCATCAAAAACTGCCAAGCTTCAGGCTGTAAGGCTAAACCAAAGCGTTGGGCGTGTAGGGACAATAATTGTTGGCGCTGATTTTCATTATAAAGATTGCAATCTATCACCTGCCCAAATTTAGCAAAGGGTGCAAACCACTTACTGCTTTGAGCACGTTTGTCGACTTTAGCGGTCAGCCAAAGCACACAGTTTTGATTGTTACCGGCATTGGCTTCTATCGCAAAGGTTTCAAGCTGCTGTTGAACGTCCTTATCCGGCTTATGATTGCCTGTAATGATAACCGCTGTGGCATCATCAAATAGCGATAAGCTATTTAGCTCTGTGAGCACCTCAAGCCAAGTTTTGGCTGAGACTAATTCGATACGCTTGATGGCTAGGTTTTGAAGATGCCAAGAGCGGCGCATGGCATCTACCAACCACTGCTGTAGCAGCGGCTCATCACCATGTGCAAGCCATAATCCGGTTAGATTCAGATTATGATCCGCTTGCACCTGGGTCAACTTAGGGTAGATGTTTAAAAAGCTATCTTGCATAGGGGCGTTACTCAGACGTCGAGACTGAGTTGCTAGGAGTTGAGCTACTAGATTGTGAACTGCTGGCAGGTCTCGCTTTGGGCGCAACCCTAGGCAGATTTAACGCCACATATTGGTCAGCAATACGTTGGGCTAAGTTTTGATACAACCAATCTTGAATCTGCTCGCCTTGTTTGTCCTCAATACTGACTGATGCCTCGTCGAACTGATAGGTACGTTCAACTTGGATGGTATTTTTGATAATAACAGGTTGGTTCGAGCGCGTATTGGTCGTATCAATGGTCTCGTAAGTAACATCTGCTGAAAGCACCAAACGAATCTCGGTTAAAATACCGACCAACTCATAACGTCTAAACTCAACGTTGTCTACGCGAATAGTCGCTGAATACAAAGCGTCATTCGGGCTGACCTGACGGCCGACATCATCAGCAACTTGCACGCCGACACTATTTAGCTTCTCTTTTAACGGCTGCTTTAAGCGGAAGCTGACCGGATCGTCATCGATACTGAGCACGGCACTGCTAACAGAATAGGTTAGGGGTGTCTCATAGCCACGTAAATGAAAACCACAACCGCTTAATAACAGCGGTGAGCCAATCACCGCTGCTGCCATCAAGGCAGATAATAAGCGTTTTAAAGTGGTTTTTTTATCACACAGGCTTGTGGAAGCCGCGAGGTGACTGGCACCTTGGCGGCTTATGCCCAAATTACTGCGTAGAGTCGTCATCATTAACCTACCACTACAATGTTAACCAGCTTATTTGGTACCACGATCTCTTTTTTGATTTCGCCAGTGAGGTATTTCGCCACACTCTCGACTTCTTTAGCTTGAGCTTTTAGGCTCTCAGGATCGCTGTTTGGCGCCACTTCCATCTTACCGCGTACTTTACCATTTACCTGAATCACCATGGTGATGGTGTCTTGGACCAGTGCTGCCTCATCGAGTTGAGGGTAGCTTAGGTTTAGCGTATCGACACCTAATTTTTCAAGCAGATGTTCAGCGATATGCGGCGCATAAGCGGATAATAGGGTTAATAGACTAGTAATGGCTTCATGCTGTACCGCTAAGGTTTCAGCAGTATGGGTCTTAGTGCTTGACGCAAAGTTACCCAGCTCATTTTCAAGCTCCATTAAGCTTGATACTGGCGTGTTTAATGATAAACGCTCGCCTAAGTCATTATCAATCTTGGCAATCACTTCGTGTGTTTTACGACGTAAGTCTTTCGCCGCTTTGCTTAACTGAGCAGTATCTAGCTCAGCAATAGCTGGCAAGCTGTCGATCGTTAATGACAAGTCTGTAATCGCTTGGGTGTGACTCTGAACAGTACGCCATACTTTTTTCAAGAAGTTATACGGACCTTTTAATGAATCGTCTGACCATTCAAGGGTCTGATCAGCAGGTGCTGCAAATAGAGTGTATAAACGCACTGTATCTGCACCATATTGATCAATGGTGGTTTGTGGGTCGACGCCATTGTTCTTCGACTTCGACATTTTCTCAATCTTACCAATGGTCACCGGTTGACCGTCTTCTTTTAAGATAGCGCTAACTGGTTGACCACGCTCATCAAACTGAATGTCGACATCATCAGCGAAGTAATAGGTTTTACCGCCCTCAGGATTGTCACGATACAAGGTGCCGGCCAATACCATACCTTGAGTCAGTAGGTTTTTGAACGGTTCATCACCAGATACCAGGCCTTCATCACGCATCAATTTGTGATAGAAGCGAGCATATAGTAAGTGCATCACCGCATGTTCAACACCGCCGACGTATTGATCGACTGGCAACCAAGTATCGGCCGCTGCTTTATCAACCATTTGAGTGTCATCATTTGGGCTGGCAAAGCGAGCGTAGTACCAGCTTGATTCCATAAAGGTGTCAAAAGTATCGGTTTCACGCTCTGCTGGGCCACCACATTTTGGACAAGTGGTATTAACAAACTCAGGCATGTTTTTCAGTGGATTACCACGGCCATCTGGCACCACATCTGTTGGCAATTTAATTGGCAAATCAGACTCTTCAACTGGGACGTTACCACAGTATTCACAGTTGATCATTGGGATCGGACAGCCCCAATAGCGCTGACGTGAAACCCCCCAGTCACGTAGACGGAATTGAATCTTACGTGAGGCTAAGTTTTGTGGCTCAAGTTTGGCTAACATCGCTTCAAATGAACCTTCAAAGTCTAAGCCATCGAACTCACCAGAGTTGACCAGCGTGCCACGCTCAGTGTAGGCGCCTTCATGATCTTCAGGCGTTTCAATAACCGTTTTGATAGGTAGGTTATATTTGGTCGCAAATTCGTAGTCGCGCTCATCGTGCGCTGGTACCGCCATTACTGCGCCTGAGCCGTAGCTCATCAATACATAGTTGGCAACCCATACAGGAATCTCTTCACCGGTTAATGGATGGGTGACAGTTAAGCCCGTGTCCATGCCAATTTTATCGGCTTTAGCAAGATCGGCTTCAGCAACTGAGCCTTTTTTGCACAGTTCACAAAATTCAGCAATTTTTGGATCTTGTTCGGCGGCTAATTTGGCCAATCTGTGCTCAGCAGCGACTGCCACATAAGTCACACCCATCAAGGTATCTGGGCGGGTAGTGAACACGTCTAGCGTGCTGATGTCATCGCTGTTTTTGTATGGGAAATGCACTTCCATACCTTGGCTACGGCCAATCCAGTTGCGCTGCATGGTCAATACATCACTTGGCCATTGACCTTCTAGCTTGTCTAAGTCATCTAGCAGCTCGTCAGCATACTCAGTAATTTTGAAGTAGTACATCGGAATGTCACGCTTCTCAACCGGAGCACCACTGCGCCAGCCTTTACCATCGATGACTTGTTCATTGGCCAATACTGTATTATCGACTGGGTCCCAGTTCACTGTGGCCAGTTTTTTATACACCAAGCCTTTTTTGTAAAGCTGTAAGAAGAACCACTGTTCCCAGCGATAATATTCAGGCGTACAGGTCGCAAATTCACGTGACCAATCAATTGATAAACCTAAGGTTTTTAGCTGCGCGCGCATGTTATCAATGTTGGCAAAAGTCCATTTTGCAGGCGCAACTTGGTTGGCAATCGCTGCGTTTTCAGCAGGCATACCAAAGGCATCCCAACCCATGGGTTGCAGCACTTTTTCACCTTTCAAACGATAATAACGGCTTAGCACATCTGAGATGGTATAGTTACGTACGTGGCCCATGTGCAGCTTACCGCTTGGGTAAGGGAACATTGACAGCATATAACGGGTGCGGCTGTCTTTGCTGATGTCATTGCTGACCTCAAAGCGCTTGTCAGCGTCCCATTTGGCTTGCTGCTTCGCTTCAATGGCTTGTGGGTTATAATGATTAGGATTTACTTGATCAGTTGCTGCAGTGCTCATAATAGGCTCTAAGTTAGATGTTTTTGATAAAGTTCTAGAAAAAAAGAGTAATAAATAATGAGAAAAATCAGATACGATAGAATAGCGCAAATTGACTAAAATTGCGATGGTAAAAGCTGATTTGCTAATAAACATAGTGGGTCATTGCCATCAGCACAGCGCTGAAACTATCATTTATTCTATTATAACGCGCCTGACTGTAAATGAAGCGATAACCCAAGCAATAAAACTAGCAATAAAACAAGCCATAAAGGGAGTCGCTATTGACTCATATTTAAAATCTTAAAACATATCCGTCCAGCAAAGGACAGACGATTGAGTTAAGCTACCCAATTGATTTGTATTACACCAAAGCAAGGTTATGGGGCACATTGAGTGGTGTGTTAGTTATGTTTATCGCTGGGTATTTTACAGTGGCAATGGATCGGGCTGATGCGGATTTGACACTACTGCTGATAGGATGGGGGTTTATGCTGCTTTCTGGGTTAGGATTATTGATTCTAATAATCCGAACGGCGCTAAAAAAGCCGGCGTTACGAATCAATGCAGACAGCTTAGAGTATTTCAATCTGTTTAAAGGTAATAAAAAAACTCATATTGGTTGGAATGAGCATTGTATTGCTGACTTTATGGTTTAAATACACTTAACGCTTTTCAACACCATTAATTTCTTCTGCTATTAATCTTTACTACAGTTAGACTAAACGTTTAGTGGTTTAGTGGTTTAGTGGTTTAGTTAAATAGTTGAGTAAAATAATCAATCAAAAAGGAGCTATTATGACAATCACCGTTTATGGCATTAAAGCTTGTAGCACCATGAAAAAAGCCTTTACCAAGCTTGATGAGATGGGCGTGGCGTATGACTTTCATGATTATAAAAAGCAAGGCATTGATAAGGACAGTGTTCAACGTTGGGTCGATGCGTTGGGCATTGCCAAAGTATTAAATAAACGTGGCACCACATGGCGTAATTTGACTGATGAGCAAAAAGCAGCGGCAGATGCCAGTGTCGATACTGCTATCGACTTGTTGGTAGAAAACACCAGCATGATTAAGCGCCCTATGATTGAGGGTGAGATTAATGGTAAATCGGTATGTCTGTGCGGCTTTGATGACGCAGAGTATGAGGCTGTTTTTGGATAAAGTTTGCTCAATTCGTTGAGTAAAGAGCACAATACAAGCCACATCAGGCATTAGCGATACAAAGCCTGAATGAAAAGTGTCTAATTAAAAAAGCCCTAATTAAAAGAGCCTAACTAAAAAGGCCTCTACAAAAAAGGAATGCTATGAAAAATATTGCATCTGCGGCATCGCTTGTCATAACAGCGGCGCTGCTTGCTACCTCAGCTCAGGCAGCAGAACCAACGACTAAGCTTGTGTTTGCTAAAGGCAGTTATTGCGGCAGCTTCAGCGGTGACTTAAAGCGAGGAAAGCGCTTTAGTTTGTGGCTGCTGGCCAATCAAGAAGTGATTATTCGTAATACAGGTTATAGCAAAATCAAAGTGGCTTACATTGACTCACCCAACGGGCGTGTGAAGGGTGAGCATTTTGATAATATGACCTCTTTTTATACCACCAAAAGAGGCAATCACTATATTAAGATTTATGGCAGCGACCATCATAGTTCAGTTGAGATATGTGCCTATTAGATTGCCCTAGAAGTGTTGGGCGCTTTAGCTCAACGCCTCATCAATATTACGACTGATCAGTTTACCGACACCTTCATTGGTGAAGATTTCAAGAATAGTTTTTATTACTTTTAAAAACCTTGAGTTGCTTAGAGGTAGCTTTGTTGTATTTTTATATTTCACTAAATACCAAGTTGTTCAGCTTTAACAATACGCAACTTATAAAGTTTTAATTATATTATTATCAACAACCTATAAGGTATAAGAATAAATTATATAATTAAAAATTCTAAAATAACTGATTAAATTACATTAATAGTGGTGTCCGTAATATCAAATAAAGCTTGATATTATTAGTTTTTTGTATCATATTTCAAAGTGTAAATGTTTAGTTGTTTTTTGTATTTAAGCTAAATGTAATAGAGTAAATGATAAAAAAAATTAAAGGTTTTCAAAAAATAGTGTTTAGTAAATAGCTAACTATAGGGTGTTTTAGTTAAATCATCTAATTTTATATATATAAACAGGGAGATAGTTTAATGCTACCAAATAAACAGTCCATCTTAATGGACATAACAATAGATAAAATTAGTACCAAATTAAAACCAAGTGTTGTGTTATTGACATCGGTAATTCTTGCTTCATGTGGCGGCAGTGGTTCAGGAGGTAATTATACTAGCCCTACAGAGCTCGTTAGCACTACTGATTCATTGGCACAAGCCCAAATAAGCGACGCTCAAAAAGCAGTCGACACTGCCAAGCGACAAGCCTTAGAAGCGCAAGCGGCAGCAAAAGCAGCCAAACAAGAAGCAGACCAAGCCAAAGCCGAAGCGCAAACAGCTAAACAGCAAGCCGAACAAGCAGGTAGTGACAATACCAAGCTAACCCAAGCGCTACAAAAAGCAGAAGCAGCCAAACAAAGCGCAGAAACAGCAGCCACAGCAGCACAAACTGCTAAAGCAGCAGCAGAGGAAACACTAGCTAAAGCTCAAGCGGCAGCGCAACAAGCAATAGGCGCAGCCAAAGCAGACGCACAAGCCCAAGTTGACCAAGCCAAAGCAGAAGTTGCGGTTGCTAATGAAGCCTTACAAGCAGCAGAGCAAGCCAAGAATGAAGCACTAGCAGCAAAAGCACAGGCAGAAGCCGCCAAAGACACAGCCGTCAAACAAGCACAAGCCCAAATAAGCGACGCTCAAAAAGCAGTCGACACTGCCAAGCGACAAGCCTTAGAAGCGCAAGCGGCAGCAAAAGCAGCCAAACAAGAAGCAGACCAAGCCAAAGCCGAAGCGCAAACAGCTAAACAGCAAGCCGAACAAGCAGGTAGTGACAATACCAAGCTAACCCAAGCGCTACAAAAAGCAGAAGCAGCCAAACAAAGCGCAGAAACAGCAGCCACAGCAGCACAAACTGCTAAAGCAGCAGCAGAGGAAACACTAGCTAAAGCTCAAGCGGCAGCGCAACAAGCAATAGGCGCAGCCAAAGCAGACGCACAAGCCCAAGTTGACCAAGCCAAAGCAGAAGTTGCGGTTGCTAACGAAGCCTTACAAGCAGCAGAGCAAGCCAAGAATGAAGCACTAGCAGCAAAAGCACAGGCAGAAGCCGCCAAAGACACAGCCGTCAAACAAGCACAAGCCCAAATAAGCGACGCTCAAAAAGCAGTCGACACTGCCAAGCGACAAGCCTTAGAAGCGCAAGCGGCAGCAAAAGCAGCCAAACAAGAAGCAGACCAAGCCAAAGCCGAAGCGCAAACAGCTAAACAGCAAGCCGAACAAGCAGGTAGTGACAATACCAAGCTAACCCAAGCGCTACAAAAAGCAGAAGCAGCCAAACAAAGCGCAGAAACAGCAGCCACAGCAGCACAAACTGCTAAAGCAGCAGCAGAGGAAACACTAGCTAAAGCTCAAGCGGCAGCGCAACAAGCAATAGGCGCAGCCAAAGCAGACGCACAAGCCCAAGTTGACCAAGCCAAAGCAGAAGTTGCGGTTGCTAACGAAGCCTTACAAGCAGCAGAGCAAGCCAAGAATGAAGCACTAGCAGCAAAAGCACAGGCAGAAGCCGCCAAAGACACAGCCGTCAAACAAGCACAAGCCCAAATAAGCGACGCTCAAAAAGCAGTCGACACTGCCAAGCGACAAGCCTTAGAAGCGCAAGCGGCAGCAAAAGCAGCCAAACAAGAAGCAGACCAAGCCAAAGCCGAAGCGCAAACAGCTAAACAGCAAGCCGAACAAGCAGGTAGTGACAATACCAAGCTAACCCAAGCGCTACAAAAAGCAGAAGCAGCCAAACAAAGCGCAGAAACAGCAGCCACAGCAGCACAAACTGCTAAAGCAGCAGCAGAGGAAACACTAGCTAAAGCTCAAGCGGCAGCGCAACAAGCAATAGGCGCAGCCAAAGCAGACGCACAAGCCCAAGTTGACCAAGCCAAAGCAGAAGTTGCGGTTGCTAATGAAGCCTTACAAGCAGCAGAGCAAGCCAAGAATGAAGCACTAGCAGCAAAAGCACAGGCAGAAGCCGCCAAAGACACAGCCGTCAAACAAGCACAAGCCCAAATAAGCGACGCTCAAAAAGCAGTCGACACTGCCAAGCGACAAGCCTTAGAAGCGCAAGCGGCAGCAAAAGCAGCCAAACAAGAAGCAGACCAAGCCAAAGCCGAAGCGCAAACAGCTAAACAGCAAGCCGAACAAGCAGGTAGTGACAATACCAAGCTAACCCAAGCGCTACAAAAAGCAGAAGCAGCCAAACAAAGCGCAGAAACAGCAGCCACAGCAGCACAAACTGCTAAAGCAGCAGCAGAGGAAACACTAGCTAAAGCTCAAGCGGCAGCGCAACAAGCAATAGGCGCAGCCAAAGCAGACGCACAAGCCCAAGTTGACCAAGCCAAAGCAGAAGTTGCGGTTGCTAATGAAGCCTTACAAGCAGCAGAGCAAGCCAAGAATGAAGCACTAGCAGCATTGGCAGAAACAAGGCTGGGCAATTTTGTTTCACCAGACTCTGTTATATCAGGTGCACAGATTGTAGCGGTTGGGACAGCCTCTGGTGTATTTACTAGTTCGCCAGACAATTTTGATATGCAAAAAGTTAATGTTAATGATGTTAGTGACAAGTCGTCATTGGCACCGCTTGATATTCAATTACGCGGTGAAGATGATACGGCGTACGGAGATGTAGAGGCAGGATTGAAACAGCACTCTGGCAGCCTAAGTTTCAAAGGTTATGATGGTGTAATTACACTTTATAATCGTAGTTTAAACTATGATTCTATTTATAAAAACTTTGATGAAGTCATGCAGATAGGCCATATCAATGGCGACATTAAAAGTAGTATCTTTTTTAATCAGCCACTTGCTACCGTATATGCACAAGGGCGAGCCACGAACTTAGATGATTTTAATGAGCTGGCAGTTCGAGATGAAGGCAAAGTAAATTACAAAGGTATGGCGACTTATAAAGAGCAAGACACTGACGTTGTTAGTGGTAGTTCTGATTTTGATGTTGATTTTATTAATAAGTCAGTTAATGGTACCTTAAAATTTAAAGACGCTGATTATCAATATATGCCTGAAGGTAATGAAATAGCAATTCAGGCTTTAATAGAAGGCAATAAGTTTCAAGGCAGTAGTCAGGGGATAGAAACATCGGGTGGGTTTTATGGATCAGGCGCCAAATACCTAGGTGGCGTCTATGCAAATTCAGGTGATAATAAGCAGTTTATAGGAACCTATGGTGCTAAAAAGATAGCGCCACCTATCAATCCTGATACACCTGTGCAAGATGAGCTAACTGGCTTTCAAAGTAATACAGTCAGCAACTCTTCAGGATTCGTTGTCAGCGCCAAAATTAACACAGACATACATGATGATAAATCAGATTGGATAGAGACAGTAGAGGAAGATGGGCAGCTCATAGCGATAGACAATCGTGAAGGAGATAATTTCACCAGTTATGATAGCTTTTTAATGCGTTCTGATATGACCAACGCTAAAAAAATCAAACAAAAAGTTGCCATCAATATTAAAGCTGATGATGATGCAAGTTATGGTAATGGATTTAAACTTCATAAAGATAAGACTGAAGTTAAAGGATCTTCTACCATGACTATGGATTATACGACGATTTACAAAGACTTTGATGGTGCAATGCAACTGGGTCATGTCTATGGAGAGCCTGATGGTGGTTTTTGGGTAGGTAAAGATGCGAGGCTTTCAACTGTATTTGCTCAAGGTAATGCGACAAGTTTAGATGATATGCAGTATATGAAAGACTTGGCTCAGTATCAGATTGAAAGTGGTAATAGTGGTGATGGTAAGGTGAGTTATGAAGGTGTTGCTACTTATCTAGAAAACATCCATCAAGGCGATAAAGTTCATACCGGACCTGTTGTCGATGGCGTTTCTAAGTTTGATGTTGATTTTGTCGGCAACTCAGTTAAAGGTGAGCTCTCATTTGATCAAGAGCTAGCTTATAACTCAAGTGGCAAGGTTCGTATTGAAGCGGTTATTGATGGAAATCAATTTTCTGGTAATACCAACAATATTGATGCCTCAGGTAGCTTTTATGGTGAAGATGCCAAGTATATAGGCGGTGTTTATCAACAAGTATTGACTGAAGGTGGCAAAGGAGATGAGCCTGGAACAGCAACTACTTTCCAAGGTACCTATGGTGCGACGCAAGTAGATGCTGTGGTAGTTGATCCTGCAGAGCCCGAAGTTCCAGCAGAACCAAAAAGCAATCAATCAGGTGTACAAACACTACAAGTAGCTGTTGATCTGTTAAACAAAAAGTTTGCAACCACAACTCGAGACTTCGAAGTTGATAATGATAAGGTGGTCGCGCGTACAGATATTATTTCTAATGGGCTGTTACCAAAGCTAGATATTAATTTTAACAATGGTTCAGAAACAGATAGAGGTTTTAATACCGCCACTAATGACACCAGTATCAAGACCGAACTAGGCGAACTGCCAGTAACGTATCAGTCTGTATATAAAAATTACGATGATCAGATGATGATTGGTCAGATTGCTGGTAATGCTACCTTTGCGTCAATGGAGATTCCATTAGAAGGTGCATTTGCTGTCGGTAATGCAACTGCCACAGAGAATATGCCAAGCGAGGGTAGAGTATTATATAGCGGTGATGCGACTTATCGTGATATGAGACAAGCTGATAAGGTTGAGTTGGGCGAGTCATCATTTGTTACAGACTTTGTTGCAAAAGAAATGACAGGCAGCTTAAATTTTGCAGACAACAAAAAAGTAGACTTATCAGCAAGAATAGAGGGTAACCAGTTTTCAGGAACAGCTAGAAATAACAAGGGTTTTGAAACTTCTGGTAGTTTTTATGGTGATTTGGCTGAGCACTTAGGTGGGACGTATCAAGGCAATCATATTATAGGGAGCTATGGTGCGTCAAAGCAAGAAACCCCTGCACCAGACGTTTTACCGAAACCTGAGCCGGTCTTACCGGTTAATGTTGAGGTTGCGCCAGATACAGGATTAAGCGGATTTCAAAGTAATACATTAAGTAGTTCAAAAGGCTCATTTACAGATGATGCCATTGGTTATGTGCAAATTAGAAATGATAAATCAGATTGGGATGAAACCATAAAGCTAGGAGGACAGTTTGGTGATGTTGAGCTTGCTATTGATAATAAACAAGGTGATAACTTTACCAGCTATGACAGTTTTCTAGCCCGCGTAGACATGATAAATCCAGACAGCATTAAGGATAAAGTGACGATAGCTGTTAAAGGAGAAAAGGATACTGATTATGGTGATGGCTTCAAAGAGCATCAAGACAGTGTAACAGTACAAGGTCCTATTGGCTTAACTTTGGCGTATTCAGCAGTATACAAAGACTTTGACTCGCAGATGCAAATTGGACATGTCTATGGCGACCCTGATGGCGGATTCTTTGTTGGCAAGCAAGCCAGATTTTCTAATGTATTTTCTCAAGGTAATGCGACGGATCTAGCTGACATGACCTATATGAAAAATTTAGCACAGTATAATTTAGAGACAGGTGTTAATGATGGCCTAATAAACTATACAGGTGTGGCTACTTATATGGAAAATTTACATCTAGGCGACGGCGCGCGTAGTGGACCGATAACCAATGGAACCTCTACATTTGACGTGGACTTTATTAGTAATACGCTCACAGGAGAGTTGTCGTTTGCAGGTGACTTTAAGTATAACCCAAGCGGTAAAGTATTTATCGAGGCGAATATAGAGGGCAATACATTTGCTGGCGATGCTAATAACATTGATACAGCAGGTGGTTTTTATGGAGAAGATGCAAAATATATCGGTGGTATTTACCAGCAAGCTCTAGATATAGGTGGTAAAGGAGATGTACCTGGTACTGGTACTGCTTTCCAAGGTACGTTTGGTGCTGAGAAGCAATAAAGTAGTCTGTACTCGTTGCAGTTGACAGTAATTTATTTGTCATAATAATAATGAATGAACAAAAAGGCAGTTATAATTAATTATAGCTGCCTTTTTTTATCTCTATGTTCCCTACTAATATAAGTTTGTTTCAATATAAGTATTCTGATAAGGACATCCAGGCTCGATATAGTCAATGTAGATACCGTGAGTCGATGCCCAATCAGTGAATGTGCTAGATGTAAACTTACTGCCGTTATCCACACGAATTTGCTTAGGATAGCTATGCCACTCAGCTAACTAATCAAGGTAGCGAATTACTCGGAGTGAAGGCATATTGGTACTAATATCAATACCTAATACTTCACGGTTGTAATCATCAATCACATTAAAGGTTCGAAAGCGAATATTGTCATGCAGTTTGTCGCTCATGAAATCCATAAACCAAGTATGCCCTAATACACTTGGCGCACTTAGCGGCTGAGGATTGCGTATTGGTAGCCGTCTTTTAGATTTACGGTGAAGATTCAAGTTTAACGCTGTGTAAACACGGTGTACGCGCTTATGATTCCATGAGTAGCCAAGCTTGCGTATGCATTTTAAGCACTTTGGGAAACCCCAACGATTATGCTTGTCCGTAAGCTTATTTAAGACATCAACAATCTCGCTATCATCAGATAGTTTAGGCTTATAGTAGTAAGTGGTTCGACTCATGTAGACCACCTGACAACTTACCGCAATACTGACACCATACTGCGCCTGTAACTTTTGCGCCCAGACTTTGCGATCGCAAGCAGGCGCTATAGCTTTTTTATGATCTCTTCCTGCATTTGCGATTTGAGGCTTAAATCAGCATACATCTGTTTAAGCCTACGGTTTTCTTCTTCAAGCTCTTTTAGTCGTTTGACGTCAGAGGCGCTTCTATACAGCCGTATTTCGATTTAACTTCGCTATCGTTCCGTCTTGCGTCACTAAAACAGTCCCTCAGACTGTTTCTTAACGTCTCTTATTATAAAAAGTTGAATTAGCAGTCCCACATTTACGGCACAGCTCTTTAGCAGGTATTCCTGCTTTTGATTCTTTTAAAATCGATACTATTTACGTTTAAGTCATTTGTTTGCTCATATCAAAACTGCTTAAGGGTATGGTATTTTATAAGAAATTCTACGTTTGAGCTGTGCTATTTTAGGGGATAGTTACACAATCTTATTATCCCAAAACCTTGGTCAAAATCCAAACGTAAGCCATCAATGCAGCTGAGACGTACTTTCTCAGGGGCGAAGTTGAGGTTTAAGGTTTCAGGATGTTGTTGTAGCCGTTGGCACAACTGGCTTAGTTTATCACGGACCAGTTGTACTGGGTTTTTACTATTAACTGAATCGGCAACTTTCGCCGGAAATTCATGCGTGTCAGTGTATTTTCCTGCTGCAGACATCTCATCCGGAGAGGCTGTTTCATTCGACAAATCAGGTTCAAGCTCAGACTCAGATAGGCCGGGGCTTAAAGCTAGGTCAGTTAAGCCTGATAGCGGTAAGTACTCATCTGCGGTGCTGACCAGTGGCGGTAGACCATCTAAGATGTCTGACAGTTGTAGCGATTTGTTTGTCACTAACTGATAGCGCTGGGTGTTATAAACCAACCAGTTTAATAGGCGTAATCCAGCATACATCGCATCATCGTGCAATAAGAAGTAGCCATCGTTGAATAAGAAGTGACCGGATAATTCACCGGCAAATAGGGGGCCTTGCTCTTCAGCGTCAGTTGAGTCAGCAGGAGAATAGTTATCGGCTAACTGACGGCTTTTGGCATATACCGCATGACGCAAGATGCTGCTGCCGGTTTTGCTCATTTGCCCAGTCGCACCGATTTGTTCTAATAGCTGTGGCACTTGATGTGCGCATTTAACATCAAAGATGACAATCGGTTTTTGATTGCTATTGTTATTTGCAGCAGATACTTCTACGCGACTGTTAGTATCGTGATTTAAGTCAACATTGTGCTTGTGACCTAAGTAATAGTCCTCTACCGCCACTTGCGCCAATAGATAAAGCAGATGATCCGGTGCTAATGGTCGACCCAGATTATCGACGACCATTAAGCGGTCACCATCACCATCAAAGCCAAGGCCGATATCGGCTTGATGTTCAATCACCGATGCTTGCAATTCACGCAAGCGATGGGGCTGAGTCGGGTCAGGATCACCTTTTGGGAACTGCCCGTTGGGATCTTGGTTTAATAACACAGCCTCAGCACACAGATTTGACAGTTGACCAAAAAACAACGGCGCAAACGGTCCAGTAGCCCCATTTAGGCAGTCAATGACTACCTTTAATGGCTGAGCATTGGGAATGGCAGTATTGGACGCCATATGTGTGAGCTGCGCTTGATACAGCGGTTGGATATGATCGATGGCTTGTTTGGCGCTAGCAAAATAGGGTGCTGTCACTTGTTCACGGCTTAGCGTGATTAAATGAGTAGGGTCTAAGTTAGTAAGGTCAGCAGCTAATTCAGTGGTTTCAAGTTCAGGAGACAGCTCATAAGTCTCGGTCGCCAGTTGATCATACAGGGCGATAATATCTTCGCTACTGGGCGACTGCCCATGCACCACCCACTTAATGCCATTGATAAAACGGGTCGAATGACTGGCAGTAGTAATCAGACCATGTCCCTGATATTGGTTGGCCCAGAACACCATAATCGGTGTGGTCACCAGCCCCAACCAGATGACCTCAACACCCGCCTGACGACAACTGAGCGCAAATTGCTCAGCAATCGTCTGACTATCTTGACGCATATCATAGCCAATCACAATCTGCGACGCGCCAATGCTATCACGCAAATAGCGGGCAAAAACGCGGCTTAACGCGGCAACAAAAGGCGGGGTGAACAGCGCATGTTTACCACGAATATCATAGGCTTTAAACAAGGGGCGCTGAGCGACAAAAGGATGTGAGGGCAAGAGACAACTCCATAAACGAACGCAGTCATTAGCACAGTGCTACTTACCCGTGATGGCCACAGAGCGGCCTAATTTAAGGTAAACCAGTTATTGGTATGGTCCGTTTACGAGTACGGGTATCAAAGTCCACTGTCAATACAGCAGGCAATAATGCAACTGCTATCTTTAAATATAGCACCCGGCACTCGAGTTTGACAATACACACTCTGTTACAGTCTCAGAGCAAGGCATTTATGGATAATTTTTGTAGGTTGCAAATCAATAAAAGGGGCGAATAGTCGTTAACAATGACTACTAACCACTGTCAAAACTAGGCTTAGGAGCCAATCGTGCTATCCGCTCATATCTGCATCACTCATGGCGTGCAGACTATCGTGGCCAGAGTCATTGCTGTTATCTCGACACTGTCTCTAGCCACAGTCCGCATCGCCATGACTTACTGCAGGATAGCCGCTACTATCACGGCTAAACTCCCGCTTCAGACTCTAATAATGTGCCACACTGTCACAATCATGCAACAATGCAGGCGTTACTGACGACCAGAATGTCCAAAGCCGCCAGCACCGCGCGCGCTTTGTTCATCGAATTCTTCCACGATAGCAAATTCAGGGCGCACAACGGGCACTACCATATACTGCGCCATACGTTCAGCAGGATTCAGCACAAAGTCACTGTCGCTACGGTTCCAGACACTCACCATCAGCTCACCTTGATAATCGGCATCAATCAGACCAACCAAGTTGCCCAGCACGATGCCATGCTTATGACCCAAGCCTGAGCGTGGCAGAATGATACCGGCATAGTTAGGATCGGCGATATAAATGGCTAAGCCAGTGCCGATTAGTTGAGTTTCACCAGCTTTAATCGTGATTGGCTCATCAATGCAAGCGCGTAAATCAATACCAGCTGAGCCGTCAGTGGCACGCGTTGGCAGTGGGAAGTTTGGGTCGTTACCAATTTTTGGGTTTAAGATTTTTACTTGTACAGAATTCATGACTGTCCTTTGGTTTTATAATATAAGTTTTATAGTATAAATAGTGAGGCTCGATTATAAGATAAGCAAACTTGCTAAGCCTAAGAATGACATAAAGCCGACGATATCAGTGACTGTGGTCAAGATGACTGAGGCCGATAGCGCAGGGTCAATATCCATCCGCTTGAGCATTAATGGGATACTGATACCGGCCACATTGGCAGCGGTCATATTAATGGCAATCGCAAGGCCAATAACCACGCTAATCATCGGCGTATGGAACCAGAACTGAGCGATAATGGCCATGATAATCGCCCAGATGATGCCATTTAACGCACCGACCCACAGCTCTTTGTTCAATAACCAGATTCGGTTAGAACCACCAATTTGACCCATCGCCAAACCGCGGATGACGACGGTTAATGTCTGGCTTCCAGCGATACCGCCCATACTGGCGACCACTGGCATCAGTACTGCCAACGCTACCACATGTGCCAAGACCTCTTCAAACTGACCAATCACCGAAGCGGCGAGTAGGGCGGTCAATAAGTTAATACCGAGCCACACGCTACGGCTTTTGGCACTGCGCAAGATAGGCGCGAACAGCTCTTCTTCATCACTCACACCGGCTAAGTGCTTCATGGTACTATCGACGTCATCTTGGATAATTTCCATAATATCTTCAGCGTTAAGTTGACCGACCAGCTCGCCAAAGCTGTTAACGACGGGGGCGTAGCGAATATCTGATGAGCGAAAGACCGCAGCCGCATCTTGAATATCCATCCGATCATTAATGGTCACTGCAGGGTCAATCCACTGTTCAACCAACGACTGCTGTGGGTATTTAATCAAATCGACTAAGCTTAATAGCCCCAACAGCTGATGACTGGCATCGACCACGATCAGCTCTTGAGTTTGGTCATCCAGCAGGTCTTCGTCTTGACGCAGCCAGTCTTGAACTTGTTCTAGAGTAATATTGCCTTGAATCTGAATGGTGTCGGGGTCCATATAGTCACCGACCTCGTACTCTTCATAGGTGTTTAGCTGACTGACCTGTAGTCGAATGTCATCATCAAGATTCGACATCACCTCAGAGCGCACCTTGTCATCAACGGTGTCTAGAATCTCAGCAATGTCTTGTGCATCTAGATCTTCAGCAAGCGTTTCAATTTCGCCGGCTTGCATATTCTCCATCAGTGACGGACGAATATCATCCTCAACTTCGGCCAGTACCTCCCCTTTAATATCTATCGGGACTTGTGTCCAAATCAGCTTACGATCATCGCTAGGGAAAGATTCTAGTAGGTTGGCAATCTCATATTCAGACTGCTCCTCTAAGAAATCAGCCATAAGCGTCAAGTCATTATCTGCGACCAAGGTCTGCAAATAAATGAGCTTATCTTCGGCGCGGTCGTAACCTTCAGGGGGAATATCTTGCTTGGATGTGTGCTCAGTATTACTCGACATACGCGCCCCTAATAGAGTTGATGGTAGATTGGATGATTGATAGTAGAAACAAAAATGACAGGAGTGACTCCTGCCATTTTGAGGTTATTTTACAATATTAACCGACAATACGTTAAGTTTTATTGACACTTATAAGCGGGTATTAATAAATTTTTAAACCCAGTAATGAGTGAGTTGACCCAAAAGCCTGCGTCTTGATAGTGGTCATTGTATGACCTTTGAAGTTGAGCTTTATCCAGTCACCATCCAAGGTTTTAACCTGAATTAATCCATAGGATTGGCGACCTACCATATCAAAACGATAGGGAATGACCAACTTTCCAGAGGTGTTGATAAAACCTAAAACACCGTCTTGCTCAACCGCTGCCAACCCATTTTCAAAGCAATAGGCCATGTCATAGTCAAATGCAATAAGCGGCTCGCCTTTACGATTAATAAATCCATATTTGTCATTGAGTTGAACCGGTGCCAAGCCGGCAACAAAAGCAGCAGCACTTTGATAATTAAAGCCAATAACCACCTTACCTTGATGGTCTAAATAGCCCCAGCTGCCATTTTTATTGGCGGCAATTAATCCCTCACTAAAATAGCCTATCTCGTCATATTCTATGGGAATGATGATATTGCGTTGCGTATCGATGACGCCCCATTTACCAGCTTTATTGACTCTAGCTAATCCATCAATAAAGTCAAAATAGGCCATATCAAATTCAAAAGCTATGACGGTATCGCCTGCGGTATTGATGACACCGGATTTACCGTGTTTTCTCACAGTGCTTAGACCATCACGGAACAGGCTTGCATTATCGTAAAGCGGAAAGGCTAATTCGCCATTTAAATGGATAAATCCCCATTGTTCACCGATCTTCACACGAGCCAGATTGCCGTCAGAAAATGCATGAGCATGATCAAATTTAAAAGGGATAACGACCTCATTATTGCGATTTATAAAGCCAAACTTACCCTGCTTTTCAACAGGCGCGAGTCCCTGTGAGAACGCATAGCCATTTTCATACTCGAGAGGTATGACCGTTTCACCCTCAAGATTGATATAGCCAGATAAGATATCAACATCGTCTTTGTCATATTTAATAACTTGGACGCCGATTAGCCCCTCTGAGAAGCTGGTGATACCATCATATTTAGCAGCAATAATGATATCTCCAGATTGGTTTATCAGACCATACTTTTCATTTTGTTCAAAAATGGCTAAGCCGTCTGTGAATTCGACATAACTTTGCAGCTTATATTTCGAAACTACGACCCCGCTGCGGTTGATAAAGGTATAACGAAATGAGTCACAGACTAAAGCTTGACCGTTGTTAAATGACTCGGCATAGTCAAACTTAAACCCAATAACCTCATTGCCATGTTGATCAATGTATCCATATTGATTGTCTAACGATACTGCCGCTAAGCCTTCAGAGAACGTGGCAGCATCCTCATATTTAAAGTCAATAACAATGTCATGATTGTGATTAACATAACCATATTTGCCATCTCTAGACGCTAACAATAGGTCGTTCGGTAGCTCGCTTTGTGATTGACACCCATATACGAAAATATTGTTAGCCTCATCGTAGCAATCACTCACTGCCACGGCTTGAGCGTTTTGCCTCATCAGTATCGACATCATTGTAGAATCAGGTATCTTCTATTTTTTCTTTTTTTGTAATAGCGCTTTAATGTTGGCCATATACTCATTGGCGACCACTTGTGGATCACGCTCTGCTTTTTTCTTTTTGGCATTGGCTGGCCAGTCTAGATGCTCTTCGGGCAGCTCTTCTAAGAAGCGGCTTTGAGTGGTCGTTCGCATTTGACCGCCGCCACGACGTTGAGCCGCCAAGGTTAAGGTCAGCTCACGGCGAGCACGGGTAATGCCCACATACATCAAGCGGCGTTCTTCTTCGATGGTCTCACCAATAATAGAGTTGCGATGTGGCAACAGCTCTTCTTCAAGCCCCATAATGTAGACAAAGTCAAACTCTAGACCTTTGGCAGCGTGCAAGGTCATTAAGTTAACCTTGTTGGTATTTTCTTCTTCTTGTTGCTGCTCTAGCATATCGAGGAGCACCAGCTTACGAATGACAGCATCAATGGTCTTGTCATCGTCATCATCAGCACGGTTGATTAGCGCTTGAATACTGGTATACAGCATTTCGATGTTATCGAGACGGTTTTTCTCTTGCTGCGGGGTTTTGGAGTCGCTGCGAACAAAGTCAATATAACCGGTCTCATCGATCATTTGACGCACTAAAGGCACTGGATCTGGATGCTGATCTAGCTCACGGGTGTAATGCTCGATAAAGTCACCGAAGTCTTTGAGCGTGCTATAGGCTTTGGTTGGCAGCACATGAGGCAGGCCACCGTGAGTACAGGCAGCCAGCAACGACACGCTATGCTCCTGCGCAAATAGCCCCAGTTTCTCTAAAGTGGCTGGACCCAATCCACGTTTTGGAGTATTGACGATACGCAAAAAGGCACTGTCATCTTCAGGGTTTAGGATAAGGCGCAAATAACCCATCACGTCTTTAATTTCACTGCGTGCGAAGAAAGATTGCCCGCCAGAGAGCTTATAAGGCACCTGTAACTGACGCAGCTGCGCTTCTAGCATTCGTGCTTGGAAGTTACTGCGATACAGTACCGCATATTGCTCCCACTCATTGCCATGACGCAGTTTGTGAGTGACGATTTCTTTCGCTACACGCTCTGACTCATCATCATCGTTGCGACAGTTAATAATGCGAATCTTCTCGCCTTGACCTTTGTCCGACCATAATGCTTTTTCGAACAAATGCTCATTGTTCATGATGACCGTATTGGCTGCGTTTAGAATACGGTTGGTTGAGCGGTAGTTTTGCTCAAGCTTAATCACTTTAAGCTTAGGGAAGTCTTGTTTAAGCAGTGCCATGTTTTCTGGTCTGGCACCACGCCAAGCATAAATAGACTGGTCATCATCACCTACCACTGTAAACTTACCGGTCGGCCCAACAATCAACTTAATCAGCTCATACTGAGCGGTGTTGGTATCTTGATATTCATCGACCAATAAGTAACGGATACGGTTTTGCCACTTGTCACGCAGCTGTGCATTTTCACGTAAGATTTTGGCGGGCAACACAATCAGATCATCAAAGTCTACCGCATTATAAGCACGCAAATTACGCTCATATAAGGCATATAAGTTGGCAAAAATCATGTCTTCTGGATCGTCTAAGGTATCCATGGCTTTATCAGGTTCAATTAAGTCGTTTTTCCAATCAGAGATAAACTTAATGGCTTTGCCAACCAGTTCACGGCTCTCAGCACCTGATAGGTTGTCACGCATCATCAGCTCCATTAATAGACGCTTACTGTCTTCAGCATCCATAATAGAGAAGTTACCTTTTAAGGGGGTGTGTAGCAGCTCATAGCGCAAAAACTGTAGGCCAAATTGGTGGAAGGTCGATACGGTTAAGCCACGGGTCTTTTCTTTAGGCAGCAAAGTGGTTACCCTGGCTTTCATCTCACGCGCTGCCTTATTAGTAAAGGTAACCGCAGTAATACGCTCAGCAGGAATGTTGCACTGTTCAATCAGATAAGCAATCTTACGGGTAATAACAGAAGTTTTACCTGAGCCTGCACCCGCTAGAACCAGTAGGGGACCGGATACATAAGTCATGGCCTCTTGTTGTTTGGGATTGAGCTTGCTCATGGTGCACCTTTTGTGTTGTCGATTAAATAGGGGTCAATCAGTGATAAGTGGTTCAATAATGTCGTTCAGTAGTCGTGTCGTCGTAAAGACCAAGAGTCCGTAGCCATTATCGTCATAAATACAATAATCATACACGGCATAAATGCAGCTTGATGACATTAGATTGATAGGATTGTGGTTTTTGAGTCACTATATTTATAAGTGTTTATAAGTCACTTGATATTTAGATAATCGGTTAAAGCGACTGTATTGTATTAATAACAGGGTATTTATAACGAGGTCTTAAATTATCGGTAAATAGGCTATTAATATAGCAGTGATAGACGATACGTTAATGACGTTAAAGGTTATCAATGGGGAAGATGTATTATAGGGGGAAATGCTGAAATCACAACCGGTTAGCGTGAGAAAAAAGTCCTAATGTCGTTTTAGCTTATCAGTCCACTAACAATACCAATGTACCCAAATCAAGCCTCATTAACCGGCGTTTAACTGGTTGTAAAGCCTTGAATTTTGTTATTATTGATACCTTTTATACAGGTTTTTTGTTACCAGAACTATCATTGCTTAGGTTTTTTTATGGTTATTCTGAGTAGTTTTTGGTTTTATTATCTAATCAAAATTAGGGCGTTATGTCGGAATGCCAGTTAAAACTCTCAATGATGATCTATATAAAAGTATACGATCTAATCTGGGCGCCAGGCCTGATATGACCTATGCATAGTGGCTATTAACAGTTACTTAATTCTCTGAATTTAATGATTAGGTTGATGATTTACAAACTATTTAACAGTAGGTTGTGTTGGTTATATATAGGTCCAAAGATAAGTAAAATGAGGTTATGTTTTTTTGCATATTATTAACGCAGTGCCCTATTTTGTTGAATCAATATGTTTGTCTATTACAAAGCTATTCTGTTATAATAAGCTGATTATAAGTTTTGTTATTGTACCTAAATGTGAAGGTGTGAGGGTTTAATTTAGCTAAGCACTTGTCTTACTCGTTTGTAGGTATCAACCTACAAACTTGGTAGGGTCGACTGTGAAGTCGTATGTTTTTAGTTAAAAAACCTTACTCTTTTTGAGGGTATGTAATATAATAGACTTAGGCGGTTAGGAATCACAACAAGCCAGATTCTAACTGTTTAGATGTCAATAAATAAGCGCAAACACTTTTAGGTTGTTTAATTAAGCTGAAATGATGCGCTTTTACCTATGTACTTAAATTAAGTTGAGGATACTATGATTAAACGTCAAGCATTACTATTAGCTGCTCTAGCTGGTCTAAGCATGACATCTGCAATGGCAGAAACCGCTGGTACGTGGACAGTTGGTGCTGGTGCAGCTTATGTTGACCCAAAAAGCAACAACGGTACTTTAGATAACGGTCTTAAAGTAGAAGTTGATTCAGACATCAAACCTACTTTAACTACTGAATACTTTGTTGCTGACAACGTTGGTGTTGAGCTATTATTAGCACACCCATTCCGTCATGACATCGAATTAAAAGATGCTAACGGTGACATCACTAAAGCTAAAACTCAGTTGTTACCACCAACGCTATCTTTACAGTATCACTTTGACAGCGTTCATAACAACATCAAACCATTTATCGGTGTTGGCGCGAACTACACTGCATTCTTTAAAGAGCGCTTACAAGGTTCTGATGCTGATCTTGAGCTGAAAAACAAATGGGCAGTTGCTGGCCATGCTGGTGTTGACTTCAAAGTGACTCCAACTGATGCAATCCGTTTAGACGCTCGTTACATCGACCTAGATACTGATGTACGTGTTGACGGTGACAAGCTAGGTAAAGTTGAGCTTAAGCCATGGGTATATGGCATCTCTTACGTAAAACGTTTCTAATCGAAACTTAATTTACGAAATGCTATTTAGTGTTTAACCTTTATTCGTTACTCATTAATAGCTAGAGAATAAAAAAATCCCCGTAAAATTTACGGGGATTTTTTTATTCTCTATTAGGGTTAAATAACTGATTTGGCTGTACTAACTTGGCTGACTAATACTGTAGCATCAAAGCGCTTACAAGATTTAGCCAGCCAACTACTGCATGTTGTTTTTTCAACTATCTTATTTTGAATTTAGCGCATTCAACTGTTTGGCTGCTTCTAAGGCAAAATAAGTTAAGATGCCATCTGCGCCAGCACGTCTAAAGCCAATCAATGACTCTAAGATAACCGCATCTGATAACCAACCATTTTGGATAGCGGCCATATGCATCGCATACTCACCGGATACTTGATAAGCAAAGGTCGGTACACCGAACGTATCTTTGACTTCACGGATTAAGTCCAAATAAGGTTGACCTGGCTTAATCATCACCATGTCCGCACCTTCATTAATATCCATTGCTACTTCATGCAAGGCTTCAGCACGGTTACCAAAGTCCATCTGATATTGTTTTTTATGACCACCTTTTAAGTTGCCAGCACTGCCAACCGCATCACGGAACGGACCATAATAGGCAGACGCGTATTTAGCAGAGTAGGCCATTAGACCGGTATTAACAAAACCTTCCTCTTCAAAGGCTTCACGAATCGCTAAAATACGACCATCCATCATGTCACTGGGTGAGATGATATCTGCGCCAGCACGAGCATGTGCTAAGGCTTGCTTAACCAAGACGTCAACAGTATCGTCATTGACCACATAGCCATTTTCATCAAGCAGACCATCTTGACCATGTGAAGTATACGGATCTAGTGCCACATCAGTCATAACAACCATTTCGGGTACATGCTGTTTTAGAGCACGAACCGCACGACATGCCAAACCATCTGGATCATAAGCAGCGCGGCCATCTTCAGTTTTTAAGCTGGCATCAATCACTGGGAAGATGTCTACGGTAGTCACGCCTTCAGCCAATAGCTGTTTGGCATAATCAATCAGTAAATCAATCGATAGACGTTCAACCCCTGGCATACTAGGTACGGCTTCACGCTGATTTTCACCTTCAAGCACAAACACCGGTGCGATTAGATGTTTCGGTAGTAGCTCAACTTCACGAATCATAGAACGGACGTGATCATGGACACGTAAGCGGCGTAAGCGGGTATGCGGAAAGGTACGATTAAAGGTATAACTCATAATAAATCCTAAAAGATATGATAAGAATAAAGTTATCTTGTATGAAAAAGCTATCTTGCATAACAGTAGCTTAAAGCTACCCTGAATTGGATCAACAACCTATGCTCTGAGTTAAGTCATGAGCGGGCATAAGTTGTCAGTATGTGTTGTATTTATTGGAAATAAGCACAGGGCTGATTTAAGCTCCTAGTTTTAAGCATCAGATATTAAGCCTCTATTATAACGCAGAGCTGGGTAGTTTTTGGGTTCAAGAATTGATACAAGTTATAATCGCCTTGTTAACATAACCAATCCTATAATAAGCACCGTTAAGATTAGCAGAGTATAGACTTAGACAGATAAAAACAGACAGCAAACAGACAAGAAGAAGGTAACACTATTATGGGCAATCAAAAGCCAGATCAGAACATGATTAATATTAAGCGCAGACAGCTGTTAACCTACACCTTACTAGGTGCAAGTGGTGCTAATGGCTTAAGTGCAGCCAGTGCGCAAAATAGTAGCTCCTTTGCTATTAATCCAAACAGCGCGGCCTTTTATCCGACAGTTGATACCTCAACGGCTGTGGCGACGCGTCTATTTTCATGCTCTAACCTGGTCCCTGACCCCAGTCCGAATGACTCAGTAATAAGACGCATGGCGCAAGCGGGGTTTGTTATTGAAAATGGTGATATTGTGCCGCGTAGACACCTTCGCTTTGGTGGTACTGATGAGCAGCGCGCCAATGATTTGCAGCAGGTAGCAAACGAACAAGTAGCCACACCTAAGCTGCTATGGGCGGTGCGCGGTGGCTATGGCGCAATGAGACTGCTAGAATCTGTCGATTGGCAGCGACTGGGGCAGGTGATGCGGGAGCGCGGTACTATATTGGCCGGCTTTAGTGATGTGACTGCCATACAGTGTGCGCTGCTGGCGCAAGGCGGCATGAGCAGCTTGGCAGCACCGATGCTGTATAGTGAATTTAACAAACCCGAGCCTGACCAAGTCAGCTGTCAAGGTTTTGTCGATGCTTTAACCAATCCCAATCTAACCATTAAGCTAAAAGATGCTGCACCAGTCGGATCAGAAACATCACTATCCGGTGTATTGTGGGGCGGTAATCTTAGCGTGGTCGCTGCGTTAGCAGGCACTGATTATATGCCAAATCCAGACGGCGGTATTGTATTCTTAGAAGAAGTGGGTGAGCAGCCATTTCGTATTGAGCGTATGCTGTATAGCTTGTATTTGTCTGGTGTCTTTAACAATCAACAAGCCATCGTATTGGGTAGCTTTAGCAATGTCGGCACTGATGGCTATAACAGTAGCTATGGGCTATCTGAAGTCATCAAGCAGCTGCAACAGATGACTAAATTACCAGTGTATACCGGTCTGCCGTTTGGGCATACACCCAATAAGCACAGCTTTCCATTGGGAGCGCAGTGTCAGCTAAACGCCACGTCTGAGGGCGTAACTCTAAAGTTTAGCGGTTATCCTGTGATTGACAGTCGTCGTATCAATGCCCAAGCCCTGTGGGAGACGCCTTTATAAAAGCAGATAGCCGTTAATACAGACAGTCATTAACAAGTCATAACACCGTTATAAAAGCAAACAATCGTTTGGTTATAGCCAATCTGCATATGCTTATGCCCAATTGTCGCCAATACTGGCTTTAAGTTTATAAATTTAGCACTATGATAGAGCCACTATACTGATGCGTGTTTTACAACACCATTATTTATTGACAAGCGATTGTTTTTTGAGGCGATTATGAAAACATCACAAACGGTTCATGTGACGGATATACCGTCAAGCCGTCCATCCGCATCCTCCTTGCAGCTTGCTGCACCACAAAAAGGCTTGGTGGCTGGCGGCAGCTTGGTAGGGCTGGCATTGGTAGTTTATTTGTTTGCGACCCAGCAACTGTCACAACCGATATTAATGATATTGGGCTTTTTACTCGGATTTACTTTATTTCATGCCCGTTTTGGGTTTACCTCTGCTTTTCGGCGCATGACCTCAGTGGGTAACGGCCAAGCCCTGCGTGCGCATATGCTAATGCTGGCCATTGCAGTGAGCTTGTTTGCGCCTATTTTGGCGTATGGCATCAGCTTCTTTGGCGGCCCGGTTGCCGGTTATGTGGCGCCAGTGGGGGTAAGCTTACTGGTTGGCTCATTTATGTTCGGTATTGGGATGCAGCTGGGTGGCGGTTGTGCGTCAGGCACCTTATATGCAGTCGGCGGCGGTCGCTCGGTGATGTTTATTACCTTAATTTTCTTTATTATCGGCGCAACCATTGGCGCCTACCACTTACCGTTTTGGACAGAAGAGATGCCGTCAATGGGCGCTTATTCGCTAGCGACCTCGACCGGCCTTGGCTATGGCGGCGCTTGGGCTGTATCTCTTGTGTTGTTTGCTTTGATTGCCTGGATAACTTGGGTGATCGAGAAGAAGAAACATGCGCCCAAAATGGCACCACTGCCAACAGCACAAGGCTGGGTACGTATCTTTCGTGGTGCATGGCCTTTATTTGCGGCAGCCATCGTGTTGGCGGTGCTTAATGCGTTAACTTTAATGACCCGTGGCGAGCCTTGGGGTGTAACCTCAGCCTTTGCCCTGTGGGGCTCTAAGATTGCCAGTCTCGGCGGCTTTGATGTGGCCAACTGGGGCTATTGGCAAGGCGATAATGCGGCTGCTTTACAGTCGTCTATCTTTGCTGATTCAACCACTGTATTAAACTTTGGCATTATGATCGGTGCGTTTGTGGCATCGGCTGCTGGCGGTTTGTTTAAGTTTACTCAGATTACTTTTGGTAATTTCTTGGCCTCAGTAATTGGCGGTTTGTTAATGGGCTATGGCGCACGTTTGGCATTTGGCTGTAACATTGGTGCTTACTTCGGTGGTATCGCCTCGTTTAGTTTGCATGGCTATATTTGGGGTGTATTGGCGATGGCAGGTACTTTTTTAGCCTTATATCTGCGTCCTATATTTGGTTTGTCTGTGCCGAAGATTACCGATTCGTTTTGCTAGCCATCGTTTGGTTTAGCAATAAATCTAGTAGTGTTAACTTAAAAAGAGCTGAAAGATTCAGCTCTTTTTTTATGCTAAATACAAACTGGCTGTGTTATGTTTGCTTAAGCGAATTTAATTCTATGAGCTAAGATAAATGTTGTTTTTATAAATCAAACTATGATAAATCAAGCTGGTATTAAATCCATTCAAAATATAACGGAGAAGGATAAATAATATATGGATACAGTCATAATTATGGTCTGTACCGCAGTTATTATAATGTGGAGAATTAAAGGCCATCCTTATTTAACTGCTATTATTAAATGTTTCATATTCGCCCTAGGTATATTTTTAAGTGATGTAGGCTCGTATCAACAACAAAACATGACATTAGAGGTTTTAAAAAAAGATTTGATATTTTGCTTACTGATATTTTTAGTACTAGTACCAATTACGTTGTTTAGTGTTAAGGTCCGGCAGATCATTAGAGAAGACTTAGATAATCCTCAGTGAATAAACAATACTAGAATAAGGGTATTTAAATGTCAGCAACCCGTAGATTGAAACTAAAATGAAAAAAAGTAAGTTACTGATTTTTGGAGTAGGGGTGCTGATATTGTTATTAGCATACCCGCTAATTATTAGAGTTGTACTATCTACGATGAGCCTTTGAGTGAGAGTAAAGTTATCACTACGAGCTATTTAATATGACAAGCTAAATAAGATTCCGAAAGTTTTTAATCCTGAAACAGGACTTTCATCTCCTATAAAACCTAAGCAGAAGAAATAAGAGGTATTATTATGAAAGAGTATTTAACACATGAAGAAGCTTATAAAGCGATGTTCGTTTTTTTAGAGAGTTATTATGATAGGTCAAAGTCTGATGATATAGGTGGGCTTTTAGGTTCCATGTCTTTAGTTGAAGGAAAGCCAATTGATCAAGCGCTTTGGGATGACTGGTATGAAGCTATAGACACTTCACTTAAAGCCCATGATAGAGCAAAATTTGAACTATCAGATAAAAAATAAGATTACTATTGTTTTCAAAATCAAAATACAGACCTTGCAGGGGTTAATAGCCCACAGCATCTACTCGCTCATGCCATATTAGGTGCAGCAGTGAGCTATGCTACTGGCAATGATATGGTTACTGGTGGATTGGGTGCCAGTGCTGGAGAAGGAACAGCTATTCTATTAACTAAATATATCTACAAAGTAGATAGCCCAAGTGAATTGACCGCTGAACAAAAGGATACCATAAGTAATATCACTACTTTAGCAGGAGTGGCGATTGGCTCTACCACAGGAGAAGTTACTGATGCAGTGAATGCGGGTGAAACGGCTAAGGTGGCGGTTGAGGATAATTATTTAACAGAAGCTCAGGATCGCTCATACTCCATACTACATAATTCTCAAAATGAGCTAAGAATATTAACATTTGTAATTGGTTTGATTGGCGCAGGTGTAGCTGAATTTACTTCATTAAAAATAAGCTGTTGATATCTTATCTTTAGTTTAAATGATAGTAGTCTGGGTTTTTAGCTCAGCCTTCTTTGAGTAAAGGATTCTATAAGTTATGCAGGATAATCATAAATTAAAAGCTTATCATCAACTAATGAAATATAAAAAAATTTTATATGTTTACCATTTCTGACTATGTTTTTAGGCATAAATATATTAGAAATACTAAATTTACCGATAGTTATTTTAATTATTATATTAGCAATTCAGTTATATATCAGTATGTTTATTTTTCTCTCAAAAAATATCTGCCCGTGGTGTGGGCTTCCTTTTTTTGCTTTCGGCAAGTATGGTTTGAGTTGGAATGGCATTAAGTTTATTTTTCAAAAAAAATGTATAAATTGTCAACAGCCAGATATTGAGTAGGTTGGAACAAGGTTTATAAGGCTGAAAGACGCTATCATTCTTTTAGTGATATGACATCTGTCGAGTATAGGCAGGAGGCTTAGCTGATGCTACACCGTTAATAAATTACGGCAAACGCCTTGGGGTAAATGTAATCATAAAGGGGTATAAATAATGAGTTATAACGCATGCCTTGTTTTTAAGAAGAGCTTTCAAGATGCTAAAAAGGTCTGGGATTGTATTTCACCTCTAATGGTGTCAGAAAAAGTAGATGTTTTTAATTTTGAAAAAAATAAATTAACAAAAAACAAGGTAAGAATGCTAATTGCTAGTGATTTTAATGTGGAGTTTGACGGTTATGAAATCGATTTTACTTATATTGCAAATAGTAAAATAAATATATTAATTATAAAAAATATAGAAATTGGTTTTAATGAGTTAGAGAATATATTGATACCTTTATTTAAGAGTTCGTATTTTCTGCAAGGTCGAGTTTATGATGAAGATTATGATACATGGCAAAATATGGATGATGTTAGTTATTATGAAGTCAACGGAAGAAATTATTCAATGTTACCAAAAAAAAGTAATAGACTACCTTATCCTTTAGATAGAACAATTATTGATACGTCTTCAAATCCTGGACGTTATACTTTTCACAACGGATACATCGAGTTTATTGGTTCTGTTATGTGGTTTAGTAAAGAGCTACTTGATTTATTACAATCAGATATAAAAGGACTAAAAGAACATAGTTTTATAAGCCTAGAAGATTGTGATAGTTATATTAAAATAACATCTCATGATCAACTGTTTCTTGAAAATGACGGCTCAGAAAATAAACAGTTTATTTTAAGAAAGTTAATATATCCAGTTTTCTAAATTAATGGCATATAAAAAAATTTTATATGTTTGCCATTTCTGACTATGATTTTAGGCATGACATTATTAGAAACACTAAATTTACCCATATATATTTTAATTATTATATTAGCAATACAGTTATATATCAGCACCATATTCTTTTACTCAAAAAATATCTGCCCATGGTGTGGGCTCCCATTTTTTATTTTCGGCAAGTATAACGTCAGCACCAGTGCCCTTAATGAAAACAATGGTATTGTTAGGGGAGAGGGTCCTAATGGTGAATTAGGCAACAAGCCTGGCGTTTGTGCTGAACCTGCTTGTGCTATGGTAGCAGGTAATAACCCTAGCCCTGCTACGGGTTCGGCAACGCTATGGTGCGGAAAAGATGGCAATCCATATACAGATAAAGATGCTGATATACTAGATAATCAACAGATGGACCCCTGTTTAACGTGCGCCGAACCAAACATTCAACAGATTTATCAAGATACAGCAATACCAAAACGACAAGGACCCAACCTTTTCAAAGGAGAAGAATAATGGACCTAGTCACCTATATCACAGAGCGTCTGATTTCTTATGCTGATGATATTGTGCCTGTCGATAGGCAGGAGATTATTGATTTTTTTGAATCTGAAAATGCCCCTTATCGTGAAGACCATGTTGATTTTTTAGCAAGGTTTGGGGGTAATCACTTTACCACTTTTTTGAAAAATCAAAATGCAAATTTTTCATTTCAGGAAATAAAAGAGCTGTATCAAGCTGATAAAGATTATCCTGATGAGGTTGAGCTGGCAGAGGGGTGTTGTCACTTTGCTAATCCATATGTTGATAATTGGTATTGTATTGAACAAGCCACAGGCATCATATATCGTGAAGCGGTGGATGAGGATAATAATCCGATATTATCAGAGGTGGTATGGTGTAATATTAAAAGTTTATTGTTTATGTCTTCTTTGTACTATTTGGATAGAGTAGGTACTAGGTTATCCATAAAAGACAACTTAACAGATGAGTTCGTTCAGATATTCCAAGATGAAAACAGAGGATATCGTTTGGATGTGTCGCTTTATGGGGCTTATTATATTAAAGAAGATATGTTCTATTACCTATCATTAACGAGGAATTTTCTGACTCCAACCAAATTACACCCATGGTTTTACGAAGAACTAAAAAACTTTAAAGCCAGTCAATAACAACCCATTCTTTATTTGTAGTAAGCAGGTTAAATAATGGATCTAGTCACCTATATCACAGAGCATCTGATTTCGTATGCTGATGATATTGTGCCTGTCGATAGGCAGGAGATTATTGATTTTTTTGAATCTGAAAATGCCCCTTATCGAGATGACCATGTTGATTATTTAGCAAGGTTTGGGGGCAACAATTTTACCAAGTTCTTAAGTAGTCAAGATGTGAATTTCACATTCAAAAAAATAAAAGAGCTGTATCAAGATACCAAAGATTATCCTGATGAGGTTGAACTGGCAGAAGAGATTAATCAGACTTTTTTAAGTGACAGCAACCCATAGTTTAGTAAACCCAATGTTAAAAAAGTTAGATATAGAAGAGAAGTTGAGTTTATTGAGAGATCCGAAGATCAATATTCTAACTAAATATCAATTAGCTATTACCTTATCAGATACAAAGAATGAGCGAGTTTATTATGCATTATGTGAATTAATAAATGATAATGCTTATTTAAATAAAAGAGGGACTTTTGTACATTGTCTTCGTAACTATCCTCCTGAGAAGTCCTTTGATTTAGCCGTAGATTTAATTTTAAATGGAAACTTTGAGGTCTCACATGAAGCATTTGAGATTATTGATCATTTTGAAAATAAAATAGAAGGTGAGAAAGTTAAATTAAACTACAACAAATTGATAGGCTTTTATAACAGTCATAAAACAGTGAGGGTTGGCGTTTAAGATTAATAGAAACAACATTGAAGATGTTTGATTAGAGTTGATAGGCTGGGCATGTAGCTCAGCCTTTTTTGAGTAAAGGATGATATAGGTTATGCAGGATAGTCATAAATTAACAATGCATGAGATTGAGTTTAAAGCAATACCATTCGACTATAAAATACTAATATAAGTATCATCGATAAGGCAGATGAACAATGAGTTATATAATATTTTTAATAGTTAATTTATTAGCAGTTGCTTTGTTCATAACCTATATGACTAATAACTTCCTTATCAATACTATAAGTTTGGCAGGAAGTTTTTATTTCAGCATGTGTGCGACATTAATCGCCTCATATTTCGTCTTGAGTAAGAAACACGATAAAAAAATTATAGCTCTTATAGCTTCTATTATTCTTTTTATATTTAGCTTACTCGCAATTACTAAAAAAGAGGTGATGGTAAATTATTTGGGAGAAGCTTTTTTAAACATATCGATGATAATTTATATTTTATCGGGAATTATATTTTTCTATCTCATAAATCTTATATACAGTTTTTTTCTTACTACAAATAAAGATCATGCATTTGTATGGTCTACGACTATCGTTATAGCTCTTGTATATTTTATCTGCTCACCTACCATTTATTTTATGTTCTAGCAGCCTTGGGACTCAAGCTGAGAGTGCGCTTTCTATCAGTGATGAGTTTTATTTTGGTGAAGAAGGTTTGGTACTGGTATATCAGCCGTATGAGTTAGGCTCCTTTGCACAGGGCTTTATCGAGTTAACTATTCCGTATGCGATGTTAGAGGGTGTGCTTAGACCGGAATATTTGTAAGTTTAGTCGAGATTAGAAGATGAGCGAAAGGCTGGGCATGTAGCTCAGCCTTTTTTTGAGTAAAGGATTCTATAGGTTATGCATGGCATCATAATGCACAATCAGCACCAAATAATATGCAATTAGTACCAGAAAATATTCACAATATACATGTTCCACATACAGGTCAAAATTCTTTAAAGGAAGGTAAATAGGAAATGCATATAAGCGTATACAAAGATAATGGTTTGAATGATGTTAATAATATATCTCTGATTGAAAAACAACTTAACTATAGTTTGCCTCAATCTTATAAAGATATAGTCAAGGATCATGACGCTCTAAGACCAGAGAATGATATTTTCGATTTTGTTGATATTTATGGAAAGCCTGATGACAGAGATGTTAGTTTTTATAGTTTTAAGCAAAACCATATAGATGGTTTTATTATTGAAGAACAAGTTAATATTAATGATCAAGATAATGGAGGTATAAAAGGTTTAGTCACATTTGCATTTACTGCCAATGGTGATTATATATGTTTTGACTATCGAGAAAATCCTAACGGTGATAACCCAAAAGTTGTTTTAGTTTATCATGATAATATTATTGAAAATAAAGATGGAGCGACTTCAATGGTTGTAAATTTTGTAGCAGATAATTTTGAAGAGTTTATGAGTATGTTACATGACTAGATATTAAAGCTTTAATGAAACTTAGTGTTGAGTTAAGAGATAAAATATTGGAGTTAACAGGCGATAGAATATGGAACTTGACCTTTACTCTATATCCTGATGGTCAGTTCGAAATTGACTATGATTATGATAAACCTGATGCTAAAGATTTGCCTGATGTTAACAAAGAAAGACCGGAAACACCAAATAACAACCATACAGATACGCGAAATAATGGTGTTCCTGATCCCGTTAGCTGTTCATTCCGTGGTGACATGATGGTTAAAACGATTGCGGGCTTTAAACCTATTGAGCAGATACAAATAGGTGAGTTAGTTTGGTCACGCAATCAAATAACGGGATTAATGAGTTTTAATAAAGTCCTACAGACCATCAGCAGTATCGACCCAGATACCGCTTATGTAACCATCGCAGATGAAAATGGCAACAGTCAAACCATCGTATCAGATAGCCGTCATCCTTACTTTGGCAACTATGGCGGAGACGCAACTCCACCAAAACCATCACCAGAAAAAGACTATCTAGGCGACATACAAAATGCTTACTGGATAAATGCAGGTGACTTAGAAGTTGGACACAAAGTGCTAGACGATGACGGCAACTGGCAAACCGTCACAAGTGTACGAGTAGAACAAAAACCACTCAACAGTTATAACCTAGAAGTCAATATAGATCACACCTTCTTTATCCGTGGTATTGGTGGCTTAGATGGTATTTGGGTGCATAATAAGAATTGTTTTGATGAGTTACCAAAGAATGTTGGTGAACCCGTTCGCATTGACGGTAAGGATGTTTATACCATCAAACATCCATTAGATGAATCAAAAACAGTTAAGTTAATATTGAACCCTGATGAAGCAGCCAGAGCAAGAGGTCAAAGGTATGTTGAGGTTGATGTTAAGCCTAGAAAAGGTGAGGTGACAATAAAAGAACCTAACAAACCAACCAATACGTTTGTAAGCTCTCCTTCCAGAACTATTATTGCTGAGGCGGGACAAAAAGGTAACTGGAATAGGTTATTAAATAATTATGACCAATATCCAAATGCCACTATACACACAACAAGAGGTCAAGAATTTAAAATAGACTCTCAAGGTCGAGTAGAAAATGTAACGGCAAAACTTTTTAAAGAAACCAATGACCGTAACGGCAATCAACAAGTAAAAGCAGGGGGTAGCGATAGGCTAGATAACGACCATGGCGGGCATTTATTGGCGGCCATGTTTGGAGGGCCGGGCGAAGGCATTAACTTAGTCGCTATGAACAAAAAGTTTAATGGTTCAGGCGGAGACTGGGGCACATTTGAACGCAGATTAAAGGAAGCAAGAGATAACAATCAAGATGTCATCGTCAACATTAAACCCGTTTATTCAGGCACCAGCAAACGCCCTGATAGATTTGATGTTACCTATTCAATTGATGGTGTAAGACAGAAAGCCATTAGGTTAAATAATAAATAGAGGAATTTATGACAGCAAAACAATTAAACGCAACGGTTATTCAACTGGTTAAAAAGCTGTTAGCCAATCATGGTGACAAAGTGGTTTTTCAAGGTTCAGTTTATCCTGAGCATTGGGGAGTATTATTCTATTGGCTCATTGATGGTAAAAGACATGATTATGGTTTTGATGATGAACCACATGAAGTTGATGAGATTTTAGAACTGATGAGAAAAGAACTAGATTATGAACAGTTCACCATTACAGCAGATAAATCAGGAGAGATTACCTTTGAAACAAGGCATATCCCAGAAGAAGACAGTTGGCCTGGCTTACATATGCGCAGGGTCAGTGAACTTGAGGAACATGAATTAGGCTCTCCTATTTTCATACCTAAAAAAGACTGGGAAGAAAGAAAAGCCCTAGCTGAAATGCCTGATAATGAACGCATCACTATTTTATTAGGAGATGAATTAAATGCGCATATAGATGGTGAACAAGGCGTTCAACTTAAAGTAGATATGACGGATGACGCTAATCCAACCGTTAAACTAGCTCGACTGATGAAAGACGGCAGTATTAACGATATAGAATTGCATCCTCTAACCAAAGCATGGCTAATCAAACAAAGCAGAGAACTAAGAGCCAGCCCACCCTATGCAAAAACCCCATGGGCAAAAATGACCGTAAACTTAGATAATCAAGGTGAAATAAAAATGAACTTTGAGTATTTGGATTAGTCATTTTAATCGTAGATACTACTTTGATTTTGTTTATCAGCCTTAGCAAAGGGTAAGGCCTAATTTAGGCTGCTATGATTACTGTTTCTTTAAAATACTCTAAGTTAAAATGCTAGTATCACAGCAGCTAAAGCACTTAATCTAAGCTTTAATCACTTTTCGAATACTAGCATCCTGCCACTTTCTAAATAAGACAACAAAAACAGTCGCCCCAATCAACGCCATAAACATATCAGACTGAGTATCCCAAACATAACCCTGCGTGCCCAAAAACGCCTCAGCATCTTCACCAACTGCAATCGCCACCCACCACTCAATCATCTCATAAAACGCACTAAATGCCAGACAAAATGAGATGACAAAGGTCGTACGCCAGCGTTCATTTTTTACCACATTAAAGCGTATCAAAAGCTCTCTGGCGATACAGGCAGGCACAAAGCCTTGGACAAAATGACCCACTTTATCATAATGATTGCGCCCCCAGCCAAACCATTCCGCCAACGTATCGAACAAAGGCACTTCGGCATAAGTATAATGACCGCCGACCATCAGCACGATGCAATGCAATAATATCAAGGTGTAGGTCAGCCCTGATAGCGGGAATTTGCGGTAGCTCATTGCCAAGATAATCAAGGCCATAATGGCTGGGGCAACCTCCAAAAACCACGTAAAATAACTTTTGGGTGCGATACCTGACCAAGTTAATACTGCAAAAAATACAGTCAGCCATAGATAGGCTCGGGTAGGAAGGTTGGCTTGACTCATAGGGTGTTTGCCTGTCTGTGCTGATAGTCAGATGTTGTGATGACTCAATTATATAGGATAGCTTAGATGAAACCGCATGTTTTTAACAGCTTGCTACTATTATTGATAGCAATCACTGTGCCAAAGCTGATTTATCCAAAAGCGAGTGTTGATACGGTATATCTACAACTGGAAAGCTAAAATAAGTTGGACAAGTAGAGAGGGCTCACATGTTAGTGTTTCTTTAGATGGGAAGGTCAAACATAAGTGATAATATTATTTTTAAAAACATATTGTATATGCGAAGATAAAAAAGTTGCTGAAAAAATTGCAAAGCAAATGCAACGTCGAATTAATAAATTTGGTAAAGCTTCTTTATTTAAAATTGCTAACTATTGGAAGATAAGTAATTATTATGAGATTTCTTTTGAGATTGACAGTAATCTGAAGATTGATGCTGTATCTAAATTAATAGCCAATAAATGGGAGCGACATGGAAGTTTCTATATTTGTAATTATGAAAAAGAATACTGTTTATTATCTGATAAAGTACGTTGGGCTTCTTTAGAATATATAGAGCCGGCTGTGTCAGGATAGTTATTAGCCAGGATTCTTTACGCTGAATAAAAAAAACGTCAGGCTGAAAAAGTGGTGTGTAATGAATGAGCTTATGATGAGTAGGAGTTAATCAATATGAACTTTAAGTTTTGTTATTTCAAGTTCCCTGACTCTGAAGATTTAAACCCTACTGTCTGTCCTAGCACAACAGAAAGTGATGAAGAGAGTTTAATCTCATCGTACCTGATAGATAGTGGAGGGGTGTCGATAAAATCGCATATTGATTATTTGACAGAGTGTTTAAGGTGTTTAAAAGACATCTCAATATATAACGCAGATATCAGCAGTAACTCCTACGGGGTTGAGATAGATGGTGATAATGTAAAAATATATTTTTTATACAGTAAGAATGAGGAAGCCATAGTAGATCGCTTCAAATTAGGAAAGCTACTATATGCATGGATATTATTCTTAAAAAGAGAACCAAAGCAATGGTATGAAGAGATTGCCAATATAGACTAGCAAGCGTAGGCTGGGCTGTCAGCCCAACATAATTAAGCTTAATAAAACCCACACAAAGAAAAAAGGCTTCCAATTGCTTGGAAGCCTTTTTCTGTTTTCATCGTGCTATATAATGGTACCCGGAGCCGGACTTGAACCGGCACGATCTTGCGATCGAGGGATTTTAAATCCCTTGTGTCTACCAATTTCACCACCCGGGCAAAACTTTTTAATCTTTTATAACTAAGTTCTTGGTAGTGAACTCGTTAAGTGCGCGTATATTAGCATAAAAATAATATTCGTCAACACTTTTTTTCTTTAACTTATTAAAAGTTTAAAAAAAAATTTGGAGGCTGAGGTCGGAATCGAACCGGCGTCCACGGATTTGCAATCCGCTGCATAACCACTCTGCCACCCAGCCATTTGAGGTGACTTATAATACCAAAAAAAAATTAAAATACAAGCCATATTAGCAATATATTTCAAATTAATCGGCCAAACTAGTAAAAATTGAGCAAAAGTCGCATTTTGATGGTAAGCGACTCGGATTATTGGTGCATCATGGGTTACAATATAGCCGTTATAATGGATTTGATTATCCTGTTGTTGATTATCCCGTTTTAATCCTTTCAGATTTTAGACATGATGGAGCCAGATATGACTGATGCCACCGCAACACGCCTTGATGGTAAAGCACTTGCGAAACAAATTGAGACAGACTTAAGCCAGCGCGTTGCTGCCCTTATCGAAAAAACAGGTCGTACCCCTATATTGGCGACCATTTTGGTTGGTGATGATCCGGCATCAGCGACTTACGTACGCATGAAAGGCAATGCCTGTAAGCGTGTGGGTATGGAGTCTATCAAGGTTGAAATGCCAGCCAGTACCACCACTGAGGAGCTGTTGGCCAAGATTGATGAGCTTAATAATAATCCAGATGTACACGGTATCTTGCTACAGCATCCAGTACCTGAGCAGATCGATGAGCGTGCTTGCTTTGACGCTATTGATTTAGCGAAAGATGTGGACGGCGTGACCTCACTGGGCTTTGGTCGTATGAGTATGGGTGAGCCAGCTTATGGTTCATGTACCCCTCAAGGTATTATGTATCTACTTGAGCATTATGGTATTGAATTTTCAGGTAAAAATGCAGTGGTCGTCGGCCGTAGTGCTATCCTAGGTAAGCCAATGGCACAAATGCTATTAAATGCCAACTGCACTGTGACTACTTGCCACTCTCGCACTGAAAACCTTGCTGAACACGTTGGCCGTGCTGACATTATCGTCGGTGCTGTGGGCGTGCCTGAGTTGATCAAAAAAGACTGGATTAAACCAGGTGCTGTAGTAGTCGATGCCGGCTTCCATCCGACTGATAATGGTGGTGTCGGTGATATCGAGTTGACGGGTATTGAGTCGATTGCATCCGCTTACACCCCTGTACCAGGCGGAGTGGGTCCAATGACAATTAATACCTTAATTCGCCAAACTGTAGAAGCAGCGGAAAAAGCAGCTGGTTTATAGTTTATAGAGGTTTGCTTTAGACAGTCCGCTTTTGTTGTTGACCGCTAATTAGGAATGTTCACTCACTGCTATTGGCTAATTGCTGACTTAGCGGTCGTTAAAAAATAAAGAAAACTCAACCACTTAACTGGTTATATAGTGTTTATTCTTAAATTAAGAGCAGCATGTCTTTAAGTTAACAAAACAAGTAAAGGTGTTTATGCAGCCTAAAAGCGACTGGGATAGTAAGATTCAAGCACTGGGCGAGCTATTGGTTGATGTCAGCCATTATATTGCGCTGTTGGTGATTGGATTTGTAGTGATATGGGCCGCTGGCAGTGAGTTTATCGGTATTATTCAAAACGGTAAAGCAGCATTAAAAGACATTTTGATGCTGTTTATTTATCTTGAGCTGTTGGCAATGATTGGTATCTATTTTAAAACCCATCGCTTGCCGGTACAGTTCTTAATTTATATTGCGATTACCGCCTTGTCCCGACATTTGGTTGTGGATGTGCAGGCGGTATCCGATACCTTCCATCTGTGGCTACTGATTACCATTACGGTGTCTATCTTTATTCTAAGTTTGGCAGTGTTTTTATTGACCTGGACCGCCAGCTTGTATGGTCGCCCTGATGATAATCTGCCATCAGTAGATCACGCTAAACCAAAGTCTGATCCTAAAACACCAGAAAAGCTAACTGAGTAGTATAACTATTTGGTTCAAACAATATCTGGTCCAATCAATATCTTGTCCAAACAGGCGTTGCAACCAAGCGCTATAGCTTTATAGCCAACCTGATTTTTTAAACTGATAATACAATATCAAACAGGTGACGAAGATGGTGCCTAGAATCACAAAATAGGCATACTCATAATGAAGCTCTGGCATGAAGTCAAAGTTCATGCCATATATCCCCGCCACCGCAGTCGGCACCGCTAAGATACCCGCCCAAGCAGCCAGCTTACGTACTACCTCGTTTTGCCCCATATTCACCACTGCTAAGTAAGTGTCCATCGCGACGCTGAGCATTTCGTTGAGTCCATTGACCGCATCTAAAGCGCGTAGTAGGTGATCGTTGACGTCACGGAAGTAGGGCTTGGCGGCATTGGGGAAGGTAGACACTAAGTCGTCTTTTTTGTGATTAATAAAGAAGTTACAGATGTCTTGTACCGGTAACATTACTGCACGCATGTGAACCAGTTGCGATTTTAGCTTGTATAGGCTTTTTAAGGTGTCTTTACTAAAGGTATAAGAGAAGATATTACGCTCTTGTTCGCGCAGATACTCACCTAAGCTGTCGGTAATCGGCAAGTAGCTGTCGACCACATAGTCAAGCACCGCATGCAGCACAAATACTGGCCCCATCGCCATCTTTTCAGGGCGGCGGTGACAGTAAGCTCGCACTGGCGCATAAGAGTTTGAAGCACCAGTGCGGATGGTAATGATGTAGTTATTGCCCATAAACATCGAAGTGGCACCATAATGAATATGGTTATTGGCCAAAAAGGCAGTTCTGACCACCACGAAAATGGAGTTATTGCCATAGTTTTCGATTTTGGCGCGCTGATTTTCATTAAACGCGTCTTCTAATGCTAGCTCATGGATATCAAACGCGCGTTGCACAGTTTGTACCGTCTCGATACTGGGGTCATACAGGCCGAGCCAAATAAAGTTACTTTTATTGGTCAAGGTGCGACTGACTTCATCTAAGCCAATTTTTTCAACAAACTCACCGGTTTTACGCGAGTAAACGCAGCAGTTAATAACCTCATTAATCCCTGAGTGTTCAAAGTCTTCGATACGTTCTGCATCTGGATCATAGACGGCCATGGTTGAAGACATAATCTCTTTGGCAGCCTCAGGGTCTAGTAGTTGTGTATAGTCGTTATAAATATCACCGGTCATCACGGGTTGCTGCTCTGGCTTGGGCTTGCGTTTTAATCTGTCTGCTATTATCCGCTTTTTTTTGGGTTTTATGGTTGCAGAATGATGACTGTTGGCAGCACTGCTTTCGGCTGAGGACTGCTGGACTGAGGATTGTTGAACTGAGCCTTTCGCAGAGGTTTGTTGGGCTTGATTGTTATCAGCCACATTGCGGCTGCGGCTAGCCAAGTCGTTATCGGTCAAGTGAGTGTCGACTGAGTCGTTCGTTGAATTATTACGAGCTAAATCATTATTGGCTGGGTCATTATTTGGATTGGTCATGATATTTTCGCAGTTAAATGAGACTCAGTTGTCAGTGGTGAAATGACAGACGTCACTGTTTAAACAAAACATTAACTATTTAGTTAAATAAAGCAGTCAGTTATATAGAGCAAGCCGTTAAATATAGGCGTCTGAATAAAAGCCGAACGAATAGACACTACTAAGTTACAGCGAATAGCGCTTTAGTGTCTCTATATCTACCAGCTCAAGCAAACTCTCATGGCAAGCTTCAAGCTTAATATTAGGTGCTACGCCATGATCTAAAGCATCTAACCAACGTAGGGCACAAACACACCAGTAATCACCTGCCTTTAAACCCGGAAAGCCGAATTCTGGCATCGGTGTGACTAAATCATTGCCGGTTTTGACTGAAAAGTTTAAAAACTCACTGGTCATCTTTGCACAAACGGTATGCAATCCAACATCTTGTGGCCCAGTATGACAAAAACCGTTACGATAAAAGCCGGTGATAGGGTCAAAGCAGCAGCTGGCAAGGGCAGTACCTAGGACGTTTCTTTGATTTAATTGTGGATCGGGATGTGGTGATGACATAAAGCGCAATCTCTTATATAGCGGTGAACTTACAGTGAACGCATTTAAACGATTTGCGACACGTTTAAGCATATTGTTTCTGTCTAAAATGGTAACATATCTTGTTCAATAAGACTCAGCTCGTATTGCTCTGTTACATACAATTGCTCTATGGCATAGACCACTATATAGCCTATGTATTATAGATAGGCGTGCAATAACGATTATAGAAGGGCGGTTAATATCCTAGTCTCTTATTACTTTAGTTACTCATTAGCTTTAGTCACTCGTTAGCATTGATCCCCCATAAGCATAATTTCGATGAACGCATTGGGCAGATGACACTTTAATAAAATGTTATCATTTTTAATAAAATTAGACTGTTTCTCTAGTCGAAAGTGACCAGCTATGCTAGACTAAAAAGGTTGTGCTTGTTTTATAACGTTGTCAGATAAAAGTGCGATAATAAAGCAATCTATCTTAAACTTAATGATGCCGCTGACCGATTGATGCTAATGATAGCTTGGAGTCAATGGTCTAAAATGTTGGCCAAACTGTCATAGATAGCTGTTATTGATGACGGTTATTATTGATTGTCATTAAAGTTTAAACCATTCAACGTCCCGATTACTTATACTTTAACTAACACACTTTAACTAACGATTTGGTCATGACGCATAAATTTGTATAATGAAGTGTCACTCCCAAACAAGGATTACTTGTGTCTGAAAGTTCTATCTCCTCAAGCAAAAGTCAAATTCAATCGTCCAATAAATTAGCGCATGTCTCTGATACAGATAACATTTGGTTGCTACCTGATGGGGTTAGCGATTTATTGTCTGATGAGGCGCAAAAGCAAGAGTGGTTGCGTTATAAGTTGACCCGCTTATTAATTAGCCGTGGTTATGAGCTGATTTGTCCGCCGATGATTGAGTTTACCGAGTCATTGTTAGGTAATGCCTCAGAAGATTTGAAACGTCAAACTTTTAAAATTATTGATCAGTTGTCTGGACGATTAATGGGGGTGCGCGCCGATATTACGCCGCAAATCCTACGTATTGATGCCCACTTAAATAAAATGGGTAAAGCCAATGAAATCGCCCGTTACTGCTATGCCGGTCACGTGATTCGTACCTTGCCAAATGGCTTGTTCGGCTCACGCACACCGTTACAGTTGGGTGCTGAAATCTTCGGTAGTGATAGTTTAGATGCTGATATCGAGCTAATTGATGTACTTTATGCTTTGATTGATAACTTGAACTTGAAAGATCATTTGCACATAGACATCGGCCACGTCGCTATCTTTGCACGCCTAAAAGAGCTGGCAGGATTATCAGACAGTGATGCCGACGTATTAATGAATTTATACGCCAATAAAGCGCTGCCAGAGCTACAGCATATCTGTGCTGATCTACCGATGGGCAGTGACTTTTATCAATTGGCTGTGCATGGTCATGACATGGCGGCGCTAAAGCAAGCTTTATCAGATACTGCTACCCAAGATGACGCTATTATTAAAGCGGTGAAAGAAGTTCAGACCATGGTTGCTCACATTAAACAAACATATCAGAGCAATGTCAGTGTTGATATTACTGAGCTTGGCTACCATTATCATACCGGTATTGTGTTTAATGCCTACTTTGATAATGAATCGCAAGCGGTGGTGCGTGGCGGACGCTTTAATGGCGAAAGCTTTAGTGCCGCAGCGCAGCAACAGACAGCGATCGCAGAAGAGTTGCCATCACGCAGTGCCACAGGCTTTAGCTTAGAAGTAACGCGTTTGCAGCGCTATATTAGCTTAAATGAAGCTAAGCTGGTGCTGGTACGCTTTGCCGATATGCAAGGGGTGCGTGCTGATGACAATACGCAATTAGCAAAAGACTTGGATAACAAAATCGCAGAATTACGTGATTTAGGTCACAAAGTGGTGCGTCCATTAAGCGAGCACGATGTGCCCAATAATGTGACCCATCAATTGGTTCTAGAAGATGGTGAGTGGGTTTTAACCGCGGTTTAACAGGCAGCGTAACGCCGAATTAAACAGCAAAAAGCCTAAAAAGATGCGCCACTAATGACGCAGTTTAATTTTTACAGTTCAATACAAGTGGTTAAGGATTTGTTATGGGAAAGAATGTCGTAGTACTAGGTAGCCAATGGGGCGACGAAGGTAAAGGCAAGATTGTTGACTTGCTAACCGAGAAGGCGTCTGCTGTTGCACGTTTCCAAGGTGGTCATAACGCTGGCCATACCTTAGTGGTTGATGGCAAAAAAACCGTTCTACATTTAATTCCATCCGGTATTTTGCGTGATGATGTGACCTGCTTTATCGGTAACGGTGTGGTGCTATCACCTGAAGCCTTGTTGATCGAAATGAAAGAGCTGGAAGACAACAATGTGCCAGTACGTGAGCGTCTAAGAATCTCACCAAACTGCCCATTAATTCTGCCATATCACATTGCGCTAGATCAGGCGCGTGAAGCCAAACGTGGTAGTGGTAAAATTGGTACCACTGGCCGTGGTATTGGTCCTGCATATGAGGACAAAGTGGCACGCCGTGCGATTAAACTGGCCGACCTTTTCCGTGATGATTTAGAAGAAAAGCTACGCAACTTAATCGAATACCACAACTTCCAGTTAACCCAGTATTACAAAGTAGATGCCATCGACTTTGATGAGACTTATGCGCTGTGCCAACAGTGGCGTGATGAGCTAAAAGATTTGGTTTGTGACGTGACCGAAGAGCTAAACCAGTTCCGTTTGGCAGGCAAAAACCTAATGTTTGAAGGTGCGCAAGGTACCTTACTTGACATCGACCATGGTACTTATCCGTTCGTAACTAGCTCAAGCGTTACCGCTGGTGGTGTATCAACCGGTACCGGTATTGGCCCACTTTACTTAGACTACGTATTAGGTATCACCAAAGCTTATACGACCCGTGTTGGTAGTGGCCCATTCCCAACAGAATTGTTCGATGACGTAGGCGCGCACTTGGCCAAAGTCGGTCATGAATTTGGTGCGACAACTGGTCGTGCCCGCCGTTGTGGTTGGTTCGATGCCGAAGCATTGCGCCGTGCCGTGGTATTAAACTCACTATCAGGTATCTGCTTAACCAAGCTTGACGTACTAGATGGCCTAGACGAAATTCGTATTGGTGTGGGCTATGACATCCCTGAGTCTGAGTTTGCTGCTGCCCATGATGGCGAGTTCTACGAAACGGTTACGCCTAAGTACGAAACATTACCAGGCTGGAAAGGCTCAACTGTTGGTATCACTAAATACGACGATCTACCAGAAGAAGCCAAGGCTTATATCAAGCGTATTGAGCAACTAATCGATTGCCCAGTAGATATCATTTCTACTGGTCCAGATCGTGATGAGACCATCGTATTACGCGATCCGTATGATGCCTAATCATATAGACTAATAGCGATATAACCGTCTTAACTGATTCGTTTAGCCGCCTAAATCGCTGTAACGGTCGTATGAATGGCTACTTACGATAAGTGGCTTGATAAAAGACCCTGTGTTATCTTAAACGCGGGGTCTTTTTTATAATTATTTAGTTAAGAGTTAACTGTTTAAAATCCATCTCCGACTTTTGATTTTAAAAAAAGAAAGCAGATAAAAATTTTCATGATCAACTATAACTAGGAGAGAATCATAATGGTGCAGCAATTGTATCTTGAAGATATCAACGTAGGGGACAGTTGGGTCAGCCGTGAAGAAACTATTAGCGAAGCGGAAATCAAAGCTTTTGCTAAAGATTATGACCCACAGCCGTATCACCTAGATAATGAGCGCGCCAAAGATACTTTCTTCGGCACTTTAGTTGCCAGTGGTTGGCATACTGCCGGGGTAACCATGCGTTTGATGGTGGAGAGCATTCCAATTGCAACCGGTCTGATTGGCGCCGGAGCGCAAATGAGCTGGCCGATGCCGACCTATCCAGGTGATGTGCTGCATATCAAAGCAGAGGTGGTTGAGATTAAAGCGTCAAAGTCTAAGCCAGATCAGGGTATGGTTGTGGTACAAATTGACACCTATAATCAAGACAATAACATTGTGCAGCATTTTACTTGCACCATGCTGGCGTTTAAACGCAGTGCTGGTATTGTGCCGTTAAATAATGAGCGACTGTTAGGGACTCAATAACTGGCTTCTTTAAGCTTATAGCTGACTAATTAACTAACTCACTAACTCACTAACTCACTAACTAACTAACTAACTAACTAACTAACCCTGACTCACATTGTAACCCGTACTTATATTGATAGGATAATCACTCAAGCTATGCTGCAATTGACCTTCTTGGGCACCTCAGCCGGTATTCCCACCAAGCACCGCAATGTCACGGCGTTGGCGGTTGAATGTATCAATCCCTTTGCTTCTAAGCGTAGTCAGCAAAGCGGCAGCAAAAAGCCTTGGGTATTAATCGATTGTGGCGAAGCAACCCAGCATCAGCTGTTACATACCAAGCTGAGCGGTCAGCAGTTGGCAGCAGTTTGTATTACCCACGTGCATGGCGATCATTGCTATGGTCTACCGGGGCTGTTAGCCAGTTTGGCTATGGCAGGACGCACTGAGCCTTTGACTATCATTGCTCCGAAAGCTATTGAGCAGTTTATGAGTGCGATACAGCAGACCACTGAGCTGTATTTACCCTATGCGATAACCTATATCGCTACTGAAAACTTAGTTGCTGAAAGCGGTCAATCTAATCAGCCTGTGTTATTCGATTTATCAGCCACGCATCAGCTTCAAATTGAGGTAACTAAGTTATCGCATCGTGTTGATTCTTATGCCTATAGCTTGACCCAAAGCGTCGAAACCATTGCGCTAGATAAAGATAAATTACTGGCCTCTGGTATCGAGCCGAGTCCAATTTGGGGGCAGCTGCAAGCGGGCGAAGATGTGATTACTGAAGAAGGGCAGCGACTGGCTTCGGTTGATTTTACACTGCGCAAACAGCAGCAGCTTAAGATAGTCGTCGCCGGTGACAATGACAGTCCAAATCTATTACGACAAGCGGTACAGGGCGCAAGCTTGCTGGTTCATGAAGCCACTTATACTCAAGCGGTGGCGGATAAAATTGCTATGCGTGTTGATGGCTTTGACCCGATGCACACTACTGCAAAAAGTGTGGCACAGTTTGCGCAAGCGGTTAATTTGCCACATTTAATAGTGACTCACTTTAGCGCCCGTTATCAGCCGTACGATGACCCAGACAGTAAGGTTTCCAATATGGCCGATATACGCCAAGAGGTTGAGAAGTTTTATCAGGGCAATGTATGGCTAGCACGTGATTTTGCACAGTTTGAAGTCAGCGCAGATGGTGTTAAGTCTAATGCGAAGGATAAGGTTTAGAGATGACATTGACCATTCGCAATGCAACTCATGCAGATATTCCTAAACTGATAGACATCTTTGAACAATCCATTTTGGCAATTGACGACTTGATATACTCTAAGGCGCAAAAAAGAGCATGGATGACAGTAGAAACAGGACTGGCTACACCCGAGGACTTTTGGAAGCATCGTTTTGCCCGCACTCAGCCATCGGTTGCTGAAAGCGCAGCAGGGGAAGTCGTAGGGTTTATTGAATATTTGCTGTATAAAAATCAGAGCAGTGAAAATGATCCTCAGTGCGCCTATATCGATGGGCTATTTGTACACCCAAATTATCAGCGTCAAGGTGTTGCCCAAGCGTTATATGATAAGACAGTATTCAACCCCTACGGTATGAGTATCAATACTGTCTGGGTGCACGCCTCAAAGCTTGCGTATCCTTTCTTTTTAAAACAAGGATTTGAGGTTGTTGAGCAGCAACAGGTTGAGCGCCATAATGTGACATTATCGCGCTATCTAATGCGCAAGTTCATTAAGTAGGTTAAATTTATGGAGTAAGTGTTAGCTTAGCTGTCTTGATTTAACAGCTTCTGACCAACCCAGTGTCTTGCAAACTGATACGCCACACGCCCTGAGCGCCCGCCACGAGAAGAGGCCCACATCAGCGCTTGTCCGCGTACCGCCTCGTCATATTCTAGGTTTTGTGCCTGTAAATAATGCGCCACAATATTCAAATAAGTCTCTTGATTCATTGGATAGAACGACAACCACAGCCCAAAGCGATCCGATAAAGACACGGTTTCATCAATGGTCTCATACGGATTGACCTCATCGGTTTGGCCGTCATAGATATTGACATTATCCTTCATCAGCTGCGGTAGCAAATGGCGTCGATTACTGGTCGCATATACCAGTAGCTTATCTTGCTCAGAGTCCAGCGCTCCATCGAGTACGCTTTTTAGGGTACGATAATTCTCATCTTGGCCATTAAATGCCAAATCATCACAATATACGATATAACGACAGCCGGCATCTTCGGGTAGCGCACTGATGGCTTGACGAATCTTATCTAGCATCTGCAAATCATCGCGTGCGACTTCAATCATACGCAGGCCATCGGCTTTGAATTCGTTTAACAGTGCTCGAATCAGCGATGATTTACCGGCACCACGGGTACCTGTCATTAGTACATGGTTGGCCGGATAGCCGGCTAAAAACTGACGCGTGTTTTGGCTAATTTTTGCCTTTTGCGTATCCACTCCGATTAAGTCATCTAAGCTAAGCAGTGAGCTAACTTCAATCGGTTCTAGTCGACCTTGACGGCCACCGACCCAGCGGTAGGCGACTTGCTTAGGGTCTAGTTCAATGGTGGGTGTCACCTGCTGTCTTAAATAATCTCGCAATAATCCTGCCAGCTCATTATCCAAGTTTAAGCTATTGACTGTTGTGCTGTTGTTTTGATTTTCGTTTTGGCTCTCGTTTTGATTCTTGTTTTGGTTGATATTTGACATTGGTATCGCACCCACATATTTAAGTTAAAAACCTATACAGCAAAAATAGTGCCAGTAACCCTGACCGAAAGCAAGCGTTATCACAGCAGTTCATACTAAACTAAGACTTTAAAATAGGGGTGTAAACAATAAAATATCACTTTATAAAACGGGCTATGTTTTAAGTTAATCAAGTCATCGGTAATTTTTTTTCAAAAAAATGCTTGCCAACTGAAATTAAATCTATATAATAGTCAGCCACTGAGACACACTAACCCAGTGTGTAGATTCGTTATAACAAGCGAAACTACAGAGATAGTAAAATGGGGATGTGGCGGAATTGGTAGACGCACCAGATTTAGGTTCTGGCGCCGAGAGGTGTGAGAGTTCGAGTCTCTCCATCCCCACCATTTTTAGCGGTTAGTACTCTCACAGCATATATTAAATCCCGCTTTTGGCGGGTTTTTTATTGCCTAAAATTTTAAATAGATTGCTTGTATAAAGGTAAGCGAAACCATAAGTTGGGTTAAGCCATCAATTAAGCTCAAACTTATTGGCGATAAATTGCGAAAAAATGCTTGCCAACTGAAATTAAATCTATATAATACACAACCACTGAGACACACTAACCCAGTGTTGTATGATTCGTTATAACAAGCGAGCATACAAAGAAAGTAGAAATGGGGATGTGGCGGAATTGGTAGACGCACCAGATTTAGGTTCTGGCGCCGAGAGGTGTGAGAGTTCGAGTCTCTCCATCCCCACCATTTTTAGCGGTTAGTTACTCTCATACCGAATATTTGAAACCCGCTCTTAAGCGGGTTTTTTATTGCCTAATGTTTTATATTCTCGAAAATCCTTAGCATCCTAAGTCATAGGCACTGTTTGATCATTTTGTCGGTCTCTGTTGGTTATTGTCTTTGCAGCTGACTGACATCAGAGCACACCTCATCCATACACTGATAGCGGTTATCGACTTGTTTTGCCAATAGCTTATCCATTATCACCTGAAGAGCAGGAACTTGTTTGCTTAATGGCTCTGACAGTAAAGGCAGAGGTTGCTGGCAATGTGATTGCGCCCAACCAGACAGCTTATTGGCTACAAACGGTTTTTCTCCCATAAACACCTCATACAAAGTGATGCCAAGCGCATAGATATCGCTTTGCTCACTTTTTGGCTGACCTTGCCAGCATTCAGGTGGCATATAAGCAGCGGTACCCGACAAGGTAGCTAGGGCGGTTGAAGTGGCATTTGTATTATCGTTTACTTGAAACGCACAAGACAAATCGCTGAGATAAGTGCTGAAATCGGTGTTTGTGCTGCTTATTAAAAAATTGCTCGGCTTAATATCGCCATGCACCCAGCCTAATTGATGCAGTTGTCTTAAGTTGCTAACCATCGCCTGTGCTAGCTTTATTTTATGATGAATATCTAGGCTGTTTTGGTGCAGGTTATTATGTGAGGCTAAGTAGTGTTTAACGCTGCCTTGAGCAAAATAAGGCATCATAAAGCCAACCCCTTGCCAGCGGTGAGCTTGCTCAGTATCAGACAGTATAAAATTATTATCATAAACAAGGATAGGCACTACCGGTGAGCCAGAGTCTATTGAGCTCGTCAAGTGATGAGCTGACCGGCTCTGGTGATGAATAGACTGTAAACACTCTATTTCTTGATATAAGCCAAAAGTAAGATGTGGGCTTTGCTGCTGTTGTTCGTATTTGTTTTGCGATTGTAGCTGCGCTTGAGAATGGCATGGCGACAGTTGCCATTTATAAACATAGGCTGGGCTACCCTCAGATGCAGTGGACAAAACTGCCGATGTCGACTGTGTTACCAGTGTTAAACCTTGGTAGAAGACATCGATTGGCATCCCATCTTTTTGGTTATTGTGGTTGTCAGCACTGTGCTGGCTTAGGCGCAAGTGCTTACTGATTTGATAGCCTCGTTTTGCCAAATGCTGACTGATCAGATTGAGTATCGTTTTATTTGTCATTTATCTGTTTATTCTTAAGCCAAGTTATTATCTAAGCCAAGCAGTTTAATTTTTCGAGTCAAGGTATTGCGTCCCCAACCGAGCAGTTCAGCGGCATCGCCTTTGCGCCCATTGCTGTGCGCCAATGCCACTTCAATCAATACTGCCTCAAACTCAGGGGCCGCTTGTTGCAAGATATCGGTTTGGCCTTCATGCAGTGCATGGGTTGCCCAAGTGCGTAGTTGCTGCTGCCAGCTTAGACTATCAACAGTGGGTAGGTTGTGAGCATGAGCAGACGCTAGGTTGTTAGCGCTATTGTTAGAATGGATATTGTGGCTATCCAATTGGTTATTATTGGATACCTCAGAGTTCAGAGCAGGGTCATTTGTGCTATGAGTAGTAAACTCCGCTGTTTGCGACTCTGGCGCTAAATAACGGGTAGCAAATTCGGTCAAATCTGGCGGCAAGTCTTCAACCGTTAGCATATCGCCTGTGGCCATCACGGTGATCCAGCGGCAGGCATTTTCAAGTTGGCGCACATTACCTGGCCAATCAAAGGCTTGCATGATTGCCATTGCCTGTGCTGACAGCTGCTTGACCTCAGTGCCCATTTCTTTGGCTGCTTTAATCATAAAGAAATCAACCAGTTCAGCGATGTCATCTGGTCGCTCACGCAACGGTGGTAGTGGCAGACGAATCACATTGAGGCGGTAAAACAAATCCTCACGGAATTTGCCTTCTTTCACCAACTGCTCTAAGTTTTGATGAGTAGCGGCAATGATACGCACATCGACTTTGATGGGCTGCTGGCCGCCAACACGGAAAAACTCACCATTGGCCAGTACCCGCAGCAGCCGGGTTTGGGTGCTAAACGGCATGTCTCCAATCTCATCTAAAAACAGAGTGCCGCCATTGGCCTGTTCAAACCGGCCTTGACGCTGAGTGGTCGCGCCAGTAAACGCACCTTTTTCATGACCAAATAATTCTGACTCTATCAGCTCATGCGGAATAGCCGCCATGTTTAAGGCAATAAACGGCTTTTTGCTGCGAGGTGAGTTTTGGTGTAATGCGCCAGCGACCAATTCTTTACCGGTACCAGATTCACCTGTGATTAAGACGGTAATCGGTGAGGCGGCGAGGCGGCCAATGGCTCGAAACACAGTTTGCATCGCCACAGATTGACCAATGATGGGCGAGGTGTTTTCAGCGTGGTGATGGCTAGTCGCTGCTTTGGATAGAGCTGGTTTAGATGATGCAGGTTTGAATGGTTTTACGACTGATGGCTTTTTAGGGTCGGTGCTTATGTTGTCGGCGGCTGTGTCTTTTGTATTTTTAGTGTTTTTATTTATATTTGGGCTTGGGTTTGGATCTGTCTGTAGGTTAGAACTGAATGGCTGTTTGGCGTTTGCTTTAGCCGCAGTTGGATTGGATTGAATCGCTTTTTTAACAACCAATACCGCATGGTCTAAATCAAAAGGCTTGGGCAGATATTCAAACGCTCCGGTGTCATAGCTATCAACCGCTGATTTTAAATCAGAGTGAGCAGTCATGATAATCACTGGCAGTTGTGGGAAGTTTTTATGCATCCATTGACTAAAAGACAGCCCATCCATCATCGGCATGCGAATGTCAGTTAAAATGACATCCGGCAGGCTGTCTACTGGCTGTTGACCTTTTAGTACTTGGTTAAGCTTGGTCCAAGCGCCTTTGGCATTAGAAAACGGGTGTACCATTAACCCAGCATCATTGAAGGTATCTTCTAAGATAAGACGTAATGCAGGATCATCATCGATTAACCAAATGCTGTGTTGCGTCGTCATGAGTGCTCTTCCATTGTGTGATGTGGGGTTAAAAAAATCGTGTTGTTTTATTGGATTAAACTTTTTATTGAGCTAAATGCTTTATAGGTCTAGATATATTATGGGTATAGAGCAGTAGATAGTTAGACTCTAACACCAAACCTAACCAGAAGCAGAGGGTGGATCAACGATAGTCAACGGCAGATACACCGTAAACTGGGTATCGCCTGGCTGTGAAGCAACCTCAATGCTGCCTTGGTGACGATGCACTATCTCTTGCACCAGCGCTAACCCCAACCCTGTGCCATTCGCTCTTGCCGTCACTAAAGGAAAAAAGATGCGCCCAATTAACGCATGACTGATACCGGCGCCATTGTCTTGCACACTCACTTTAATGACCTGTTTGTGATGCACAGTACCTATGGTGTATTGGTGCTCAATACGAGTGGTGATGGTCAGTTGCGGCTGATAGTCTGCGCTCAACGTATTGCTGTCTTGCTCAAGCATCGCCTCACAGGCATTGTTGACGAGGTTTAAAAATACTTGAATCAACTGGTTGTTATCCGCCATCAGTTCCGGCAAAGATAAATCGTAGTCTCTTTTTATATTGACGCTGGGATGCTGAGTTTGAGTCAGTAGTAACACATGCTCTAACGGTTGATGGATATTAATAAGTGCAAATTCGGGCAGTTGATTGGAACCCAGTAACTGCTCAATCAGTTTGGTCAGGCGGTCGGTCTCACTGATAACAATATTGGCATATGTGGTTAGCTTATTAGCATCGACCATCACCGTGGGCTGTTGCTCAGTATGTGTCAAATCAGAATTCGCCGCTAAGCTAGAGCGGGCTTGACGAATCAATAACTGTGCGGCACCACGGATACCGGCCAGCGGATTTTTCACTTCGTGGGCAACGGAGCGTAGCATTTCGCGTGAGACGTCATGTTGTTCTTGAAGCTGCTGTTCTTTGTCCAGTCGATTGCGGCGATCACCATGCCAGATCTCAATCAAAAAGTAAGGCAGGCCCTCTTGCTCAACCGGGGTAACGCTATAGTGCAGGTCTAAAGGCTGATGAATACCACGGATTTGGCGATTATATTCTATAAAGGGCTGCTGGTAGTATTGGGCGTTATGAAACTGGGTTTGCAGCTTGTTATAGGCTTCGGTCAAGGTCGGCAAATGGGGCGTTTGTTTTTCTACTATTGAGTGAGGGTCGTCATTTTTTTCACTGTCATCTAAACGATTGCCGTTAGACGTTTGATGCGGAGGTAATGTGTTTTTTGTATCAATGGATTCTGTGCGGTCAGGGGTTAAATGAACAGGTAATAATAAATCGATAATATTAAGCCCAATCAAGCGTGAAGCGCTGACCGATAAGATTTGCTCGGTTTGGGTATTGACCCAAGCAATACGCAAGTCGTGGCTGACCCAGATCACACCGGTATATAGGTGTTGCAGTAATAGGCGTGGATTGGGTGCGGTCATAAGCGGGCTTTTCGGTTGTGGAGTTATGGGGTTATTCAGTTAGGTAGTTGTTGTGACGAGTTGTGAGCAATAGAAACTGGTTTAACGGTTAATTATTCACAATTATCAATGATAGCAGAGGTTAGAATAACAAGTTTGCACTCTAATAGTGCAGAGTTTGCGGTTATTTTTATATTATGATTTATTTTAGTGCATTTTTTGATGTGGTTGTTGTTGATTTTGACTGAGGCCTGCCTATTTTCAAGCTATATTTAACTCGTTTTCAGCCTGTGTTTAACCAGTAACCACTCATTTTTAGCTTATGCAAGGCTACATCAATAGGGATGGGATGCAGAAGTCAAGTTGATAGGGTTGATGAAAATAAGATGAATAATATTTTGACACTGGTATCATGCGGTTAAAATTCGTACAATGCACCACACAACAAATACGTATTGCGCTTTGTTATACTCCTCATTATTTAAAAAAGTATTCTTTTATGCCAAGCAAATCTTCTATGCCAAGCGATTCTTCATCAGATCCTGTCTCTATTTATGTGCCCAATGCATCTAAAGCAACGAGTGCACCTAAAACAACGAGTCAAGCGCCAGATGCTTCACAGCCGGCCAATTCTTCAGAGTCAGAAACAGCCACTGAGGCCTATCACCACAAGGCCAATCATAATCAAAATCGTAGTGTTAGCGACAGTAGCCAACATGCGGCTCAATCACAACCAGTGACTGCAAAAACAGCCCCCAAAGTCGGTTTTGTGTCTTTAGGCTGTCCTAAAGCGTTGGTTGACAGTGAGCGCATTATCACTGAGCTGACTCGTGATGGCTATCAAGTGGCATCAGATTATGATGGTGCAGACTTGGTCGTGGTTAACACTTGCGGCTTTATTGAATCAGCAGTACAAGAATCATTAGATGCCATCGGCGAGGCGATTAGCCAAAATGGTAAAGTTATCGTTACCGGTTGCTTGGGTAAAGATGCGGATAAAATCCGTCAAATGCACCCGGCGGTATTATCAGTGACCGGCGCACATGCGTATGATGAAGTGATTACTGCTGTATCTACCCATGCGCCAATTGCTAAATCTGATAAGCAGCGCAGCTATGATCCCAAAATTGATTTAATTAATGATGCGGGTGTTAAGCTGACCCCAAGCCATTATGCTTATCTCAAAATATCTGAAGGTTGTAACCACAGATGTACCTTCTGTATCATTCCTAGCTTACGCGGCGACTTGGTATCACGTCCGATTGATAGCGTGATGAATGAAGCCATGGCACTCAAAAAAGCAGGCGTCAAAGAGCTGCTCATCATCTCTCAAGACACCTCAGCGTACGGCGTTGACTTAAAATACAAAACCACGTTTTGGAATGGCATGCCGCTTAAGTCGAAGTTCTTTGACTTATGCGAAGCGTTAGCCAAAGTGGGCATTTGGGTACGTCTGCATTATGTCTATCCTTATCCGCATGTAGATAAAGTGGTTGAGTTGATGGCCAAGCCTACGGATCAAGGCGGTCTGCTACCATACTTGGATATTCCACTGCAGCATGCCAGTCCGCGTATCTTAAAAGCTATGAAACGCCCAGCGCACAGTGAAAACACCTTAGCGCGCATTCAAAAATGGCGTGAAATAAACCCTGATATCGTGATTCGCTCAACCTTTGTGGTTGGCTTCCCAGGCGAAACTGAAGAAGACTTCGAGTATTTATTAGACTGGCTGAAGCAAGCCAGATTGGACCGTGTCGGCTGCTTTACTTATTCAGAAATTGAAGGCGCCGTCGCCAATGATCTGCCCAATCCGGTGCCAGAAGAGATTAAGCAACAGCGCTATGAGCGTTTTATGGCGGTGCAGCAGCAAATCTCTGAGCAAAAGCTACAAGAAAAAGTTGGCAAGCGCATGAATGTGTTAGTCGATGAGATTGATGTGGCCGAACAGATTGCCATTTGCCGCAGCTATGCCGATGCGCCTGAGATTGATGGTCATGTGTATGTCGATAATATCGTACAAAATGGCCAAATAGCGGTAAAAGTAGGGGACATGCTGCAAGTCACCATCGATGAGGCCAGTGAGTATGACTTATTTGCCTCGTTAGCAAATTAGCGCTATAAGCAGATAGCGTTTTTTGGTAAACTTTACCGAATTTAGCTTGGTTTTTTGGCCGGCTAACCAGTTTTTAAACCATATATGCCATTATAAGATAAGCAATTAATACGTTCGTCTTTCATCAGTTAAAACAAAAAGGTGCCTTATGTCTGATAAAAATCCACAATTTTCTCGTATCTTACTTAAACTATCAGGCGAAGCTTTAGCCGGTAATCAGGGTATGGGTATTGATGCCTCGGTACTTGATAAAATGAGCTTGGCCATTGCTCACCTATGCGGGCTTGGTGTACAAGTTGGTATCGTGGTCGGCGGCGGTAACTTATATCGTGGCAGTCAATTACAAAAAGAAGGTTTGGTTGGCCGAGTCACCGGTGATCAAATGGGTATGCTAGCCACTGTGATGAACGGTCTGGCCATGCGTGATGCGCTAGAGCGTCGTAATATCAACACCCGCTTAATGTCAGCGTTACCGATTGGTGAAGTGACTGAAAGCTATAGTAGCCGTAACGCTATTCGTTATTTAAAAAATGGTGATGTGTGTATCTTTGTTGCTGGCACCGGCAACCCATTCTTCACCACAGATACCGCTGCCTGCTTACGTGGTATCGAAATTGAAGCTGGCGTGATTTTAAAAGCGACCAAAGTTGATGGCGTTTATGACAAAGACCCAAGTGTCCACGATGACGCTAATAAATATGACGCGCTGACCTTTGATGAAGTGTTAGAGCAAAAACTAGGTGTGATGGATTTAACCGCCATTGCCCTATGCCGTGAGCACAATGTGCCACTACAAGTATTTGACATGAATAAGCCCAACTCATTGCTGAATGTGATCATGGGCGAAAATGAAGGCACCCGTGTGTTCCATTAATTTGTTATGGTGTTAGTTAATAGTTAGCAGTAACCAAATCACATTGTCTTTACACGTTGATTTTAATAGATAAGTTGAGAAGGAAAAGATTATGATTAATGATATTAAAAAAGATGGCGAAGATCGCATGAAAAAAACCATCGAAGCACTAGAAAATGCCTTTAGCAAAGTCCGCACAGGACGTGCGCACCCAGGCATGTTATCTGGTGTGATGGTTAACTACTATGGCGCAGACACCCCACTAAACCAAGTGGCCAGCGTTAACGTTGAAGACTCACGTACTCTGCTAGTGCAGCCATTTGAGCGCTCTATGGTACAAGCGGTAGACAAAGCCATTCGTGAAGCAGATTTGGGTTTAAACCCAATGACCGCAGACGTGATTCGTGTGCCAATGCCAGCACTAACCGAAGAAACACGCCGTGACATGCAGAAATTAGCGCGTGCTGAAGCTGAAAACAGCCGTGTTTCTATCCGTAACGTGCGCCGTGATATGTTAGGTGACATCAAAGACTTGGCGAAAGAAAAAGAAATTAGTGAAGATGAAGAGCGCCGCGCCAGTGATGACATCCAAAAGTTAACCGACAAATATATCGCTAGCATCGACGGCAAACTTGATGCCAAAGAAAAAGAGCTAATGGAAGTTTAATACTGTATTTTAGTTCCGTTCGTTCCTATCCTAATGCCAATCAAAACAAGCAGCTGTCTAGCGAGTGACGCTAGGCGGCTGTAGACCGACACCTACTATTCTATTCAGATACCTACTATTATGACCAAGCCACAACCGTCACCATCTGCATCACATCACGCCACTGAACCAACACTGGCAACGCCGGCCGTCTTACCGAAGCATATTGCGGTAATTATGGATGGCAACAACCGCTACGGCAAAGCTCATGGGATGGCAAAAGGCCAAGGTCATGTGGCCGGTAAAGAAGCGCTTGATCCCTTGGTTGAGTATTGCGTGGCAACGGGTATTGAAGTGTTAACCGTTTTTGCTTTTTCTAGTGAGAACTGGCAGCGCCCGGCCAACGAAGTAGCATTGTTAATGCGCCTATTGTCAGCGACCATTACCGAACAAATGCCGCGCATGCAAAAGTATCACATTCGCCTAAGATTTATCGGTGATAGAAGTCAGTTAAGCCCAGAGCTGCAACAGCAAATGGCTGATGCAGAAGCTAAGACTGCAGAAAATGACGCCATGACACTGGTGATCGCCATCAGTTACGGTGGTCAGTGGGATATTGCCAATGCCGCAAGTATCTTGGCTGATCAGGTGGCAAACGGTCAGTTGACGCCTGATGAGGTGACGGTTGATGCGCTAAATCAGCATGTGCAGCTTGCTGATGTGCCGGATGTGGATATGCTGATTCGTACCGGTGGGGAATACCGTATTTCTAACTTTTTATTATGGCAGTCAGCCTATGCGGAGCTGTTTTTCACTGATACCTTATGGCCTGATTTTACGCCCAAAGAGCTCAATACTATGCTGTTTGAGTTTTCGCGCCGTCAGCGCCGCTTTGGTAAAACCAGTGAGCAAATTGAAGAACAGGCTGGCTCAGCCAGTTAATTATTAAGGCGTATCTTATTAAAGAGTACAGATAATAGTCGTTAAGATGCGCGCGATAGGAAAACAAGGTCTTAATAAACAGACCTGAAAAGATAGAATTTAATAGACTGATTTAAACAGACCGATCTTAATAAAAATCGATATCCATAGAAGGATGTCAATAAATGAAGAATATAAAGGTGCTCGAATATGTGGACACGTATTAAAACGGCTATCGTTTTGGTTATCATCGTCGGTATCGCACTGTTCGCAAGCGAAACACCTTATTTGATCGTTCCATTATTGGCAGTTGGGGTCACCGTTGCTGCCTATGAATGGACCAAGATGATGCCAAAATGGCACATTCCCTTGTTGTTTGTCGTCCTGGTATTGGCCATTACTTTAGTGACACTGCTTGCGCCGCATACCTGGCCTGCTTGGTGGGCGTTGTCGGCGATTATTTGGCTGATGGCCTTATATTGGGTCGGCCGCTTTCCTGCCTCAACGCCTTGGTATGGCAAACAGCTGTCAGTGATAGGGCTGGTGCTGCTAACCGCTGCGATTAGCGCCATGTTTTATCTATGGCAGTTCTCGCCATTTTGGTTATTGTATGTCTTTTTATTGGTGTGGTGTGCAGACAGTGGCGCCTACTTCGTGGGTCGCAAATTGGGACGACGCAAAATGGCGCCCAATGTATCACCTAATAAGAGTATGGAAGGGCTGGCAGGCGGATTGGCAACCGGATTTGCGGTAGTCATTGCCATTAGTGTGTTTCAGTTAAAGTTAACCGGCACTATTTTGGTATTGTTTGTCGGACTGTCGCTAATCACAATTTTATCCTCCGTATTGGGCGACTTGCTTGAGTCGATGCTGAAGCGCAAAGCGGGCATTAAAGACTCAGGCACTATCTTGCCAGGGCACGGCGGAGTATTAGACCGCATTGACTCTCTATTGGCGGCAACCCCGATATTTGCACTGGGCTTTTGGGCGCTACAGCACGCGGGCTTATTGGTCATTCAATAGTCTGTTTGATGTCTATCTTAGCAATCCAAGTTTGATCTAAGTTGCCATATTTTTAAAGGTCAGTTTGATTTTTTAAAGGTCAGTTTATTTTTTAAAAGCCAATATGTACGGCCCAAAGTTTGCACTTGTAAGTACGCTTGTAGATAACAGTTTGTTTAAAAATTTGCAGTTAACGTTTGAAAGGTAAGTTATGACCCAACGCATTGCCGTCCTCGGGGCAACCGGTTCTATCGGTGACAGCACCCTGTCTATATTGGCTGATCACCCTGAGCTATACCAAGTCTATGCCTTATCAGGTCATGGTCGACTGGACAAATTATTTGCCCTGTGTCAGCAGTTCCAGCCTTCACGTGTGGCAGTTCCTGATGACAAGGTAGATGAGTTTGCAGTACGCTTGCAACAGGCCGGACTACACTGTGATGTGGTCGGCGGTCAAGCAGGATTAGATGAGCTCGCTGCTGATCCACAAGTGGATACAGTGGTGGCCGCTATTGTTGGCGCCGCTGGATTGTCATCGACATTGACCGCTGCGCGTGCTGGCAAACGTGTTTTATTGGCCAATAAAGAAGCGTTAGTAATGGCCGGCAGCCTGATGATGCAGGCAGTCAAAGCGCATGGGGCAACCTTATTACCCTTAGACTCTGAGCACAATGCCATTTTTCAGTGCTTACCTTCAAAAGTGCAGCAACAAAATACTGACATTCATAATGCGGATTACGGCGTCAAAAAGCTGTGGTTAACCGCTTCTGGTGGTCCATTTTTACATAAAAATCTGCAGCAAATGCAAACAGCCAGTGTCAGTGAAGCGGTTAAGCATCCCAACTGGTCGATGGGGCAAAAGATATCTGTCGATTCTGCAACCATGATGAACAAAGGCTTAGAGCTGATCGAGGCCTGTCATTTGTTTGATCTGGCTGAATCAGATATTCAAGTGGTCATTCATCCACAAAGTATTATTCACTCCATGGTAGAGTACACCGATGGTAGTTTCTTAGCGCAAATGGGTAGTCCTGATATGCGCACACCCATTGCACATGCTTTAGCATATCCCAATCGTATTGCCGCCGGAGTTGAGCCACTAGATTTATTTAAGTTATCGGCTCTGGAATTCATTGAACCAGATTTAGAAAAATTTGCCTGTCTAAAATTGGCACGTCAGGCCATGCAATCAGGGCAAGCAGCGACCATTGCTTTAAACGCGTCCAATGAAGTAGCAGTGGAGGCGTTTATAAAACAGCAAGTTTCTTTAACCGATATTGCCTTGATTAATGCAAGGGTATTAGACAAGATGCTAGACGGCGATACAGTGGCTGAGGTCAATCAAAAATCACAAACTAGCAGGGACAAATCTTGTAATCGTGTTGGTTTAAGCCACGGTATTGATCCAAATTTTTCAATGAATATAAACGAGTTAGAAGATATTTTGAATATAGATAAGTTGGCACGTAAGCAAGCGCAGCAAGCCATACAGGAGTGTCGCGGTTAATGTCATTTATGTTAATTGCGTTGGCGTTTATTGCCGTTTTAGGTCCATTAGTCGCGCTGCATGAGTGGGGCCATTATATTGTGGCTCGCTTATGCGGCGTTAAAGTGTTGACCTATTCCATTGGGTTTGGCCCTAAGTTGGCCAGTTGGACCAGCAAGAAGTCTGGCATCGACTATCGTATCTCAGCTTTGCCATTAGGCGGCTACGTGAAGATGCTCGATGAGCGTGAAGCAGAGGTAGCCGATAGCGAAAAACACTTGGCCTTTAACAATCAGCATCCGCTAAAAAAGATTGCCATTGTGGCCGCCGGTCCGATAATGAACTTTATTATCGCCATTGCTTTGTTTTGGGTGTTGTTCTTAGTGCCTAGCGAGCAGCTAAATACTCGCATTGGCTCTGTGCTGCCTGACAGTCCAGCTGCAAGCGTCAGCCTGCCTGTTGGTGATAAAATCGTAGCTGTTGATGGTCATGCTGTAAAAACCTGGGAAGAGGTCAATTATCGCTTGGCTGATCGCATGGGCGAAACCGGTAGTGTTCGCGTGACATTACAACCAATGGATACGACGTCCATCACGAAGCAGACTAGCACTGCATCAGACGCAGATAGCCAGAAGCCAGTTGCTTCGGAAGCGGCTGTTACAGAATCGGCTAGTACAGAATTGGCTAGCAAAGAGACGGCTACAGAGTCAGTCAATCAACAGCCAGCCAAGCAAGTAAACGTGCCTATTAGAGACTTTTTACAAGGCTCAGAGTCTGGCAAAGACACTTTATCTGGATTAGGGATACTGCCATGGCAGCCCCATATTGAGCCAATTGTTGCTCAGTTAACCGAAGATGGTGCGGCTATTCGTCAAGGCATGAAAGTTGGTGACAAAATTATCGCCATTGAGGGCCAACCGATCGACGATTGGATAGATGCCACTCACATTATTCGGGATAACCCAGAAAAGCTGCTTAACTTTACGGTGCAGCGCAAAAACGACGCTGGCGAGATGCAGCAAGTTGATTTGCAAATTATGCCGCAAGGTAAAAAAGCGCAAGCCGGTCAGCGCTATGGCCAAATTGGCGCTGGTGTTGATCCGGGTGAGATTGTTGTACCTGATGAGTACAAAACGATGGTATCCTACGGACCTATTGGTGCGATTACGCAGTCTTTTGCCAAGACCGGTCAATTGGCTACCATGACCTTAAACTCAATGGGTAAGATGATTACCGGCAAAGTAGGCTTAGAGAATCTATCTGGTCCGATTTCAATTGCCGTCGTGAGTAAACAAAGCTTTGATATTAGCTGGAAACAGGTGCTATCAACCGCGGCTATTATTAGCCTAAGCCTTGCTGTGCTTAATCTGTTGCCCATACCTGTATTAGATGGCGGTCACTTGGTTTATTACTTGATTGAATTGATCCGAGGTAAGCCATTGCCAGAGCATATGCAAGCCATTGGCTTTAATATTGGTTTTTTATTGCTGATAGGGTTTATGATTCTGGCGATAACCAATGATTTTAGTCGCTATTTTTAAAAAAACTAACGTTAATTAATTTTATAACCACAAATAGTTTGTTATATTAAATGCTTTCAAATATATGCTTTTATAGAAAGCTTAACAGTATACAAACACGCTTAAATACCTGATGTGTACTTTACGCTCACATTGGTAGCTTAAGAAGTGGTTAGTGGTTATACCAAATGCTAAGAAATCATATTAATATAAGCACCCAAACATAACGTGCTTCGACATTTATTTGACACATAACAGTATTACCTCACCTTAAGCAAGTTCTTTGAATTACGGATTGTATGTATGCAAACGTCTTTATTAAAAAAAGCCCAACGAGTAGCAGTGCCTGCTTTTGTTGCCATGATGGCCATATCAGCACATGCGGCAGACGAAGTATTAACGGATATTGAATTTGTTGGTCTTCAGCGTTTAACCCCAGAAAGCTTATACCCTTTATTAACCACCGAAGTGGGTGGTGTGGTTACCGATCAGGATTTAGCGAACAGTATTCAAGCGCTTTATGCAACAGGTGACTTTGCCAACATTCAAGCCAAACAAGATGAGGGTCGCATTACTTACTTCGTAGTTGAGCGTCCTATCGTGGCGGAAGTGAACTTTGAAGGCAATAAGCTGATTCCTAAGCAAGGCTTAGAAGAAGGTTTAAAATACGCCGGTATTTCTGTTGGTGATGTTTTAAAGCAATCAACTGTTCAAAACGTTGCCAATGAGCTGCAACAACAATATATCAGCCAAGGCTATTACAACAGCGACATCGAAGTTGATCAAGAGCTGCTAGAAGGTAATCGTGCTAAGCTGACCATTCGTTTTATTGAAGGTAAGCCAGCCAAAGTAGTCGATATCAATGTGATTGGTAACGAGTACTTTAGCGAAGACGATATCAAAGACGTATTTGCGGTAAAAGAATCGTCATGGACCCGTTTTTTATCCAAATCTGACCGTTATGCCAAAGAAAAATTGGCTGCCAGTTTGGAAAACTTAAAAGCCATGTATTTAAACGAAGGCTTTGTTAACTTCAGTGTTGATAATGCCACGTTAAATATTAATGAAGAAAAAAATAAAGTCTTTATTGAAGTAAGCGTCACTGAAGGCGAACAGTACCAGTTTGGTGAAGTCAGCTTCTTAGGTAAGCCAAGCTATGATACTGCTGAACTGTTTGAACAAGTAGAGTTCCAGCAAGGCGAGCGCTTCTCACAAGCCAAACTTGAAGCGTCAACAGCAGCTCTTGAAAATCATTATGGTGATGACGGCTTCTATTTTGCCCAAATTCGCCCTGTGCCGCGTATCAACGAAGATACCAAAACCGTTGATATTGATTACTTTATTGATCCTGCACGCCCAGTATATGTGCGTCGTATTAACTTTAACGGCAATATCAAAACTGAAGATGAAGTATTACGCCGAGAGCTGCGCCAACTTGAAGGGGCATTGGCATCAAGCGAGAAGATTCAGACTTCACGCGTGCGTTTAATGCGTACCGGCTTCTTTAAAGCGGTCAACGTTGATGTGCGCCCAGTTCCTAATACCCCTGATCAGGTAGATATTAACTTTACGGTTGAAGAGCAGCCATCTGGTAGTTCAACCATTGCCGCCGGTTATTCGCAAAGTGGCGGTGTGACCTTCCAGCTAGACTTCAGTCAGCGTAACTTTATGGGTACTGGTAACCGAGTTAATGCAGCGTTTTCACGCTCGCAAACGCGTGACTCTTATAGCTTAGGTTTTACCGACCCTTACTTCACCGCTAACGGTGTGTCACAAGGGCTAAGCGCTTACTACCGTAATACCAAATATGATGATCGTAACGTGAGTAACTATGTTCTAGACTCTTATGGTGCGACCTTAAGCTACAGCTACCCAATTGATGAAACCAAACGTATTAGCGCTGGCTTTAACTTTGATAATACTGAGGTCAGTGGTGGCCGCTTTATGGGATTATCAAACGTTTCTGAGCTGTTAAAAGAAGATGGCAAAATGACAGCGTATGAAAGTACTGATGCTAACGGTAATGTTGATAGATTATCCAGTGCCAGCTTTAAGAACGACTATAATACCTATAACCTATTATTAGGCTGGGATTATAGTACCTTAGATCGCCCAGTATTCCCGACCAAGGGGATGAGTCATGATATCAGCGCTACTTTAGGTTTTGGTGATCAGACTTACCAAAAACTAATCTACCGTGGTAATATTTATTTCCCATTGGCCAAAGACTTTGTTGCTCGTGGTTATGCAAAACTAGGTTATGGTAATAAGCTACCGTTTTATGAAAACTTTTATGCCGGTGGTTATGGTTCAGTCCGTGGTTATGAGGCGTCAAGCCTAGGCCCACGTTCTCCAGTCTTTGATTACGCTGCTAACGGTAGCTCTTATCCAAATGGCTTTATCGATGAAGAGGAAGTGGGTGGTAACGCGTTGGCAACCTTTGGTGCTGAGCTTATCTTACCCATGCCATTTAAAGGCGATTGGGCTGACCAAGTGCGCCCTGTTATCTTCGTTGAAGGTGGTCAAGTATTTGATACTACCGATAAAAAAGACCAGACCTTTGAGTTAAAAGGTGAGTATGCCGGTTATAATGACAACTTAGATAAGAAACAAGTACCGCTATTAAGTCGTGATGATGACTTGCGTTATAGTGCCGGTGCGGGTATTACTTGGTTTACGCCAATTGGTCCAATTTCTATCAGTTACGCTAAGCCATTTGGTGATAAAGAAGGCGATAAAACTGAAGAAGTACAATTCCAGATCGGTAGTACATTCTAAGGGTTAGCCTAAGTAATCATTAGACTATTGAGGTAAGTCTACTCATCTTTTATCTTGAACCAACACTAAGCTCTTTATAATGACAAAGGGCTTAGTTTGTTTTCTTCGCAGTGTTTTAATAAGGATACGGTTTATCACTATGGTCTCATTTGAATCTCAAGTTAGCTTAGCTGAAATCATTGCTGCCATTAACACGCGTCAGCCGGTTTTAAATGAGCAGAAGCTAACCAATCAGCAGCTGACCGTATCTGGTATTGGTAGCCTTAATGATGCCAATGCCCAACAGCTGAGTTTTTTAACCGATAAAGCCTATGCTTCAGCACTGCCAACCTCTCAGGCAGCCATCATATTGGTAGCTGAGGCTTTTGCCGATCAAGTTCCTGACAGCAGCGTAGCTGTCATCGTGGCAAATCCTTATGCGGCTTATGCCAGTGTCACACATTTGTTTGATCCACAGCCTGATGCGGCTAACGAGCTCTTTATTCATCCCACGGCGCAGATAGCTGACACTGCGGTATTGGGCGATAACGTGCATATTGGACCTTTTTGCGTAATTGGTGAGCAGGTACAGATAGGTACAGGCACTCAATTAAAGTCACAGGTTCACATTGAAGCGCACGCTCAAATTGGTGAGCATTGTGTGATTTACCCTAATGTCTTTATCGGTCATCGTTGTCAGATTGGTAATCGAGCGCGCCTATATCCTGGCGCCAGTATTGGCTCAGAGGGTTTTGGCTTTGCACCACTGCCCCCAACTGACACTCAAGGTTGGGAACGTATTGTGCAGCTTGGTCGAGTCATTATTGGGAATCAAGTACGGGTTGGCAGTCATACTTGTATTGATCGTGGCGCCATTGGTGATACCGTCATTGGAGACAATGTCATTATCGATAATCTGGTTCAGGTTGGACACAATGTTAAGATAGGTGCAGGTACTGCCATTGCCGGTAATGCCGGTATTGCTGGTAGTACCAGTATTGGCAAACGTTGTATGATAGGTGGTAATGTAGGAATTTCCGGACATATTAATATCTGTGATGATGTGGCGCTTTCAGGCATGACCATGGTGATCAAGTCTATTAAGCAAGCTGGGGTTTATTCTTCCGGGCTGCCTGCAATGCCAGCAATGGATTGGCGCAGAATGGCAGTAAAAGTAAGAGCGCTGGGCAAAAAAGAGGGTTAATCATCAATTGCTAAAGGCTATTTAAAAGTACATTTAGTCTTAGGGCTTTATATAATATAAATTTAACCCCCAATTAACCCTCAATAACTGGCATACTGATTGTATCGATATAGTAGTGTATTAAATGATATCTGATGTGATGTAAGGATGAGCAATGAGCAAAAGTTCTGATAGTGGTGCAATCCAGCAGGCGTCATCGCCAATGGTAACTCGACCAAAAGGGTGGGGTGATGATTGGGAGATGAGTGAGCTTGATGAGCAGTTTTTGGCTCAGAACTCTGTTCGCATGCCGATGGCTTATGATCAGCTAAAAAGCTATTTGCCGCACCGTTATCCGTTTATGCTTATTGATAGAGTGACTGCTTGCTGTCCGAATACGTGGATAACAGGTTATAAAAACGTCTCTATTAATGAGCCTTTTTTCCAAGGTCACTTCCCTGAAGAGCCTATTATGCCAGGGGTGCTGATTGTTGAGGCCTTGGCGCAGTTATCCGGTATTTTGGCTTTTGTTTCTGAAGGTATTACCGCAGAAGATGGTTATTTATTTTTATTTGCAGGTGTTGATAAGGTTCGCTTTAAGAATCCAGTGGTACCAGGAGATCAGCTAATACTTAAATCTGAGCTGATATTGACCAAGCGCAACATCTATAAGTTCGACTGTCGTGCTTATGTGGATGATAAATTAGCTGCTAATGCACAGTTGATGATTATTCGTCAGGATCGTAAGCCCAGAAACTGTAATTAGTTTTTAAGAAGGTTTCAACTGGCTATTTCTTAAACGATAGCCATTAATTTGTTGACTGATAAAGCGTTGATGGACAGATACAGTAAGACCGTTGTTAATTAACGTAATAATAAAGCATCAAACTCACCAACAAATGATTAATGAATGTTGACAGACTAGTATCTAAGCTATTTGTATTCAAAATTAATCAGAAATGTTATATAAATCAAGTGCTAAACAGCTATTATAAGCACAGACAAGACATACCCTTTTATCCAAATATTGACAGGTTGCTTTAATGATAAATATTCACCCCACAGCCATCATTTCAGACACCGCTGAAATACATGAAACGGCAGTAATAGGTCCATACTGTATTGTTGGGGACAATGTCACTATTGATGCCGGCACCAAATTGTTACGTCATGTGGTGGTGACCAAAAATACGCGTATTGGTAAAAATAATGAAATTTATCAGTTCGCCAGTATTGGTGAAGATTGCCAAGATTTAAAATATCAAGGTGAAGAGACCTGGCTTGAGATTGGTGATAATAACTCGATACGTGAGGCCTGTAGTTTTCATCGTGGCACCATACAGGACCAAGGTGTGACCAAGATTGGTAACGGCAACTTATTTATGGTCAATACGCATATTGCGCATGACTGTGTCATTGGTGATGACAATATTTTTGCTAATAATGCCGGTATTGCTGGGCATGTGCACGTGGGTAATCATGTCATCATCGGTGGTCAAGCTGGGGTACATCAGTTTTGCCATATCGATGACTACAGTCTGATTGGCGGTGGTAGTGTAATCTTAAAAGATGTGGCAGCGATGACACTGGTCTCTGGCAACCCTGCCAGCACCCATGGTCTTAATATCGAGGGTATGCGCCGTAAGCAGTGGCCGAAGCCAACCATTAATATCTTGCGAAGTGCGTATAAGCTTATCTTTAGATCAGGCAAAACCACAGATCAGGTCATCACTGAATTAACCGAAGAGTTTTTGCCGCAAGAGCCAAAAGTGCAGCTATTAATTGACTCTTTAGTGAACAGCAATCGTGGCATTACCCGCTAAAATAGAAACTATTTAACCAGAACAAATACTGATTAAAATATAGAATAAAATTGAGCCATAACGGATAGTTATGGCTTTTTTAATTTTCAGTAACTTGACATTTTAATAGATATGAAACAGACTTAGTTTGTTAAAGCATGTAAATATATAACAACCAAATCTGTCTGTTTCTGTCGTAATGTTATTGTCTGTTGCTTATTTTGGAATCAAAATGAGTAACGATAAAGATTAGGTCTAGGACGACCGGAGGAAAAAATATGTCAAGTAAACAAAACCATGCTCAATGGAGCTCTCGAATGGGCTTCATCTTGGCAGCAGTTGGTTCAGCTGTAGGCCTTGGAAACATCTGGAAGTTTCCCTACATGGTCGGTGAGAGTGGTGGTGCGGTATTCGTACTGGTCTATCTCTTATGTATCGCCTTAATTGGCTTCCCAATCTTAGTGGCAGAGTGGATGATTGGTCGTCGCGGTCAGAAAAACCCGATGGACTCATATTCTGCAGTCGCCGCTAGTGAAGGCAAAAGCACAAGCTGGGGCTTTATTGGTATGGTCGGTATTTTAGGTGCCTTTATCATTCTATCCTTCTATAGTGTGATTGGTGGTTGGGCTCTAAACTACATGACCAAGATTGCAGGTGGTCAATTCTCAGGTCTTGATAGCGACGCGGTAGAAGCGGTATTCAATACCATGTTGGCATCTCCTAGCACATTAACCATTTGGCACACGGTGTTTATGCTTATCACCGGTATCATTGTTGCGCTAGGTGTAACTAATGGTATTGAACGCGCCGCCAAAGTACTTATCCCTTTATTGGGCGTGCTATTGTTGGTCATCGTTGGCTATAACCTGATGAATGGTGGCTTCGGTGAGGCGGTAACTTATTTATTCTCACCAGACTTAACCAAGCTAACTGGCGAAGGCTCATCAGATATCGTATTATCTGCTTTAGGTCACGCCTTCTTCACGTTATCACTGGGTATGGGTATCATGATTGCCTATGGTTCATACTTAGGTAACGATGTGAGCCTGTTAAGCATGGCGCGTACTGTTGTTATCTTAGATACAGTAATTGCATTAGCAGCAGGTCTGGCTATCTTCCCAATCATCTTTAGTAACGGTATGGATCCAGCTGCTGGCCCAGGTTTGATTTTCGTCAGCTTACCGATTGCCTTTGGTAGTATGTCAGCCGGTCTAGTGTTAGGTACCTTATTCTTCTTGTTAATTACATTTGCGGCATTAACCTCATCAATCTCGTTGATTGAGCCGTCAATTGAGTTTTTAGAAGAGCGTACGCCAATGAGCCGTACCATGAGTGTTATCGTTGCCAGTATCGCGATTTGGTTATTAGGCGTTGCCGCACTGCTGTCATTCAACGTCTGGTCAGATGTGATGATTATGGGTAACAATATCTTTGACTTCTTAGATAAGTTAACCAGTAAGTTCATGCTACCAATCGCTGGCTTAGCCGCAACCATCTTTGTTGGTTGGGTGATGAATCAAGATAGTGTTCGTAGTGAGCTTGGTTTATCAGGTGGTTCATGGACGCTATGGCAAATTATCGCTAAGTTTGTTGCCCCGATTGGTGTGATCATTGTATTCATCAATACTTTGTTAAACTAACCAGCTAGCAACACATATCTATTAATGACTTACAAAAACCTCAGTAACTTTACTGAGGTTTTTTATTTTTAGTTCAAAAATATGACAGCTTAACGCTCAAAGTTAGGAGTTAAGACAAAACTCTAGTGCTTAATTAAAATGACAAATAATAAATCGAATAAAAAAATAGCCCTGCAAATCAGCAGGGCTATTTTTATGAAGTTAACAAGCTAATGAATTAGTGAATGCTTATTTGGCTTCACGAACAATGTTCAACATACGGCGTAATGGCTCTGCAGCACCCCATAACAGCTGATCACCGACCGTAAAGGCGCTTAGGTACTCAGGACCCATATTCAGCTTACGCATGCGGCCTAGGGCGATGGTTAGCGTACCAGTAACAGCAACTGGCGTTAAACGCTGCATAGTCGCTTCTTTATCATCTTCAACGAAGTCTAGCCATTCGTTGCCACTATTTTTTAGGGCGTCTTCGATTTCTTCAAGAGGGATGTCTTTTTTCAGCTTAATGGTTAAGCCTTGAGCGTGACAGCGCATAGAACCAACACGTACACAAATACCATCAATTGGAATGATATCAGCACCGGTATTGTTTAAGATTTTATTGGTTTCAACGCCGCCTTTCCATTCTTCACGCGACTGCTTGTTTTCAAGTTGGCTATCAATATAAGGAATCAAGCTGCCTGCAAGGGGCACACCAAAGTATTGAGTTGGGAAGTCGCCACTGCGCTGAGTGTCAGCGATTTTTTTGTCAATCGCCAAAATAGCGCTGGCAGGATCAGCAAGTTCGTCTGCCACAGAGTCATGCAGTTGACCCATGCCACTGATTAGCTCACGCATATTGTTAGCGCCTGAGCCACTGGCTGCTTGATAGGTCATAGCCGATACCCACTCAACCCAACCGCGGTTAAACAGTTCACCAATGGCCATCAGCATTAATGAGACGGTACAGTTGCCGCCAATAAAGTCTTTCTTGCCATTTTTAACGGCATCATCAATCACATTACGGTTCACTGGGTCTAAAATAATAATACTTTCATCGGCCATGCGCAGGCTGCTGGCGGCATCAATCCAGTAACCATCCCAGCCAGACTCACGTAGTGGACCATGTACGGCAGAGGTATAGTCACCGCCTTGACAGGTTATAATGACGTCACAGGTACTTAGTGCTTCAATATCATGCGCATCTTTTAACTTGGCATTGGCCTCAGTATGGGTAACACCCTCAAAGCTTGGTGCATCACCGCCAGTATTACTGGTAGAGAAGAAAATAGGTGTAATATTTGCAAAATCATTTTCTTCTACCATACGTTGCATCAGCACAGAACCAACCATGCCACGCCATCCAACAAGACCCACTTGTAATTGACTCATGAAAATACCTCTTGTGTAGTGAATAAATATATTAAGTAATTATCCTTACTTTAATCCCTTTTTTGCTTTAGTATTTATCACAATCAAACAAATAATCGAAATCAGATTGTTCAAAACCATTAAAAGCAGTACGCCCTAAATATTTAAATTTGCGCAACCAATTACATTGCCTTGATATGAGATAAAAAGCAATAGGTGGCTGTTAATTTTTGACATTTTTTTTGATGATACTCATGTATTGATACTGATGTACGGGTGTTCATGTATTGATAGCTATTTCATGTGTTGATATTAAAGACAGTAACCGCTGTCTGTCATATACAGACATTAATGCCTATCAACAACTAATTGACTCATCAGACTGATTAGATTATCTGTTTTATGACTATAAAATTTGAAGCTGTTCAATAATTGTTTACAATAGGTCTTATCACTCTTGTCCGCCGAGGTTGTATGCTTGATTATATTTATCTGGCCAGTCAGATATGTGCAGGACTGGTTGTATTTATCACTGTCTGGGGCTGGTTGCCTTTAGATAACTGGTGGGTGCGTGGTGTCGATTTTCCAAGAATCCAGATTTTAGTGGTTGGAATTATCAGCCTCATTGCTTTATTGCTACTGACACCGCAGTGGCAAGGCCTAGAGATTGGCTTGCTATTGGCATTATTGGTGTCTATTGGGTTCCAATTACGTATGGTGTTGCCTTATACCATATTTTGGCCTAAGCAGGTGCATCACGCGACCGAAATGGACAACCCTGTACAATTAAAGTTGATGGTATCTAATGTATTGACGCCGAATGATAATACTCAAGCATTGGTAGACTTAGTACAACAAAAACAACCGGATATATTAATTACCTTAGAGTCCGACCTTAAGTGGCAACAGGCGCTGAGCGTTATAGAGCCGGACTATCCTTATAATGTGAAGGTGCCATTAGATAACCTATATGGCATGCATTTATACTCAAAGATTGAGCTAATCGATCCGCAGGTAAAATATCTGCTGGTTGATGACATTCCCTCCATTCATACTCAAATACGTCTGTCTAATGGTGAGGTAGTCTGGCTATACTGCTTGCATCCAATGCCGCCAAGCCCGACCGAAGCGGATAAATCGACCACACGTGATGCAGAGCTATTACTGGTCGGTAATCATATTAAACAAAACCAGCAAGTGGCTATTTTGGCCGGTGACTTAAATGATGTGGCTTGGTCAAAGACCACACGTATGTTCCAGCGCATCTCAGGATTACTAGATCCTCGAGTGGGTCGTTTTTTTGTTAATACCTTTCACGTCAATTATCCTTTTTTGCGCTGGGCATTAGACCATATTTTTCATAGTCCTTGCTTTACCTTGGTGGATATTGAGCGCTTGCCATCGATTGGATCGGATCACTTCCCAGTGATGACCACTTTGCAATTTGAACCTTGCGCACGTTCAGAGCAGTCTGAAAATGCAGTCACTGCCAGTAAGCAAGATGAAGAAGAGAGTCGTCAAAAGGTGTCTGAGGGTAGAGAAGAGGGGCGTAAAATGTCGCAGGAACATGCCGAAGAAAACAATTCTTGAGAGTAATAATTATTAACGACGATTATTTTGGAAGTACACTTAAAAACAACAGGCAAGAAAAAACCCAAGCCTAGGGCAGAGACTTGGGTCTTGGGGGCGCGATTTTATTATTATTATTTTCCTTTATTGGCTCATCCTAAGCCGACTTAATGACACTTTTGTTAACGTTATTCATTCTACAGGGCAATAAAATCAATAACGAGTGCTGCAAATCCTAACAGCTTAACGGTGTCACTAACACAACACTGCTATCCTTGCTATCCATGTGTTGATGAGTCTATTGTATGTTGAATGAGGGTGGGTAGCTAGCGGCTAAAAGCCCATTTTTGCGTAAGCATTTGCTTACAGAGTTTAATTAGGCTCTGGATGCTGTTGAGGATATTTAGTTTGCCGCTGCTATTGAGGGCGTTTGGTGTGCTGTTGTTTGGGATGCTGCTGTTTAGAACTCTGACCTTTGGGAACTGGCGGGTTTAACGCATCAGTTTTAGCGGGTTGCGATGGCGTCTTGCGTTTTGCATCTGGGATAGGTTTTAAGCGATTGGTCTCGAAGGGTATGTGCACTTTAGCTTCTAACTGCTTGGTTTGGTACAAGATATTATAGACATCCATCGTCTCTTCAATCATCTGCTGCATGGTAAATAAATCAGTAATGGATGGTCGCATCACGTTTTCTAACTGATTACGAATTACCTTACATAGTGCTCTAGCGTTGTATTCTTTGACTAAGCCTTGAGGATATAGAGGCTTTAAAATCTCACGAAAGGCTGCCTTATTCCAGCCAACCACAGGAGTGCCTAAGTGGATGGCCTGTAACACATTAATACCAATTGATTCTGGCTGATTGGCCAAGCCCAATACGACATTGGCCGCTGCCAGCCATTCACGCATGTCATTGTGCTTTGAGCCAATGAAGGTAAATCTATCCTCTAACTCAAGAGCATAAATACGCTGCTTAAACTCTTCGTGAATCACATCAGATCGCGACGCTTCATCCATGATAATAATATGCAGGTTTGGGAACTGTTCACAAAGGTTACCGACAATATCAATCAGCCATTCTTGACCATATTCTTGACCGATAACGGTTGGAAACAGCAGCCATTTTTTATGCTCTAGCTCAGGATATTCAGCAAAAGTGCGACGAAGCCAGTACACCGAAGGGTTGTAGCGATACGGAAAGCTGCGGGTATCAACGCCACGATAAATACGAATAATAGATTTTGGTGGCGATTTGAGGTCTTTTAGATGGCTCATCAGATAGTCTCTGACACTATCAGATACCGTAATCAGGCGATCAACGTTAAGTAGAGCGCGTGAGTAGTTATTGACTTGATAAAAGCCGTACATGGTCGAGACCAGCTTCGGTTTCTGCTTTAGCGTTGCACCACGTAATGCCCAATGCAAAATCCAGGCCGGGGTGCGTGAGTGCACATGAATGATATCGGGCTGATATTTTTCAATTAATCGGCGCAGTGGCAGGATTTGGCGCAATGACAGCCATGACTTTTTCTCTAATGACAGCTGGTGGTAAATATTGCCATCGCGCTGTAAGCGTTTGACCAAGTCATGCTCTGTATCTGCTGAGGAGATAATAATCGAGGTGTGGTCGCGTTTCACCAGGGCACGGCCAAGATGGAAGATACCACGCTCGGATTCATCGTGCTTTAAGGAGGATAGCAAGCGCATGACTTTCATAAGGGCAATCGGACTTAATCAGTGATAAGTGTAAATCGAAACGGTGGCATATTGTCAGTGAAAATGACGAAAAAAACAATACAAAGACGCGACTATGACACGACTATAAATGACACGACAATAAAAGATATCAGCGATATCAATAATGAGGCTAATGATACACGCATCATAACATGTTATAAACGTTAGAATGAGCCGCGGCTATCAATCTTGAATAGTTCAACCTGTACTAACGCCGTTTAGCAAGATGCTCAGCATTGGGTAACACCTGCTTTTCGCTCAAATACTTCCAATAACGCTGCGGTAGATACTGCTTATGTAGGCGTGGGTTTTTGCGCTCGCTGATGGTGACATTAGCAAAGTACCCTTGCCAAAACTGCTGATAGCGCTTTTCGTGCTCACTATAAACGCTGGCAGGATTGCGAATCACTTGCTCGTCAATATCGACAATGGTTTGTAGCGGTGCTGGTTTATTACCGACCGCTTGGGTTTTGTCATAAAAGATACCATAGCCGCGGTAGATATCATAAATCGCCCATTGTTGGTCTTGATAACGTTGGCGAAAGTGAGGGCCAATCAGCGGCAGCACATTAAAGTCAGGCTCAATACGTGCAAAATAAACATCATCTTCAGTGTGCTCAAAGCGTACAAATGCCTCCATCCGATGCTTTTCTCGGCCGACAGACTTAACGGTCTGAGCCAGTTCAAGCACATCGAGATTGCCTAAATCTTGTAGTACCTGACGATGTGGGTAGTCAAGGGCGTATTTAACTACTTTGAACAAGGTATTGGAAATACCCTCCTTTTCGGATAAAAACCCCCACAGAATTTGACGCATACCTGAGCGACCCAACATGTCGTTGAGCTTGGTTAGCACCCGCTGTGCTTTATAATCATCGGTAGTGACATAAGTTGCGGTATCGATGAGCGAGGGCGTGTAATGATTACTGTCTGTTACCCACAGATAGTCTTGACGCTGCAGCTTGTGCTCATAGATATAAAAAACAGCACTTAGCCATCCCTCAAAGCTGGGCTCATGCACGATAATGGTTGGCGGGACATGACTTAGTTGAGTGCTGCTCATAACCAATGCTCTGTAAACATTAAAAGTAAGCGATTAAAATAAGCTCAATTGACCATTGCGTTGGTCATTAAACTTGGTTTGAGTATGCGATAGAACAAACTGGCGAAAGTTGTCTTTGGTGAGATGTGCTAAGTGTTCATTTTTGCCCGTAGTGGCAATAAAGAACTTGGCACGATTGACTGCGGCGCCCATTTTTTTCAAATGCTCTAAGGTGATTTGATTAAACTTGCGCGCTTTAATAATCTTCTTAGCAGTTTTAACCCCAATACCAGGAATACGCAAAATTGACTCATAAGGTGCGTGCTGAATATTTACTGGGAAATGCTCACGATGACGGATGGCCCAGGCCAGCTTAGGGTCACATTCTAAGTCCAAAAATGGCTGATCAGGCTCAACAATTTCATGCGCACCAAAGCCATAAAAGCGCATTAACCAATCTGCTTGATACAGACGATTTTCTCTCACCATGGGCACAGGCGTGCCAATGGCAGGCAGGCGACTGTCCGAAAGCATGGGCACATAGCCTGAGTAATAAACCCGTTTTAGATTATATTTTTGATAAAAATGACTCGATAACTGAATCACTTGTAGATCGGTTTCATTACTGGCGCCCACGATCATCTGACTGGTTTGACCGGCGGGGGTGAACTTAGGCGCAGATTTGTGCTTTTTACGGCTTTCTTTAATGGTAATGATTTCTTCTTTTACTGTTTGCATTGGCGCTTGCAGCTGCGCATGATCTTTTTCTGGCGCAAGCAAGGCCAGCCCAGATTTGGTAGGAATCTCAATATTGGCGCTGAGACGATCGGCATAAAGGCCGGCTTGATATAGCAGCTCTTTGCTGGCGCCAGGAATGGTTTTTAGATGGATATAGCCATTGAAACGTTCACGGGTGCGCAACAGTTTAGCGACCTCAACCAAGCGTTCCATGGTGTGATCGGCATCTTTGAAGATACCAGAGCTTAAAAACAGCCCCTCAATATAGTTGCGTCGATAAAACTGCATGGTCAGCTCGACCACTTCTTCAACCGTAAAAGCGGCGCGTGGGGTGTCATTACTGCGTCTAGACGTACAATAAGCACAGTCATAAATACAGTGATTGGTCAGTAAAATCTTCAATAAGCTAACACAGCGGCCATCTTCTGTATAACTGTGGCAAATGCCGGATTTTGACGCATCACCAAGTGCACCGCCTTGGTTTTTGCGGTTGCTGCCAGAGGAGGAGCAAGACACGTCATATTTGGCCGCATCGGCTAGAATATTCAGTTTGCCTTGTAGTCGCTCGTAATTGATTGAACTCATACGCCCAATGTCTCCATAAGCTATTAGATAAGCTACGATAGCTAATCTGTTATGGTAACAAACTTAGGCGTAAAAATGAGGCAGTCGCTGACGCTAAGCGACAGTCAGTGTCGTAAATTTTTATACGCTGGGAAAGCGTTCGTCAGGCAAGTGCCGGCTAGGCTAGTGTTAGTTAAACAATGGCTAACAGCTATTTCGTATTATGGGTATAGACAGACATCAACAGCCCAAATCCAGCCATTAAGGTAATCACGGCCGTTCCGCCGTAACTGATTAAGGGTAGAGGAACACCAACCACCGGTAGGATACCGCTTACCATGCCGATATTAACAAATACGTAGACGAAAAATGACAAGGTAATAGCCCCAGCTAACAGTCTGCCATAAGTGTTGCTGTGTATCGAGGCAATGAATAAAGAGCGCGCTAAAATACAGGCGTATAGGAAAATAAGCACACATACCCCAATCAGACCAAACTCTTCAGAGAAGGCGGCAATGATAAAGTCAGTGTGACCTTCAGGTAAAAAGTGCAAATGCGACTGAGTGCCTTCTAAGTAGCCTTTTCCGCTTAAACCGCCGGCACCAATTGCTGTCTTCGACTGAGTAATGTTCCAGCCCGCCCCAAGCATATCCGCTTCAGGGTTTAACATGGTGAGCACCCGCTGCTTTTGATAATCATGCATCAAAAAGGTCCACAGTGCCCATACCATAGGGATCATCATGGCTACCGCTGAGCCAATCATCCACCACGGCAAACCGGCTAAGAACAATACGAATATCCCACTTGAAGCCACCAACAATGAGGTACCTAAGTCAGGCTGTTTGGCAATGAGTAATACTGGTACCACGATAATCGCCAAAGTGGTGGCGACCGTCGTTAAGTTGGGCGGTAAATCACGGCGGGATAGATACCAGGCACACATCATGGGCAGGCCCAGCTTCATAAACTCAGACGGCTGTACACTACCAAAGCCAGGAATATCAATCCAGCGCTGCGCTCCCATCCGCACTTCACCGATGACCTCGACCAATATCAAAGACACCAATCCAATGACATAAAAAAACGGCGTAAAGTCACGATACATACCAGGCGGTATTTGCGCCATGCCGATCATCACAACCAGTGCGATTAGATAGCTCACCATCTGTCGCACCACCATAGACACATCTTGGGTGGAGGCACTATACAAAATCGCCAGTCCAATAAAGCAAACCGTTAATAGGAGCAGCATTAACCAAGGGTCAATATGAATGCGCTCCCAAATGCTGGGGTTGTCATCTCGTCCAAAGTGGTGAGTTTGCCGAGAAAAACGATACTGTTGTTGCTTTGACATAGGATAGTTTTACGAGTGATAGAAACGGAAGAGTGGGATGTTAACGATGTGAGTAGCAATCGCTTTAAATCGTTTTAAATCGCTTAAGGGGCTATAGTTTAGCGTGACTGAGTCAATTTTGATAGTGGTAATCATTGCCAAATATCAACTTAGCACCAAACCGACTGCCAATCAGTTAAATCAATGAATCTGTTGGTTTTAAATAAGTCAACCTATATTTAGAAAATATTTATGATACTTGTGTTAATTAGGTGTATAATAGGTATAAATATTTAACCCCTATTGCCAAGTTTGTTGTTGTCTAACCCGTGTTTACACAACAGTCTCTAAGTCTTTATTTCATTAAGCCTACTTTAATAACCATTTAATGAGTCACTAGTCAATTAGAAGCCCGTTAATTAGTTATTAATCACTAATGTCATTTAGTATTTGCATTTAACAACCGTAACCAAACCATTTTATGGGCTGACGGCTTATAGGCTATGGATATAAATTGAGCTAAGTGTACCGGATAGACGCAAGGCAAAGGATTATAAATACATTGTTTAAGAGAGTTCCCATTGAGATTAAAAACACCGCTGTATTTAGTATTGTTCATGCCCTTATTGGCAATGACACTAAGCGCATGCAAACCCACTGATACTATCATTAATGATTCGCAAGCCAATGAGTGGCAAGATATCAGTGACATAGGCCTACCAAGAACCACCTTGTCCGGATTTGATCAAGCGGATATCGACGGGCTAGAACTTGAAGGTGATGGGCAATCGTCAACCTTAGGACGCAACAAGGCCAAAACAACATCGTTGGCAGATGACCAAGCCAGACTAAAGTTAGAACAGCCGCAGCAGTGCCCAAAAAGCCTCAATCTAAAAGTGGGTGCGAGGGCTATTGACCTAGAGCATGAAAGATTAGTCACTCAGTACTGCGACTATCAGCTTTATCTGCGCAAAGGACAAACCTTAAATGTGTATAGCAATCAGTCGCAGCTGCATGCCTCATTAGTCAGCCCATTAAGTCATGACTTCGATAATGGTGCAGTGCAGGCTACGGCCGATGATAAGTATACGATTCGTATCGAATATGACGGTGTTGAATATCAGTCAACACCGGTCATCTATGATCTAACGGTTAGTGTCAATTAGCGTCCATAAATTGTCTTAAACGCTTAACCCAATTTAATCTAGACTAGACTCTAGATCTAAGGTTAAGGCAACAATCTATAGCAACTATTGGTGCTTTTTTTACGGGTATTTTTTTATCGATACTTTTTTTACTGGTACCTGCTTACTGGTACTTTTTGAGCACTGAGTCTGACGCAATGTCAGGCTGACCAACCGTCACAATTAACAGCTTATCTGGGGTCAAGGTTTGCTTTAACGTATCATTGACCTGTTGCAAGCCTGTTTTTTCTACTCTCTGAATATATTCCGTGATATAGGTATCAGGCAACTGGTTAAAGTTGAGCATACCTAACATCCCATTGATTCCGGCATTACTCGAAAATCCCATCGGATAACTATTAATCAGGCTCTCTTTGGTTAGTTCAAACTCTTCTGTGCTAATACCTTCTGCGACCGTCTTATCGATGGTGTCCAAGGTTGCTTTAATAGCGTCATCAGCCACTTCATTACGGCTAGAGAATCTAATAGTGTAGGGACCGTTAACCTGCATCGGTGTCATGCTGCCATAAATGCCATAGGTATAGCCTAAGTCCTTACGAACCTTACCCATCAAGCGTGAATGAAAGCCACTGCCTGCCAGCACATCATTACCAATGGCAAACTCAGTATTTTGTTGAATACTGGCTTGATCGGGCTGAATACGATAGCCTTGCTGACCAATCATGACAGAGGTTTGATCACTGTCAAAATCAACATGCACCCATTTGCTGCGCTGTAACGGTTTTGGTGTTGGCAGTTGTGGTGCCGGCTTGCCTTTAGGTAGATCTTTGGTCAAGGTTTCGGCCACTTGCTTGGCTTGCTCTAAGCTTAAATCACCCGTTAGACTTAAGCTGGCATTTTCAGCGACTAGGTAAGTGTCATGGAATCGCTTTAAATCGGCAACATTAATCTTCCCAATAGAGTCAACTTCACCGTAAGAAGAATGTGCATACGGGTGAGTGTCATACAGTGCTTTGTTAAAGGTAGTACTGGCAACATAAGAGGGATTTTGCTGCATTTGCTTTAAGCCAAGAATCTGCTGGGCTTTACTGCGCTCAAGCACTTTTGGGTCAAATCTAGGTTCATTGACTACACTGTTCATCAGTTGCAGTGCAGGGGTTAATTGCTCGTCATCAGATAGGCTGCGCAATCTAACCGCAAACTGATCTTTATAAGCAGCACTGGTCAGCTCAATACCCAATTGTTCTGCGGCAGTGGCATACTCGGTTTCATCCAACTGTTTAGTGCCTTTAGTCAGTTGTCCTGCGACCATGCTGGCTAGACCAAAGCCGCCTTTGCGAATACTCTCATCTCGGGCACTGCCGGCGTTAAAGCGTAAATCGACATCTACGATTGGCAATTGATTTGTCTGAAAGAAGATAACCGGCACGCCATTACTGGTGGTAAAGTGCTGAAACTCAGGAATAGTCATATCCAGCTTTTCATCTTGTTGCAGGCTGGTCAGCTTATCAAGCGCTTTAATCGGCTGAGTAATATCCACATCTTGGGTGCTGTGCTCACCGCTAGGCATAGCGTCAGTTGCAGCCTGCGCTTGTATACTGGCAGTTAAGCTGGTAACAGCAACGGTTGCGGTGAAGAGTGATAGCGTCAGTGGTGATAGTAAACGAGAGGGTTTCATAAATTTTCCGTTAATTATTTTTATCTTTTAAAGTCGAATTGGGCTTTTTAGCGTGATGTCTTGCTAGCGGCTGTCGCTGCATTAGTAGCAGGCTCAATATGCATCACAGTTAAATTATTATTCACTAAATATTTGTCGGCGGTTTTATTAATATCTTGACTGCTTACCTTGGCTAGTTGGTCATTTAAGGTGGTGATTAAGCGATCATCTAGGCCGCGCACTTGCATGTTACCTATGGTATAGGCCTGTCCTGAGACACTGTCTTGTGCGAATACAAAGCCTTTAACCACATTGTTGCGTGCACGGTCGAGCTCTTGCTGACTGATGTTTGCACTTTTTAGCGCATCTATTTGTTTAATAATGGCTTGCTGCGCCTGCTCTAGGCTCACACCTTCACGTGGGGTTGCTTGAATAAAGAATAGCCCGTCGCCACGCTCGTATAAGTTGTAGTCTGTACCGACAGAGGCCAATATGCCTTGCTCACGCACTAGATTTTTTTCAAAGCGGGCAGCAAGTCCGCCGTCAAGTACGAACTGAAGCATCAGTAAGTTATAGGCTTCTTGCTCTGGTAAGTCAGCGACTTTGGCACTGTGCAAGCTAGGCACATTAAAGGCCATCAATAGAGTAGGTACATTCACTGACTCTTGAATCTGTTGTTGTTGATAGCCACGCCAGCCTTTTTGTTGTACGGAAGGACGTTGTGGTAGCTGCTTGCGCTGCAGGTGACCAAAGTAGTGATCTACTTTTGCCATGGTTTGTTCAGGGTCGACGTCACCAACAATCACTAAGGTTGCGTTATTGGGCGCATACCAGGTCTTATACCACTGCTCTAAGTCATCAATCTCGATGCTGCCAATCTCATCCATTGGGCCAATAACAGATTCGCCTTTGGGGCTATTGGGTAGCGCAAGTTTACGGAACTTCTCAAATGAACGTGCCAGTGGGTTGTCATCTGTACGCTGGCGGCGCTCTTCCATCACCACATTACGCTCTTGCTTGAACTCTTGGACGAACTCATCACTGTCAAAGCTTAAGTTGGTCATACGATCCGACTCTAGTTCAAGGGCAAGCGCCAAGCGATTGACAGGGAACATCTCGTAATAGCCAGTGAAGTCATAGCTGGTAAAGGCGTTGTGGTTGCCGCCGAATTTGGCGACTAGGCGATCAAAGTCAGCGCCAGACACCTTCGGAGTGCCTTTGAACATCATGTGCTCAAGGATGTGCGAGATGCCACCTTTGTCCTCTGGCTCATCGGTAGAGCCCACGCGATACCATATTTGAGTCATCACCACTGGAGAGCGGTGGTCCTCTTTGATGATAACTTTTAGACCATTATCAAGCAGATATTCATGACGGCTGTCATCAGCGGTAAACTGGGTGTCAGTTTGCTTGCTATAGCGTCCTTGATGGGCTTGCTCAGTACTAGGTGTTGATTTTGAATTTACGGTTCCATTGCTCTGAGAGGTTTGCAGGCTGGTACAGGCACTTAAGCCAGTGATAAGACCTGCACCAAGCAGGCTGCTGTATAACATTGACTTGAGTCGCTTGCTCGTTAATGAGCTTGGTTGTGATTGGCTGGTAGAAGATGGTTGTGAAGTCTTGTCGTTATTCATGCTGCCCTCGAGGTTTAATGGATAGTTTTATGGGTTTGGTTATTATCGTGTTTGATTGTTAAATGGTTTTAGATGTATGGTTCTTATGATGTCATTAATCTAAGTAGCGTCAATTTAGGTACGTCAGAAATATGAATTAATTTATGTAACGTCAGATAATAAGGCACCCAGGTTACTTAATGAGTATGTTCGATGTAAGAAAATAGTAACTAAATGGTAAAGTATAAGCCTATTGCCGGTTAGACATGGTATAAGTCGGGTGAAATTTGTTATAATTGCCTGTTATTTTAATGTTCTGTGTGTCACCATTTCATTTATATTTTCGTTTTTATCCCCATAATCTATAACGCTACTGCATTTGGTATGCGTAAGGGTTGCCATCAATTTGTTGCACCGATTTATTAATCCATTTATCAATCAATATATTAATCAGTTTATTAACAGTCACCTATTAGCTTAACAGCAGGCGAGGCGTATATGTCATCAACATCATCTACATCACATAGCTCTGGTATCACCTATCCAAAGTCCTATGACGTGGTCGTCATTGGCGGTGGCCATGCTGGGACTGAAGCCGCATTAGCCGCAGCACGCATGGGTGCACAAACCTTATTATTAACCCACAATATCGAAACCCTCGGTCAGATGAGTTGTAACCCAGCCATTGGCGGTATCGGTAAATCTCATTTAGTGCGTGAAATTGATGCATTAGGCGGCGCCATGGCGTTAGCAACCGACAAAGCCGGTATTCAATTTCGAGTATTAAACAGCCGCAAAGGCGCTGCAGTACGTGCCACTCGAGCGCAAGCAGACCGTATTTTGTACAAAGCAGCGATTCGCCATACCTTAGAGAATCAGCCAAATTTGGATCTGTTCCAGCAAGGTGCTGACGATATCTTAGTTGAAAATGGCAAAGCCTGTGCGGTAGTGACCTCAACTGGTATCATCTTTAATACCAAAACTGTGGTGCTGACTTCAGGTACCTTCTTAGGCGGCGTCATTCATATTGGTTTGGATAATTCAAAAGGTGGCCGAGCAGGCGATCAGCCTTCTATTAAGTTGGCTGAGCGCTTACGTGAATTAAAACTGCCAGTGGGACGTTTAAAAACCGGTACCCCAGCACGTATTGATGCCAAAAGCGTTGATTTTAGCGTTATGAAAGTACAGCCAGGCGATACGCCATTGCCGGTGATGAGCTTTATGGGTGATGTGAGCATGCACCCTGAGCAGGTCAATTGCTTTATTACTTATACCAATGAAAAAACGCACGATATCATTCGTAAGCACTTAGACAGATCTCCATTATTTTCAGGCAGCATTGAAGGGGTAGGTCCACGCTATTGTCCATCTATTGAAGACAAAATTCACCGTTTTGCTGACAAAGACAGTCACCAGATCTTTGTGGAGCCTGAAGGCTTAACCACTCATGAGCTGTATCCTAACGGAATCTCAACCAGTCTGCCATTTGATGTACAAATTGAGTTTATCCGTACTATGGCAGGCTTTGAAAACGCGCATATTACGCGTCCAGGCTATGCCATTGAATACGATTATTTCAATCCGCAAAACTTAAAACCAACGCTTGAAACCAAGTCAATTGACAACCTATATTTCGCCGGTCAAATTAACGGTACCACCGGTTATGAAGAGGCCGGTGTACAAGGGTTGCTGGCAGGTGTGAATGCAGCGTTATCAACCCAAGACAATCCGGTAATGGACACCTGGACGCCTCGTCGTGATCAGGCTTATCTAGGGGTGCTGGTTGATGACCTGATTACTCATGGCACAAAAGAGCCGTATCGCATGTTTACCAGCCGTGCCGAATATCGCTTGCTGCTGCGTGAAGACAATGCCGATCAGCGCTTGACTGAAATTGGTCGTAAGCTGGGCTTGGTGGATGACACCCGCTGGGAAGCTTATCAGACTAAGATGGAGTCGATTGCTACAGAATCTGCCCGTCTTAAAGAGCTGTGGGCGACACCTAATAACGAGCTTGGCAAAAAATTCACTGAGCAAACAGGCGAGGTGTTATCAAAAGAAGCGACGGCTTATGACTTACTAAAACGTCCAAAAGTGGGATTTGATGACATCGCGGCTATGACAGGCGCTGATGTGGCCAGTGACGTGGGGGAGCAAATTGAAATCTCAGTCAAATATGCCGGTTACATTGACCGTCAGCAAGAAGATATTGAACAAATGAAGCGTCTTGAGAATACCGAGCTGCCTGAAGACTTTGACTTTAGCGTTGTCTCTGGTCTGTCTAATGAGATTGTGCAAAAACTGCAAGAGATTCGTCCGGCAACCCTAGCACAAGCCAGCCGTATTAGTGGTGTGACGCCTGCTGCTATTCAACTGTTGGGTATGACCTTGAAAAAACAGCGTAAAGCCAGGGCATCACTAGATTCATAGTGGCTTCTTAAAATGGTTGTTTTCTAAACGGTTGTTTTCTAAATAGTTATTTTTTAAATAGTTATTTTTTAAATAGTTATTTTTTAAATAGTTATTTTTGAATCAGCTACTCTCAAACTAAACAGCTTTTGTATTTATGTTATTTGAGTACTTAAGCTGTTTGTTTATCAATAACGACTGTCGCTTCATTACCCACAGTGGAATCAAATCAATATCATGTTAGATGCTATTTTATTTGCCTTAACCATTGTCCTGCCCAACCTAATACTGATGGGGTTGGGCTTTTTTATGCGCAAGCAAGGGCAGGTGAGTAAGGCGTTTATTGATCAAGCATCTAAGCTGGTATTTAATTATGCGCTACCTTGTTTGCTATTTTTTAGCGTGGTTCAAAGCAGCGTCGATTTTAGTGCGCAGCTGCCGTTAATTGTGGCCGGTTTTGTGGTGACCCTGATTTTGTTCTTTGGAGCAGAAGGCTATGCCAAGCTGTTTATTGAGCGTGCAGAAGATAAGGGCGTATTCGTACAAGGCGTGTTTCGTAGTAATATGGCGATTATTGGACTCGCAACGGTCGCCAATGCTTATGGCAAAGAGGGCTTAAGTGTCGGCGCGGTATATATGGGGGTTATCACCTTGGTATTTAATGTACTGGCAGTGATTACCTTAAGTCGCACCTCATTAGAAAGTGAGTCATCATCGGCGTCCAAAGCCAGTCATTATATAATGATGCTGGTCAAAAAAATTATCAGCAATCCGTTAATCATATCGCTATTGGCCGCCTTTGCTTACAAAGCGCTTGATGTCAGTTTGTCCTTACCGCCGCTGCCACAAGTGGTTACTTATACCGGAGAGTTATTGGCAGCATTATCATTACCACTGGCGCTGATTTGTGCAGGGGCTACCATTGATATACGCTCGATGTTGACCTTATCGGGTCTGTCGATGCAAGCCAGTATCGGGCGAATTTTGATTGCACCGATAGTGGCAGTCGCCGTTGGTCTAGGCTTTGGTCTCACGGGGGTGCATATGGGGGTGCTGTTCTTAATGGTAGCATCACCGACGGCTGCGGCCAGCTATGTGATGGCAAAAGCAATGGGTGGTAATGAGGTGTTGGCGGCCAATATTTTGGCATTCACCACGGTGTTTGCGCTGTTTGGTATGGCCATCGGTGCCGCTATTTTACGTGGGCTGGGTTGGATGTAAACGAGGCTACGAGAGGCTAGGTTAGATTTGGCATTGATTTGACAGTGACTTAATAGTGATTTGACAGTGTATAGACATCGCACAGATAAGTTCTATACAGGGTGTCATAGATAGGCTATTATAGCCCACAATATGACAGCTTTATGTCAGCGTATGTGAGGTATCTCAACAATTATTTATAGTGAAATTAATATGATCAACAGCAAAAATATTGCCAAAATGCTGCTAGCCAGTGCTTTATTTTCGACAGCACTGACCGCGCAGGCCATGCCTACCAGTGAGGTCACTTTTGAGTCCGGCAGTAACTGTGGTCATTATGAAGGTGACTTAGCCGGTGGTAGAGTATTCACCCTACAATTGGCCAAAGATCAACAGTTAGTGGTCAGCTCAGATGGGCACGTACAAAGTGTGGTAGACAGCAAGGGCACGGCATTAGAGGACCAAGGCGGTGCAAACTACCGTTATGTTGCTTTGCATTCAGGCACACACCAAATCAAAATGGCAGGCCGTGCTACCAGTAGCGCTGACTTCTGTATCAACTAGTTTTTCCTAATTAGGCAGCTGTCAGCTTTAGTAGCAGTTGCTTGGCCCTAAGCACTGCCTCTCTCTATTCCTGTTACTCCCTCAACTCAAAGTCTTAATTCAAATCAAACAACTCAAGCTGAGGCACTAACTCAAGCGACTGTAAGCGTGCTTGCTGATCGTATATGTTGGCAGTGACCATCAGCTCATCGGGTTTATATTCTTCAATAAAGCGCTGCAGCTGAGGGCGAACCTCATCAACAGAACCAATAAAAGACACCGATAGCGCGTCATCTACCATGGCTTTTTCAGTGGCATTCCAATGAGAATCCATTGACTCTACTGGTTTTGGTACCTGACCGCGTCCGCCACGACGTAAGCGTACAAAGCTTTGTTGTGCCGATGTGAAGTGGTAACGTGCCTCATTACTGTTTTGGGCCAATAATAAGTTAGCAGCAAGCATCACATAAGGTTTGTCTAAATAAATCGAGGACTCAAAGTTGTCACGATAGGTTGCAATAGCCTGACCGAGCATACGTGGTGCAAAGTGTGAGGCGAATGAATAAGGCAGTCCTAACTTGGCGGCAAGCGTGGCACCAAACAGTGAAGAGCCTAATATCCAAATGGGCACATTACTGCCGGCACCTGGAAACGCCTGAACTGGACTGCGATCGGAATCATTGCCTAAGAAAAACAGCAATTCTTGTACATCTTGCGGAAAGCGTTCAGCGTCATGCATTTGACGGCGTAAAGCCTGAAAGGTTGCACCATCGGTTCCAGGAGCGCGTCCCAGTCCTAAATCAATGCGGTCACCGTATAGGGCTTGCAAGGTACCAAATTGTTCAGCAACCACCAATGGCGAGTGGTTAGGCAGCATCACACCGCCTGAGCCAATGCGTATCTTATTAGTTTGTGCGCCGATATGAGACAGCAGCACCGACGTTGCCGCACTGGCAATACCGGGCATATTATGGTGCTCAGCCATCCAATAGCGATTCATACCGATGGCTTCAGCTTTCTGTGCTGTTGCTACCGTGTAAGCCACACCTTCGGCTGTGGTTTTGCCTTCTGGCACTGGTGCTAAGTCTAAAAATGATAGAGGGATTTTATTCATGAGTTATCCAAATTTTAAAATATAGCTTTAATGGTTTGCTAAGTTGTTCTATTTATCTAGTTATAGTTTTAGTAATTAAAGTATTTTGGTAATTAAAAATAATAGGCAAGCGTTAATAACAGAGATGCTTCTCTCAGCATAGCTTTTCAAGTGATGACCAAGTGATAGTTACGCACTGCCAACGCAGGTTAATAATTGATAACACAGTCTATTGACTTAAAAAATAACTGTTAAAAAAATAAGCACCCCTAATAGAGGTGCTTATTTTATTTGTGTGCACTAATACTGTTGTTAATACTAGGATAGGTTACAGCCCAGCGTTAAGCGCTGTTTAAACTAGACCTCAGCGTCAAATTGCTGCTGACACAACTTGATAAATTCTTTACCAAAGTGGCGAATCTCAGCGTCATCACGTACCGCAATCCAACTGGTGAAGCGGCCGAAGAAATCAATTGGTATAGCGGTTAGATTTTGATAATGGCTCGGCTCAAACGCCATCTCCGCGATAATACCAACTCCAAGTCCAGCACCGACATAAGTACTGATTACATCGGCATCAAGTGCGGCCAACACCACTTCTGGCTCAAGACCAGCGTCATGGAAAGTCTTATCAATCGCGCCACGTCCCGTAAAGCCGCCATGATAGGTCACCAATGGATAGCTGGCTAATGTAGGTAGGTCTATTTCATCGAGCTGCGCCAGTTCATGGTCTTTAGGCACGATGACTCGGTGTGACCAATCATAATAACGATAACAGCGCAGATAAGAGTTCTGTAAAAGAGCTTCGGTGGCAATCCCGATATCGGCTTGACCACGAATCACCATATTAGCAATGGTTTGCGGGTCAGCTTGTTGTAGCACCAGCTGTACTTTTGGAAATTCGGCTTTGAACTTTTTGATAATCTCAGGTAACACATAGCGGGCTTGAGTATGCGTGGTAGCCAAGGTCAGTGTACCGGTCTGCGGGTTGTTATAATCTAGGCTGATATTTTCAATGGTGCGAATTTCGGTAAAGATGGCCTCAATGTGCGGTAACAGTGCTTCACCCACAGGGGTTAGACCAGTTAGACGCTTGCCTTGACGCACAAAGACTTCTGCTTTTAATTGGTTTTCAAGCGCAGAGATATGCTTAGATAAACTCGATTGGCTGGTATGAAGTACGGCAGCAGCCTGACTTAAGTTATAGCCGTTAATCACGGTATGCCAGACGGTTTCAAGTTGTTTGAGCTGAATTTGTAAGTGTCTTTGGTTAACGACTACGTCAATTGCCATAAAAATATCCTGTCGCCATCAAGGCTCAAAGGGAGTGTGTGAAAAAGCGGATTTATCGATGTTAGATGCTATTGATTGGATTAATCGAGCATTATACCGTTATTCATCCTGTTTTCTCCAGTTGTAACTTGTGTTGTGTGCGCTGGCGGATGAGTCACTATTTGAGCAATGGCAATTGACGATGGTATTTACGGCAGCTAAATTTGTGATATGGCTAGTCAAGCCTATCATTCTCAAGTAACATAGCATTTTTAGTTTTTATTGCGAAAGGTTTCTTATGTCCACCACCCATCAAGCCGACACAAGCGCAACCGGCCCTGCAAAGAAGTCATGGTCTGAGGCGGCCAAAGCCTATTTGGACGCCCGTGTAATCATTATGCTGTTTTTAGGGTTTTCAGCCGGTATTCCGATTTTGCTGATTTTCTCTAGCTTGTCATTATGGTTACGTGAGGCTGGGATTGATCGTAGCGTGGTCACCATGTTCAGTTGGGCCGCTTTAGGATATTCGTTTAAGTTTATCTGGGCGCCTTTAATTGATGCGCTACCGGTTCCGTTTTTGACCAAATGGTTGGGTCGACGTCGTGGTTGGATGGTGGTGTCACAGCTGCTGATTATTTTGGCTATCTTTCTTATGGCCAGTGTGAATCCGATTAATGAACACGTACTGGTATATATGGCAGCCGCTGCGGTGTTGCTGGGCTTCTCTTCAGCGACACAAGACATTGTCATTGACGCCTATCGCATTGAGTTAGCGCCGCCAGCGATGCAGTCGATTTTATCGTCTATCTATGTATCTGGTTATCGTATCGGTATGATTGTGGCCGGTGCAGGGGCATTGTATTTAGCCGATTATTTTGGTTCTAATGAAACCTTATACAGTTATGAAGCGTGGCGTAATACCTATTATATTATGGCAGCGGTGATGACCTTAGGGCTATTAACCACGTTTGCCAGTTATGAGCCCACTGCTGAAACCTTGCAGATGAAAAAGCAGCAGTTAAATTTAAAAATATTTTTATCCTATTCAGGCTTGCTGTTAGTACCTGGGCTGTTATTTGGTATCGTTTATCTGATTAACATGCTGTATAACAAGCTTAGTGATACCTCACAAATGCTGGTGCCAATCGCTGCTATGCCAGGCATTAAGCTGTATTTTATGGTGCTTATTGGCTGTGCGCCGCTGCTGTTATTATTCTTTATTATTAACCAATCAAAAATCGTCAACAAAGCGCCATTGGTTGCAGAAACCCGTAATGATTATGTACGCCTCGTGTTATTGTTCGTCGGCGCGGTCGTCGCCTTTATTAGTGGTTATGTGCTACTGGGCAAAGTATTGCCTGACGTTGAAGGCGCATTTGTCAGCTTTATCAATGAAACCTTGCACTTAATGGCCAGCTTGGCGGTTGCCATGGGTGTCGGCTATGGTCTGGTTCAGATTGGACTGGTGCGCAAAGAAGTGGCGATGGCCACTTGGATTGACCCGGTATTAGATTTCTTCCGTCGTTATGGCAAAAAAGCGTTATTGCTACTGGCGTTAATTGGCTTGTACCGTATTTCAGATATTGTGGCTGGGGTTATCTCCAACGTGTTCTATCAAGACATGGGCTTTAGCAAAACTGACATTGCGAACGCTGTAAAACTAGTTGGTGTCATCATGAGTATTGTCGGCGGCTTCTTAGGCGGCTTGCTGGCACAGCGTTTCCGTATTATGCAGGCGATGATGGTTGGCGCTTTGCTAGCTGGTGCTACCAACCTGTTATTTGTGCTATTAACCTATCATCCAGGCAGCTTGCCAGTAATGTATATGGCAGTCATCTTTGACAACTTAGCAGCAGGCTTAGCCAGTGCGGTGTTTATTGCCTTCTTATCTGCGTTAACCTCTATTCGCTTTACTGCGGTGCAGTATGCCATTTTCTCATCGCTCATGACGTTATTGCCTAAAGTGTTGGGCGGTTATTCAGGCTCTATCGTTGATAACATGGGCTATCCGTTCTTCTTTATATTTACCTTCGCTATTGGCTTGCCGATTTTGCTGTTGATTTATATTGTTGATAAGAAGATTGTCATTGGTGAAAATGATGATCCAGTCGCCGAGCTGACAGAAGAGGGCGGTCAGTCATCGAACAATCAGTCTAAAAACTAGTTAAAAAGTTAGTTTAATAGCCAACTAATCAAATAAACAGCTAGGCAACTAAACAGCTTAAAGACCAAGCAATTAAAGATTAAGGTATGTCCACGCTATGGGTAGCAAGCATCTCGCAGTCAATCAAATTAAGCGTCATAACGTTGATGACCTGCCAGCGCACTGGGTCAGCGATTGGCTGTTGTTTGTGCTGCAAAAGCCCGCTTCATTTTTGATTAGTGATGGTGATTATGTATTAACCGACGCTGAGCAAGCCCAGTTTGATGCTGGCATTGCCAAGATGCGCTCTGGCACACCGCTGGCCTATCTGACTGGTAATCAAGCGTTTTGGTCGCTACAGTTTGAGGTCAATGAGTATACCTTGATACCCAGACCCGATACTGAGGTTTTGGTTGAGCAAGTGCTGGCATGGATTGATAGTTGTTCAGCGTTAAATGCAAAATCCACTGTAGCGATAAATCAATCAGAACCCTTACTGGTGAAGCGTTTATTAGACTTGGGCACAGGCTCAGGTTGTATTGCCATTAGTCTGGCGCATGAGCTGCAATCTTTAGCGTCTAAAAAATATGATCAATGGCAGATCACAGCGATTGATTATTCTCAGCCTGCGCTAGAGGTTGCCCAGAGCAATGCGGCTTTAAACAAGGTCAATAATATTGAGTTTATCCAAAGTGATTGGTTTAGCGCCTTAGATGCCATGGAGCCGCCGCTAAGTTTTGAAGTTATCGTTTCCAACCCGCCTTATATCGTTGATAATGATGAGCACCTAGATAAGCTGAAAGCTGAGCCATTATCAGCTTTGGTTGCACCTGATAATGGGCTGGCTGATATCAAACAAATAGCCGAGCAGGCGAGAGGCTATTTGACTAATGGCGGTCTGCTAGCGGTTGAGCATGGTTATGACCAAGGTGAGGCAGTGACTCAAATCTTTACTGATTTTGGCTACTCTGAGGTTAGAACCATTAAAGATTATGGTGGTAATGATAGGGTAACGCTGGGGGTTTATAATAATTAAATTCATAAACTATGAGAGTAGAGTATGAGACTTAATATAAATTCAATGCTATGTGGCCTATTAATATCGATATCAATGCTTAATGGGTGTACAACGCCACAACCACTACTAAAAACGCATCTACAAGACGGTGAAAAGTATAACTATTTTAAAAATAGTTCTGATAACAGTACTTATTCTAATGAGAGTAAGGCGAATACTTTAGATATATATAGAGAAAATAGAGGCAAACCTGAATCAAATTATCCTGAATGGTATCCTAAAGATCGTCATTCATAGCAGTCGCTTTGAACATTGAATAAATAACTAAAAAGCCCCGCTAACTTAAGGTTAACGGGGCTTTTTTTGAATCATACCGGCCATTACAGCTTATGACGAATCTCAAAGCTGCGATGAATGGGCTTTTTGATATTAAAGTCAAAGCCAATGGTTTCATTGGTAATCTCAGTCACCTCATAACGATCATAGAGTGCTTCATCTAACTCAAACTTAGTAAAGTTATTAGAGAAGTAAATCACCCCGCCATTGGCTAATCGATTCATAGCACGATTGATTAGCGCCGTGTGGTCACGCTGAACATCGAAGGTGCCTTGAAACTTTTTCGAGTTAGAAAAGGTTGGCGGGTCAATAAAGATCACATCAAACTGATCGGTATTGTCCTTAATCCAATCAAAGATATCGGAGGCGATAAATTGATATTTGCTGCTGGTGACATCAAGACCATTTAGCGCAAAGTTTTGTTTACCCCAGTCGAGATAGTTTTGAGACAAATCGACACTGGTCACTGACTTGGCACCGCCTAATGCCGCATGCACACTGGCGGTACAAGTATAGGCAAACAGGTTCAATACATCGGCACCACGGCTGGCCGCACGAATCATGCCACGCATATTACGGTGATCAATAAACAAACCGGTATCTAAGTAATCAGTAAAGTTAACATAGAAGTACGCGCCGTCTTCTTGTACCACATGCAGCTTGCGCTTTTTCTTCGCCTCGTCACGAGCCGCTTGTTTTTTGGCTTCTTCACGCGCTTGCTGGAACTTATTGCCTTTATAACGATAGCGGTTGTCTTTATTCGGCACGTGCTTATCGTCTTTTTTATTATCCGCTTCAGACTTACTGCCGTCTGGGTTACCGTATTGAGTATTACCTACTTGACGTGCACGGGTTTTGATAAACACTTGCTCACGGTCAATGCCGAATACTTCACGGATACCCATTAGAGCTAAATTAAAGCGTTTGCGCGCCGTTTCTGGTGGAATGGTCTTTGGCGGTGCCCATTCTTGAACGTGCACATAGTCGCCATAGACATCAATAGCAACTTTATAATCAGGGAGATCAGCATCATAGACGCGCAAGTTGGTCACATCTTCTTTGGCAGCCAACTTTTTTAGATGCGCCACATTCTTTTGTAGACGATTGACAAAGTCTTGAGCTTCATCGACTTCAATCTGTCTACGCTCAAAGCGGTCTATCAGGGTCTCGTTTTCTTTCGGCAATAATTGACCATGACGGAAATAAACCGTTATGGCACCGTTATGACAACGCAGAGTTTGCGGATCATCCAATGGCAGCACATCTGCTTGCTCAACGTGAGCCGCTAATAGGCCTAACACCGGCTGGTATTTTTGTTTGGCAAAAATTTGCTGTAAGGTCAAACCTAAGCCTTGATATAACGGCTTGATAAAGTCCACATCACCCAAGCGCTCACCATAAGGCGGGTTGGTGATAATCAGTGGACGCTTAAGCTTGCGATCTTGCAGCGGTTTGGCCAATGCAATGTTAAGCTGTGAGACAGGGCGCTGCTCTAAAGTCAGCTGTGGTATCAGCTCGATAAGACCGGCCGCAATCAAGTTTTTATGAGTCGCTTTAATAGCACCAGCATCGGCATCAAAGCCAAGTATAGTTGGCAGCTTGCCAGAAATGGCTTTTTCTAAGCCACTATGAAATCGCTGCTGAGCTTCATTGACACACTGCTGCCATAATTCAGAGTCATGCTCATGCCAGTGATAAAAGCCAAACTGTGATTCTGATTTATCAATACCAACCGCATAATCACAGCGCATCAATAAGGCTTCAATAATAAAGGTACCTGAGCCACACATAGGGTCGATTAAGGCACTGTAGCTGTTTTTAGTTTTGTGCCAACCCACGCTATATAGCAGACCTGCCGCCAAGTTTTCTTTTAGTGGCGCTTCTGTCATGGCAACACGGTAACCACGGCGATGCAAGCTGGTACCAGATAGGTCTAAGAAGATCTCGGCTTGCTTGTCGTTAACCGTGGCATAAATAGAAAAGTCAGGGTTGTTGCTGTCTACATCCGGGCGGCTGTCATACTTAGCACTAAAGGTATCAGCGATGGCATCTTTGATACGTAGCATCGCAAATTGCTGACTGACCGATACCCGTTTGTCGACACTCATGCGAATCGCAAAGGTGTTATCTAAGCCAAACCATTGAGTCCAGTCGACAGTGGTTGCTAGTCCATTGAGCTGCTCAGCGACATCATAGTCTTTATTGATATTGCGCTTTTTAATGGGCAATAACACGCGAGAAGCCACACGTGACCACAAGCAGATTTGATAGATTTGTGCCAAGTTGGCAGTCACCGCTAAGCGGCCGGTGCTCTTAATGTCACTGTGGATATTCATGTGACTTAATTCGGTTTGCAGCGGTGCTTCTAAGCCATCAGCGCAAGTGACGATAATATCAAATAGCTTTGATGGATCACTGTTAACAGGTTGGGTGTTATCTGATGCGGTGTTTTGAGTATTTAGCGGATTGTCTTGTGCCGTATCGACAGAGTTTTCAGCTAGAGGGGTATTTTCGGGGGTGGACATAGTGTGCCTTTACATAGTGTGTTGCTTATAGCCGATGATTTTAACATACTCAGGCAGCCGGATTGTGAAATTAATCTTTTTGCTGGCGAGTGGTAATTTCAAACGGTTTGGTATCGATGGGATAATCGACGTCTTTTGGCATTAAGATGCGCATATGAGGATAGGGGATAGGGATGTCCGCTGCTTGTAGTTGATTTTTGATACCCTCATGCAATGCCTCTTTAATGCGCGGAATACGAGCCACTGCTGACGGGGTCACCCAAAAGCGGACGATGAATACACAGCCAAAGTCACTGATGTGATCTATGGTGGCCGAGGGCTCAGGGCGCTTTAAGATATTATCCATCTCATCAATGACTTGTAGGATAACCTGACGGGCGGCTTCGATATCGGCTTCTAGTGCAATACGGGCGCGGATGTCAAAACGAATAAAGTTCTTTGAGGTAATGTTAATCACCTCAGAAGATGCCACAGTGGAGTTCGGAATAATAACGGTGATATTGTCACGGGTTAGAATGTGCGTGGTGCGCAGTGAAATTAAGATGACACGGCCTTCTCTGTCATCAAGCGCAATCCAGTCGCCCACTTGAAACGATTGCTCAAGCAAAATAGTAATACCAGAAATAAAGTTGGCAATGGTAGATTGCGCCGCGAAACCCACTGCCAAACCGACAATACCCAGGCCGGCAACCAGTGAGACGATATCAAAGCCAAATTGGGCCATAACACTGGCAAGGCCGAGTACCACAATCAGGACGGAGAATACGTTTTTGAGCAGTTGCTCAATAGAAGCGTTTAATCCGTAATGCTTTAAGATACGGCTGATGACATGCTCAGAGGAGGTCCAGAGTACAAAGTAAATACCTGCCCAAATACTGGCTTTAGCTGTGGCTTTTACAGTACCCGAGTCAATACTGGTCTGACTCATGACAGCAATAATACAGCTGACAACCCAAATATAACGCAGTGCAGAGCGCACAATGCCGATACGCTTCTCGGTCAGTTTTAGCCGCTCTTGATTGTGCTTAATGATGTAAGTAAACAGCCAGTATAAAAAGCCTAATATGGCCAGCAAGATAACAATCTTAATGGCGACACTGGCCAGCTCTGCACCGCGTGACGCCCAGTCACGGGTTTCTTCCTCAAGGCTACCGCCAATGGCTAAGTACAAGCTCGTATATAGGTCATGCACAATTTGCTGAAAAAATGCGCTAATTTGTGAGCCAGTTTCTTTTGCCATTGAGTGGAGTTCCTATTCCTTTATTGAACGATATCGCTTGTGAACGACCAAGCCGTTGATTTATCACCATTTTAGACTGGTTTGACTATCGATTTAAACTGCTGTGGCTATCGATGGTAGGCGTCATTCGCTGCGACAGTGTTTTCTTATTTTAGCAGCCATTTGAGTTACTGGCTAATTATTACTGATAGCCCTGTAAACAGTAATCGATTGGGAGTGGAATAGTGAGGTTGGGATGACGAGAAGTGAACTGAACTGAACTGAGCTGAGCTGAGCTGAGCTGAGTTGAACTAATAAGATAGATAGTCGACAAGTTAATTAGATAAAAAACTAACTAACTGAATAACTAACGAACAAATGGTAACTGCTACTGGCCTAGTGAGACCAGTAGCAGCGGGTATCGTGTGATATGGCGTATAGCATGATTGAGTTAAACATTGATTAGCTTACTAGAAATTAGCTTTCTAGAGTGCAACAAGTTATGACTTTAACTTGCTTCTAGTGCGACGCAGCGCTGTACGAAGACCCTCTAAGATAGTTGGGTGATAGTAAGGGCTGGCTAACATGTCATCAAGCGTCAAGGCATTTGTAATCGCAAGACCTAAAATATGCGCAATATACTCAGCATCCGGTCCGACCATGCAGGCACCCAAAATTACACCTGTCTCAGCGTGGGCGTAGATGTTTAATACACCACAGTTGACACCCATGACTCGGCTACGGCCTTGGTTATCAAAGCTAACTTGACCTGTTACAAAAGGCGTATTGGCCGCTTCTAGCTGAGGAAGGGTCTGACCGACACTGGCAATTTGTGGCTCAGAGAATACCACTGCCAATGGTGTGGCTGGCTTGCCTTCATACGGTTTGCCCGTATCTGCCACTGACTTATCGGCATGGATATTGTTGTTGATGTCATCATTAATGCTGTCATCGCACAGCATCTCTGCGCCACAGTCACCGCTGGCCTTAATGGCTTGCACACTGTTAGCAGCAGTGCCCGATTCAGGCGCAGCGCCTATGCTGTTCTTTTCCTGTTCGATCAGCTTTTTAATATGCTGACCTGCGTGATAGCCCTCATTACTGGCCACATGCATTAATGGCATGCGTGTATTGGCATCGCCAACGATATACAGGTTAGTATTGGCAGCTTGACCGGTTACCGGGTCTAGATTAAGCGGACGGTTTCGAGCATCGAGCTCAACACCCACATTTTCGATATGCATTTTATGCAGTGTGTTGCGACGACCGATAGCCAGCAGCACATACTCACCTTGCCAAGTTTTTTGTTCACCATTGGCATCGGTATAGTGCAGTAGCGCTTGCTTGTCTTGAGCTGAGTCAGTTTGTGCCACATCTGTGATGGTCGATGCCAGTTCAGTTTTTAGATCTCCAAGCACACAATCGAGGGCAACTTGGTTAACCTCAGGGTCTTGAATACCGCCAATACGATCACTGCGGTTGAACAAAGTGACATCCACGCCTAAGCGATGCAACGCCAATGAAAACTCTAACCCCATGGCACCGGCACCAATCACGGCGACAGATTTGGGCAGATCAGGGATTTCAAACACATTGTCTGAGTTTAATAAGCGATCGCCCAGCTTTTCAGTCCAGCCTTCAGGCGCATAGGGTGCTGAGCCGGTGCCAACAATGATGTGCTTGGCTTGTACGATTTCACCGGCAGCAGCGATATAGCCTTCTGGAGTGAAGGTGGCATGACCATGAATTTTCTGATCATCACGCCAGTTTTCGACGCTGTTTTGTAAAAATCCAGCAAAGCGATTACGCTCAGTTTGTACCCGCTGCATCACTTGCTTGCCATTAATAATTGGGCTACCTTCGATACCAAACTCGTCTGAGTCGTTGGCATAGTGCGCGCGCTCAGCAGCAGCAATCAGTAATTTACTTGGCATACAGCCAACCGTGGCACAAGTAGTGGTCCAGAAGCCATCATTGATGACAACCACACTGTCGGTGGCTTTAGTCACTTGATGATAGGCGTTATGACCGGCTGTGCCAGCACCAATAATTGCCACATCAACCATGCGTGTCGGCTTAGATGCATTAGGGGTACTCATGGATATTTACTCCAAAACAATCAGTGAATAGGGGATATGATTCATTAAGTTGGCGTCAATTAGCCAAACCTAAGCCAAGGTTTCAAGCAGTCTGTCAGCATAACCTTTGGCACGTAAGTTACGCTGTGCATGAGTGAGTTTGCCGGTTTTATCAAACACAAAGGTTGAGCGCACTAAGCCCAATGTCTTTTTGCCATACATGTTCTTTTCTTTGATGACATCAAAATGTTGACATAGCGCTTCATCGGCATCACTGATCAGTGGGATTAATAGATCATGCTTATCGATAAACTTTTTGTGCGACTCGACACTATCTCTAGACACGCCGATAATGTCATAACCTAATGCAGTAAACTCATTCAATTTAGCAGTAAAATCAGTGGCTTGTGTGGTACAGCCTGGCGTGTTGTCACGTGGATAAAAGTATAAGATCAGTCCTCGACCACTATTTTTGACATAGTCAGCTAAGCTAACATCAGTAACGCTGATGTCCTCAGATTGTTTTTGTACCAAAGGCAGTTTGAATTCAGGTAGTTGGATGTTCTCGTCAGTTGGTTTTGCCATGAGCTTGTCCTTTTATATTGTGAATTATTGATTGTTTAGTTTATAGGTTTTTTAGTGGGTTCTAAATTTTTAATAATGTTCAATCATAAATGATTAGTATCATTTAATAAAAAGCGCTACAAATTTAACAGGGGTTGTTAATGTAAGCTGTAAATAATGCTATAAAAAAAGGCTGACAATTGCCAGCCTAATTTAGTATTACTTGGGTGTCTATACGTAATCATTACTTAATAATCTGCTGTCAAATAAACAGCTTTTAATTAAATAAGCATTTCACTCCTTATATAAGCAATTTATATAAGGAGTGTTGATTAAGGTTTTATTATTACTTAGGTTGTTGAGGTTTGTTCAACTTCAGACCTGAGGCACACTGTTTCATCTGTGAGTTAATACGCTTAGCAGATGCTAGTGTTGATGGATCTTTACCACTTTGAGCGTAGCTTTCGATTTCCCATACTTCGCCCTGTGTCATCTTGCTTTGGACATTAACTGTGCAGTTACACAGTTTAGTGGCTGTGCTTTTATCAGCAACTTTATAGTCAACGGTGCTTTTAACACACTGATTGATCATTTCTTGTTTGATATCTAGTGCTTGCGCTGGGCTCATGAACATCATCGCTGAGGTTGCACCAGCAAATAAAGGTAAAAGCGTTTTTTTCATAAAAGTCATAAAAGAGCATCCTTTGGAGGAAAGTTAACTTGCAAACGCTAACTCATAAAATAAGTAGCTTAAGTAGCTATAGCTAAGTACTTGTAAACGTTGCGTATACTTATAAACGTCAAGTAAAAGGCGTTTGCGTCGTAAATTGATGTTTAAGTGATATAAATTAGTGGCAACAAATAACAATAATCAGTTATCTGCTACCACTTAACTCGTATATTTGGCTTTATACCATACCAAGTCATTGCTCGGATTCATATTGAGTTTTGCTATTAAGTTGCAAAGGGATGTTGCGCTTTAGTTACAAACGGTATAACTAGGCATAGCGCGTTGGGTCTTCGATACCAGCATCTTTAAAGCCACGTTTGCGTAGGGTGCAGCTGTCACAGATACCGCAGGCAAGGCCATTGCTGTCGGCTTTATAGCAAGAAATGGTTTGTGAATAATCAACGCCCAAAGAATGGCCCAGCTGAATGGTTTGTGCTTTTGACAAGGTCTGAAGCGGCGTTTGGATATGTAGCTTATGTCCGGTGACCCCAGCTTTGGTCGCTAAGTTGGCCATCACTTCAAAGGCTTCGATATATTCAGGGCGACAGTCTGGATAGCCCGAATAATCAACTGAGCTGACGCCAATGACGATATGATTTGAATCAGTAACTTCTGCCACTGCCAGTGCATACGATAAAAAGATTGTATTGCGTGCTGGTACATAAGTGTTTGGAATCGCATCATTATCAATGGTATCGGTATGGGTTGGGAATTTGTCAGCATCACCGTCAGGTACTGTCATATCATGATCAGTTAACGATGAGCCGCCCAATTGCGCAATATCGATATCGATAATTTTATGATCGACGCCAGCTTGAGCCGCAATGTTTTTGGCAGCGACTAACTCGCTGTTATGGCGCTGACCATAGTTAAAGCTGACGGCGGTTACTTTGGCATAACGGTCTTTTGCCCAGTATAAGCAGGTGACTGAATCGAGTCCGCCTGAAAGTAGAACGACCGCATTTTGATTGGCATTGCTGGCCGTATTGCTGTTTGCAGAAGAGGAAGTTTGGTTATGGGTCATCATAAGTGGCTCATATGTAGGTATTAGTAGTAAAGGAAATTCAGGAACAGAAAAATAATCAGCTAAAATAAAACCGACTATTTTAACAAAGTCGGGTCAATAAAAGGTTAGCAATTGGTTACAAGTATCGACCTTACAGCCGCTAATCAAAACGATAAATATCCATGCCCAGACTGTGATGCGCCATGCTTTCATGAATCACAGATACACGTTGGCCACAGCCAAGCGCAAAAAATAAAGGCAATAAGTGCTCAGCAGTAGGGTGCACCTTTTCGACGTTATCAAAATCTTGCCATTCTAAAGCAGCAGGAATGTCAGTTTTTAATTTATTGAGCAGCCACAGTTTAAACGCCTTAGCTTGCGCATCTTCACTGCTGGCATCCCAGTGAAGTGCCGCTAGATTGTGGGTAATGCTGCCTGAACCGATAACCAGAATTTGTTCTTGACGCAGCTGTTCGAATAAAGCGCCCAATTGATAGCAGGCATAGGCATCATAATGCTTGGGTAGCGACAGCTGTACGATGGGTACATCCGCTTCTGGATACAAATGAAGCAGTGGCACCCACACCCCGTGATCTAAAGGACGTAAAGGGTTAAGACTGTTATTAATGCCCATTTTGTTGAGTTGAATTGAAAGCCATTCGGCCAACTCTGGATGCCCATTAGCTGGATACTCCAAGCGATTAAGCTGAGGGCTAAAGCCTGAAAAGTCATGCCAAGTTTGCGGGGCAGGGTTACTGGCAATCTCTAGGGTTTGAGTGACCCAATGTGCCGACATAATGACGATGGCTTTAGGTCGAGGCAGATTTTGACCAGTACGTGCTAAGGCATTGGTGGTCGTATTTTTTTCAAGCGCAAAGCTTGGCGCACCATGTGAAATAAATAACGCCGGCAAAGTAGCCAGCGCTTGCATGGAGCGGACGCGTTGCTTACGGGTCTGATTAGACGTCACCGGCTCAAAACTGGTGAGCGGGGTCACTGAATTGGGGGCATTTAAGCGTGAGCCCTGTGCGCTATTTTTATGTGTCATGAGCTAATCATGGGGTCGGGGCGTTAAGTTTTAAAGTTTCGATGTTATCAGGCGCTATCAATTGCTATCCGTATTGAACAAGGCCACCAGTTAACAAATGCATCGGCTAACAAAGTTAATCGTTCAGAAAAATTAATCGCTTAGCAAGTGAAGGCCAGCAGGTGAATTAATTGCCTCGATGATACGGATGATTGTTATTAATACTCATTGCCCGGTATAACTGCTCCATTAATACCACGCGCACCAACGGATGCGGCATGGTTAACGGTGACAATGACCACTTAAAGTCTGCTGCCGCCAACACTTCAGGCGATACGCCATCAGCGCCACCAATCACTAATGCCACATCATCACCCATTTGCATTGCATCACTGAGTTTGTCCGCCAATTGTTCGGTTGACAGCATTTTACCCTTGACATCGAGTACCCACAGCTTCTCACGCGCATTGCTTTGATGAGTGGCCAAAATGGTTTTACCTTCTTGCTCACGATATTGCGCTAAGTTAGCCTCGGAAGGATTTTTGGCACGTTTGGCGGCAGGCAGGTCGACCATATCTGTACTCAACATTGGCTGGATACGTTTGTGATATTCATCAAAGCCAGTGTTGACCCATTTTGGCATTTTGCCGCCGACACTTAAGATACGTAATTTCATGATAATTACTCTGGTTGCTTCATTAGATGATTAATGTATTAGGTGAGTGCTTTATTAACTGATTGATTCATTTATTATTTCATCCGTTTATTAACGGATAGCTAGCTAATAATGGCGCTGGGTAGATGTTTATTTTAATAAATTAAGTTTTCTTGATAGATGTCGAACTAATGCTGCTGTTTTAAAGTTTTGAGCGCTTTGATTACCGCTATTGATTAGGCTGTGCGAACAGTGTGACAACCCTAGGTTTAGATTAAAAATAACAAATAAGTTAGATAACTATAAACCTATAAAGTCAAGACTTTAGCGCTCAATTTTTTGACTTATCCACAGTTAAAATCAGACCCAGTAGTCAAGATGTGAAACATTTGTTATGTCAAATAAAAAACATTGAAAATAATTGAATGACTGGGTCATTGAAAGCTGAATGGTTGTAAATTGTTGATTTTATTAATAAAAATAATTGTATAAAAAATGAACAATTTTATTCAAAGCCCTATGTTATCTAGGGTATAACTTGTCAAGTAGGGGTTTATCCACAGAGTTATCCACAGGTAATGGGGAAAACTCTGCACGCCCTTATCTGTTGTGCCTTTGCAACTGATGGCGTATGTCATAAAAATTTAAAACTCATGTGCTAGACACAGCAGTCTGAGCAAAAAAACATAAAAAAATATCAGTTTACAGATAAAAAGATAAAATAAATGGCGCTAATCATAAACATGTTTCACGATGATGACAGCGCCAATTTCTAATAAGCAGGGCTTGTTTTATGACAAAAATAGCTTAAATTATTAGAACTTAAGCGAATAATGGCATAACCACAGCCATATTCGCTCCATATCACTTGCGGATGCGTTAGCTATCCTAAGCAATCAATTTTAAAAGCGATGAAACTAAGACGATTAACTGTCTTTAGTATAAATTAAATCCCAAACGCCATGACCCCGATCTAAGCCACGTTTTTCAAACTTAGTCATTGGGCGAAAATCAGGGCGCGGTGTGAAATTACCCTTGCCAGCGCTATTGCTTAAGCCCTCAAAGTTATCTAAGACATCAAGCATCCAAAATGCATAATGCTCCCAGTCGGTTGCGGCATGGAACCAACCGCCTGTTTTTAACACACGAGTTACGATTTTCATGCGCTCAGGACTGACGAAGCGGCGTTTGTAATGACGCTTTTTTTGCCAAGGATCAGGGAAGTATAGCTGGATACGGTCGATATGATTCTCTGGCAGCTGCTGCATTAAGCGAATCGCATCACCGTTTAGGATTTTGATATTGGTTAAGCCTTCATCAGCAGCCATCACCGCACATTTGCCAATACCGGGCTCATGTACTTCGATACCGACGAAGTTGCGACTAGGATCTGCTTTGGCCATTTCAATCAGTGAGCCGCCCATACCAAAGCCAATTTCAAAGGTTAGTGGTGCATCTGGGCCATTCGGAGTTTCATTGGTATCAGCAAATAAGTCACGCAAGCTGGTAATGCCATCAATAATGCCTTGGCCTTTTTCATCTGCGCTGTTAACGATGTAGCGAGTGAATCTTGGATCAACCAATGCTTGCTCTGCTTGCTTACTGACATGGGTGCGGCGCTTCATAAAGGTATTAATAAAGCGTGGGAACTGAGGCTTTTTCTCTGATTTTTGCTCAGCATTTTCTGGGGTGGTATGTTGCTCGATTTGCTCGTTTTGCTCATCAGTTGGGTTATGATGGGTGTTGTCACTCATAGGATGCTATCACTTATATTAACGGTTCATTTAAGGGGTGGGTATTGTTAACTTTTGGCGTTATAACCTTTGCGACTAACAATTTGTTACCCAGACCCTAAAAAAAGGCATGATTTTGACGTATTATAACGTATATTTGTGCTAAACATTATCTTTGCTATGTGAGAGGCCTTAGCGTCCATGTTATTCATTGAAGAGACCTCGCCGCCGCCATTTTATCAACATCAGCTGAGCGCTGAGCAGCGCACGCAGCTGGATAAATGGTTTATCGGTCATCGTTCACAGGCGTATTACTTAAAGCGTTTTGCTCAGTTTGATGAGCAAGGCTACCTGTCTGCTAAATGGAACTGGGCTGCTTTTGTGGCCACTTTTGGTTGGCTGTTATATCGTAAGCGTTATCTGGACTGTATTGTTTATACCATAGCAGGATGGTCGTTTATTCAGCTCAACGTGGCCATCATTCTGGTTGCCTTTGAATTTTTATTTATGTCCATGGTGCCCGATGCGCTGCAGATGCTGACCCGATTTGTGATTGCCGGTTTGATTTGGTTATTTTGGTCAGTGATGGTGGCACGCTGGTCGGATGCTTATTATTACCGCATGGCGCGGCGTGAGATTGCCGATGCCCTTGCTGACTATCCTCAGCAGCCAGAAAAACAAAAAGCACATTTGCAAAAAGAGGGCGGCGTCAGCATTGTTGGTCTTGCTGCAGCATTTGGATTATTTACCTTTTTATTAATGGTCATTTACCGCCAGTTCTTACCTTTATATGCCAATCCGATCGAAAAAAGTATTATCCAAGACAGCTTTAGCCTCACTCGGATTGCTACTAGTCGGGTAGAGGGCTTGTATCAGCAGCAAGGGGCATGTCCGGTAGGCGCGACATTAGACAGTTTAGGGTTAGATAGCGTGGAGCTTGATACTGGAGGACTAGGCACTGCAGGCACTCATCTAGACATGCAAGTGGTTGAACGAACAGAGGCGCTGGGTAATAAGCAAAGCAGCTGTGTTCTCATCACACGTATCCAAGCGATTCCATTTCCTAATCGTAACTTAAACGATCAGACTTTTATCATGTACCGTCCTATTGAAACAGAGCAGCAGTCGCAATGGCAGTGCGTGACTTCATTAAATAACAAACAAAAACCAGTGACCTGCCAAGGTGACTAGTGACAGGTAATAGGTAATTGGTTAGATGCGATTAGTAGGAAAGCAAAATATTAAGTTAAAAAATATCCAGTCCGCTATTTAATCTAATCAACCACATAAGTAGCAGATTGAATTAATAGAAGACTGGATAATTTAAAAAGAAGCGATAATTTAAATAAAAAATTGGATGTATAAACCAATGCCTGGCTATTGGTTTAAACGAGTTGTTTAAACAGGACACATTATGAAGGGCCCATTACGAAGAATGTGACTTGTGAATACCCACCGCGGTTTCAATCTCATCTAAGTCTAGCTTTTTGCCCTCATCATGGTCAGAATCAAATAGGCTCTCAAGCTCTTGTAAAGAAGACTGCACCGACTCAATAAGCTTAGCCTCATCTTCATAAATAGCCTGCTGCTGGTTAAGTAGCTCGTCATCATGGTCACGGAATGCAGTGATGGTATCACGTGCCTTTTCAGGTGACATACCCAGTAGCTCGAGTGATTCACGTGACATGTCCAGCGAGCTTAAATAAGTCTCACGCCAAATATGAGTGATACCCACCTCGCGTAACTGATAAAAGTGATTGCGGTTACGTGCACGCGCCAGAATTTTAAGATGCGGATAATTGTTGTGTAAATAGCGCGCAGTGGCAATGGAGCGCTCAACATCATCCATAGCAATGATAAATACCCGTGCTTTTTCAATGCCAGCAGTACGTAGGATCTGTGGGTTTTGCGGATTACCATAATATACTTGGTTACCAAATTTACGCACGAAGTCGACCTGGTTGGCTGAGTTTTCAATAGCGGTAAATTCGATATTATGCATGCGTAAAACGCGACCAATAATCTGACCGACACGGCCAAAGCCTGCGATAATCACCGGATGTTCATGATCTGGGATGCTGTCATATTCACGGTCTGGCTGACGTTTGGCAAATCTTGGCTCCCCCAGCTTCTCTAGCAATACAAAGCCGATAGGGGTCAGCGCCATAGAGATGGTAACAATTAGGTTTAATAAGCTGGCATATTCTGGACGCAGCACGTTTTGGTTGGCCGCTGTGCCGAATAGTACGAATGCAAACTCACCACCTTGAGCCAACGTGACACCAAGACGGATACTGGTCGGCAGACGGTTGCCCAATAAGCGAGCAATGACACTGACCACTGAGAACTTGATAATCATCAATAGCACCGCAGCGCCAACGATGAATAGCGGATGCTCCATAATCAGCTTCACGTCGGTCAGCATACCCACCGACATAAAGAATAGACCTAACAATAGACCCTTAAAAGGCTCAATACTGGCTTCAAGCTCGTGGCGGTATTCAGAGTCAGCCAATAGTACACCGGTTAAGAAAGCGCCCAGTGCCATCGACAGTCCAATTTGTCCCATCAGAATAGACACACCCATCACAATAAACAAGGCAACTGCGGTTAATAGCTCAGTGGCGCCGCTTTGTGCCACAAACTTAAAGAAGGGGCGTACCACATAGCGGCTGACTAAGAACAGCCCGCCGAATACAGCAACCACTTTGGCAAAGTAGATTAGATCATAGGTTTGCTGACGTACCCCAGACAAAAACGGAATTGCTGCTAATAAAGGAATGACTGCAATATCTTGGAATAATAAAATAGTAAAGGCTTCACGACCATGGGTACTGGTCAGCTGTTCTTTTTCAGTTAATACTTGTAGCACAAAAGCAGTAGAGGACAGTGCCAGACCAAAGCCGACGATAAAGGCGGTATCGAGCTTTAAGCTGGTAAATTGATACAGCAGACCCATTAATAATAATCCGGTCACCCCAACCTGCAAGCCACCGAACACGAAGATGGAGTGACGTAGTGCCCAAAGTCGTGATGGCTGCAACTCAAGTCCGATGACGAATAATAGCATCACCACACCAAACTCAGAAAAATGCATTAAGCTTTCCGCATCACCGGCAACATCGAACACACTTGGGCCAAGCAATAAGCCTGTAATCAGATAGCCCAGTACGGTCGAGATATGTAGCCGTTTACCCAAAGGCACCAACAGTAATGCGGCGCCTAAAAAGATAGTGGCTTGTAACATTAGGCCAGGTTGAAGGAAGGAAGCTGCAAGCATGTAGGGTTCTTATGAATGTGTTCGTTGCGTGATGGGGCTGCTCAAACTTAGGGGAAACTTATTTTTTTTTGTACACTTTCCATACGCCGTTGTCTGCCAACGGATTGGTATAAGCATCATTGCGACGCTTGCGCGGCTTTTGACGACTGTCTACAATTTTGAAGTCAGGCAAGGCATGAACAATCAATCCGGTGCGATAAAAACGCAAGCGTTCAGGCTCTAGCATTTCACCTTTGTGGTCGCGGCAAAAGACATAAGCACGTAGGTCAATAAACTCACGATGAGCCACTAGGCGGGCACTCTCATCTTGAGCGAATACTTTCTCTAAGCGTTGGTATTCGTCATCACTAAATTCACCGCATTTACTGATTAAGGCGCCGACTGAGCCAAAATTTTTTGATTCTTTGGCGCGAGTTTTGGTCAGATGTAACCGCTGTACCTGAAACACAAATTGTGGAATCTCTAGGCTGGCAGGTAGTGGCAGATTTTCAGGTGGCAAATAAGCCGCAGGATAAAATTTAAGCGCTCTATCAATCAGCGGTTGCCAACGCTCATGATAGGCAGCTACTTCATCATGATTGCCTTGATAGATAGGTAAGTCTCTAATTTGACTTAAAATATCAGGTGGGAACTGATCATCACGAAAGGCAGCAATGTCTGCTTGCAGTGTTGAGAGCAGTTCTTTGGCGTGTTTTTTGCCCTCAGATGACTGTGGATCTTGAATAATATCTTCCGGGGCGACAAAAGGAGCAGAGCGTCTAGACATAATTGAGGTAGGTTCATTATTAAGAGGGTTAAAACCATGTTATCATAACCAGGTAATCTATCTGTAAACTGTCGTAAATTGTATGACGGGGTTTGGCTTGGCATAAAATCAAACCCTAATTTACAGTGCGATGCTAACCCTTTATGTTGTTAACGGTGACTTTATTGACTGTTTTTATCGTAAAATCATTATTGTCGACTATTGTAGCGATTATTGTAGAAAGTCACTGAACATAACTCAACTTTATTTTAAGTGAAAGCGCCGCTTATTTAATATCTTATTGATTCTTGTTGATTATAAGAATGATTGATTGTAAGCAGGCAGCGTATGACACCCTAACTTAAGGTCAGATAGATTTTCACCCAGTTTACCGAGCACACTATTCATTAATTAATTCAAGTACCCTGATTTAAGCTATTTATTTAGAAATCATTTTATTCTTGACAGATCAAGAGAGATAAACAAGATGTCCATAAAACCTGTCGTTGCCTTAGTTGGCCGCCCAAATGTGGGTAAATCGACAATATTTAACCAAATGACCAAGTCACGTCAAGCGTTAGTCGCTGACTTATCGGGCTTAACCCGAGACAGACAGTATGGTGATGCCACATATAACAACAAATCCTTTGTCGTCATTGACACCGGTGGTATTGGTGAGGCTGATGATGGCCGAGGCAGTATCGATGACTATATGTCTGCGCAATCACATACCGCTATTCACGAAGCAGACATTATTGTGTTTGTGGTCGATGCACGCGCCGGCATGATTGGCGCTGATGCTGAAATTGCCAAAATGCTACACAGCCTTGGTAAGCCAGTGTACTTGGTTGCCAATAAGATTGATGGTGTACATGATGCGGCGCCAGCTGAGTTCTATGCCTTAGGCTTAGGTGAGCCTTATCCGATGACCGCCAGTCATGGTCGCGGCGTGGGTAACCTGCTCGAAGATTTAACCGCGGATATGCCAGAAGACGTCGAAGAAGAAGTGCAAGACGGTTTACGCTTGGCTGTGATTGGCCGCCCCAATGTCGGTAAATCTACCCTAGTGAACCGTATGCTTGGTGAAGATAGGGTTGTGGTCTATGACATGCCTGGTACTACTCGTGACAGTATCTATATTCCTTATGAGCGCAACGGTAAGAACTATGTATTAATCGATACCGCAGGCGTACGCCGCCGTGGTCGTATCGGTGAAAAGGTTGAGAAGTTCTCAGTCATTAAGGCGCTACAAGCGATTAAAGATGCACACGTGGTTATCGCTGTGATTGATGCGCAAGAAGGCATTGTCGATCAAGACTTACACATGCTGGGCTATGCGTTAGATGCTGGCCGCGCTATGGTAGTTGCCATTAATAAGTGGGATGGACTACACGAAGATCAAAAAGAGATGGTGCGCATCGAGCTCGATCGCCGCTTTAACTTCATTCCTTATGTCAAAGTGCATTTCATTTCTGCGCTGCATGGCACCAATGTCGGTAATTTATACCCGTCGATTCATAGAGCCTATGAGTCTTCGATGTTTAAGGTATCGACCAGCCGCTTAACTCAGATCTTAGAAGATGCGGTCGCCGCCAACCCACCGCCTATGTCTGGTGGCCGCCGTATTAAGCTGCGTTATGCGCATTTGGGTGGTCATAATCCGCCAATCATTGTTATTCACGGTAACCAAACTGGCTCATTACCAAAAAGCTATCAGCGTTACTTAGAAAATGAGTTTCGCAAAGTGTTTAAGCTTGAAGGGACACCATTAAAGGTAGAGTTTAAGTTAAATACCAACCCTTACGCTGGCAGAAAAACACCGTCATCGAAAAAGGTACGTCCTGGGGTGTCAGAAGCCAGAGCGAAACGCCGTAGCATGAAATACAAAAAAGGCTCGCATAAGAAAAAGTAGCCGGACGATGTGACTGTGTTAATGCTTTAACGCTTTCAAATAAGGTTAATAAAAAAGGGGCTATCAATTGATAGCCCCTTTTTCTTAGTCAGATATTGATCTAAACAATTAACCTTTCGCTAATTAGAATAAGTTTTTGACCCATTGTACAACATGCTGCCAAGCACGCTTAAAGATGTTTGCTTTTTCAATCTCTTCTGTAGCAACAATAGGCACAGAAGCGACAGACTTACCGTCAACCAAAGCAATCATACGCCCCACTTCTTGGCCTTTGGCAACAGGTGCTTGAATGTCATCAGAGATATTGATAATGCTGCTGATTTTATTCTTTTGAGTTTTGGCAATTAACACTTTCAATGCTTCGCCAGTCGCTACTTTCACACTGTTTTGTTGACCAAATGCAACCGGTAGGGTATCAACGGCTTGATTGGCCGGTGCGACCACTTGAGTCTCATAGTGGCCAAAGCCCCAGTTGAACAGTTCACGTGACTGGTCGGCACGATCTTGCATGCTCTTGCTGCCCATAATCACAGCAATTAGGCGCATATCGTCACGTAAGCTTGAAGCTGCCATACAGTAACCTGCGGCACTGGTGTGACCTGTTTTTAGACCATCAACGGTTGGGTCAGTACGCAGTAGAGCGTTACGGTTGCCTTGGGTGATGTTGTTAAAAGTAAACTCTTGCTCAGAGTAAAGCTTATAGTAATCACCGCCTTGATTGATGGTTGCACGAGCCAGTGTCGCTAAGTCACGAGCAGATGATCTGTGACCTTCTGCTGGCATGCCGGTGGCATTAACGAAGTTGGTATTGGTCATGCCCAGGCTTTTGGCTTCTTCATTCATCAAGATAGAGAAGGCTTGTTCGCTACCTGCTAGATGTTCTGCCATCGCTTTAGAGGCGTCATTACCTGATTGAATGATGATGCCGCGTAGCATATCAATCACAGAGGCCGTGCTATTAACTGGCACGTACATACAAGACTGACTGCTGCTGCCACGACACCAGGCGTTTTCGCTCATTAAGATCTGGTCGTCTTCTTTTAACTCACCTGATAGCAGCTTTTTTTCAATAATATGGCTGGTCATCATTTTGGTTAATGAAGCCGGTGGTAGCGGTTCATCCGCATTTTTTTCTGCTAATATCACACCGGTATCATAATCCATCAGAATATAAGCTGTGTTATCCATTTCAGGCGGGGTAATGGTGGCTGCCAAAGCAGTGCTTGAGACGAGTAGCGCACCGGTCGTGATGGCAATCGATTTCATGCGAGATAGTGATGAGTTGTTGTGGTTTGGGCGGGTTAAGGCAGGTAGAAGCTTGGTTGCAAAAGCAGTCATATTTAAGACACCATTGATAGTTTGGTCATAGTGAGGTTCAAATGTCGCTTATTACTAATAATCGCTGATGGCCAGTTGCTAATAATATGAGTCACTAAATACAGCCACGCTTAAGGTGATACTCAGTGGCATGTGACTTGCTTGGCTGGGGAACGTTACTTAAGTTGACGAGCATAGGATGACGATATTAGCAGGCTACATTTGAAATCATCTAAATTAGGGCTAAAGTTCATTATGTGTCAGGTTGTACATATACATAACAGGGGTTTGATACGTTTAGTTTAACGCTATAGATACCAAACGAAGCTGTATATTATCAAATTGTGCAAACAGGTGAAACAAGTAATTCAGCTTTACCATCAAAACTTATGGTTTCTAACCACTTAGACAACAATTTAGCCAATAGGGTAGTGACTGTTATTGCTAAAAAAACCAATCTGTTGTTAACCGCACAACACTAACTGCAGAAACAAAAAAAGTCGGTCCCGCTATTCAACAGGACCGACTTTTTTTATTACTGATTAATTATTCTATGTTCAACAGTCATTGAATTAGTGACTTATTGATTAGTACTCAGTATTGGCCAAATCAGTACATAACGCTAGGTTTTCTTCAGCAGAGAAACCCATAGTCCAGTTACGCATGCTTGATAAGATGACTTTATAATCTTGCTGAGTTGATAAATACTGAATGGCTGCTTTTGGGTTTTCGATAGTAGGCAGCATTTGCTTTAACTCATAGTTATAGGCTTTGTAGAAGTTGCTTTTTTGCTGATTGTTCAACATAGGCGGGCAAACTTCAGATAGCACTTGTAATACAGCAATTTCGTGCTTAGTCGCAGCGGTACCTGCTAAATCAACCGGAATAGTGGTTTCTGCAGCGTTGGTTAGCATAGAGCCAAATAAGGCTACACTGCCAACAGCAGCGGTTAACATAATTTTGCGCGGTGCAGATTTAGCTTGTGATTGGTTAAACAATTTTTGCATTAGATCTCTCATAGTTTTCATCATCATCTTATTTTATTGTTAAAGTATCTGTTAGCAATACCAATTTGAATAACACGCTTTGTGTTGTTGTTAATGACACTTTTTTATGTCGCTGTCTTTATAACGTATTAGCTTTATATCGCATTAGCTTTCAAATGGACTGTCTGACTTGTTGATTGGGCATTTGATGCAATCATGTGTTTATAATATCAAGCAGCTATTTATCAGATCATCAAATTCCTATGCATCTATTCAACTTCTTATCTTAATCAAATCCCTGAGTATCTATATTGCTATAGAGTGAATCGAGTAACTATAGATGCATTTGGCATAACTACATTATCACATGAATTAATTGCTCAGATGTTTATCAACTGTGACTTAAGTTTTTTAATGCGTAACCCATATTGCTAAACCTGCAATATGCGCTTAATAAATAGGATTTGAATATGCAGTATATTTCTCTATAGCCCTTTAATTATATAGCCTTTAGCTTATCATCTGCTTTATTGTCAGACCATAGTTTATTGTGAAATATTATTTAAATTAGTCTATCATTGTGGCGTTATTATAGCGTTTTTTTACAAATAGGGGATGACTTTTATATTTATAACCGTTAATAGACTAGATAGTGTTGCTAAATAAACACACAAAGTTAGATTAACCCTAGACAGGGGCACCGGTTTGCGTCTAGTATTGTATCCTTTATAATAACTAGGCTTTTTTATAGTCAGCGCATGTATGAGCAGGGTTAAAAACCTTGTTTTACTCCAGTGAATATACTTTATGATGAGTGTTTTTGCGTTTGGCGCCTTGTATTTATGCAGCTATTTAGATTGATAGTTGCACTTATTTTTTAATTGCTTTGATAACATCATGAAGGAGGGATGCATACATGCCTAACACAGCTTATATCAGCAGTACAAAAACGACGGATCAAGGCTGTCAGAATAGCAGCAAAGTTATGGTAAGCAGTGAGGGCCTTGCGCGTAAAAGCGTGTTGAAAGGGGTTACGTTTGCCGCTCTAAGTGGGGTGTTATTATTAACCGGTTGTGCAACCAAGCCGACTTATCAATCAAGTGGACCTACTATCTTGGTAGACTCAAGAGGTGTGCCAAACTATTATCAAGTGAAGTCAGGCGATACGGTCAGTCAGATTGCTGCTCGTTATGGACTTAACTATCGTCAACTGGGTGCGCTTAACCACTTAGACAGTAAGTACACCATTTATGCTGGTCAGTGGTTACAATTATGGCAAGGTCGAAATGGTTCACCTGCTTATGCCAATAACAATAATCGCCCAACCACGACGCCACAACGCGGCAATCAGCGTCCAACGCAAGCGCAGACTCAGCCAAATAGGCCGCCAGTCACAGCGACGTCGCCTGCTAATAATACGCCAACTTATAACACCACTGTTAGCGCCACTAAAGGCTATGGCTATCCAAGCGGCAACCAAGTGATCAAAAACTTTAACGCTGCGGCAAATGAGATGAGCATGTGGTTCAGTGGTAACTTAGGTGACCCAGTATTAGCCAGTAAAGAAGGCCAAGTGCTGTATGCCGGTGATGGTCTGCCTGAATATGGTAACCTGATTATGATTCGTCACGATGCCACTTATATTACGGTATATGCGCACAATAATGAGCTATTAGTCAAAGAGGGTGATCAAGTGAGAACCGGTCAGCGCATTGCGACTATGGGTAGCACTGGTCAAACCAATCAAGTGGCGCTACAGTTCCAAGTTCGTGAAAATGGTACGCCAATTGATCCAAGAGCGGTATTAGGTCTATAAGCAGATAGCAGTTAAATACAAATACTGTATATCTAAATACTGATTTATTTGACCGATAAAAAACACCCTATTTGATAATAGGGTGTTTTTTATTGCATGGTTATTATTGTACGACTATAAAGTTAAAGACCGAAACTAAATCAGGGTCAAAGACTGATACTAATCAAAAACCTGTACGAACGCATTGGCACGTAGCTCTTGCAACCAGTCTTCTTGAGCCTGAGGCGCTAAGCGCTGGAATAAGGCTTCTTGAGCAAGATTGCGTTTAACAGTGTCGCTCACATCTTTTTCACGGGTGTCTTCAACCTTTAAGATGTGCCAGCCAAATTGAGATTTAAACGGTATTGAGAAGTCGCCAACGGGGGTTTTAAGCATCACTTGCTCAAACTCCGGTACCATTTGACCTTTAGCAACCCAGTCTAAGCTACCGCCACGACCTGCTGAACCTGGATCATCTGAGTAAGTGGCAGCTAATGATACAAAATCAGCATCACGACGTAATTGTTCATATAGGTCGTTGATTTGTTGCTCGGCAAGCGCTTCGTTATTGATCTCATCATTCTTAATTAAGATATGGCGAACTTTCCACTGAGGCACAATCATGTTGTCGACATTACGAATATCAACCAATTTGACCACGTCAATACCGGCTGGAGTGACCTGAGGTTTGGTAATGTCACCGGTATCCAACTGTGTGATTTGGTTGGCGATATCAGTAGGTAGACCTGATGCCTGATGGTAGCCCATGTCACCGCCTTGAATTGGGGTAGCGTAATCTTTGGCAATGCCATTAGACAACTGCTCTAATACAGCATCTACATCGTCTGTGGTGCTTAGTAGTGCCTGAGTCTGCTCTGCAATCTGTATCGCTTTTTGTTTTTCGCTATCAGAGATGCGACTAAAGTCATCGCTAAATGGAATACGGATATGAATGGTACGATACTCTGCCGTTTGTAAGCGCTTAGCTTCTGGCGATGCTAAAAAGGCATCAATATCTTGTTCTGTAATACGTACTCGGTTAGACACTTGACGCTGCTGCAAGATTTTAAGCGCTTCTTCTTCTGCGACTTGGGCACGTAGAGCGGCATAACTGCCAGGGCGACGGGCGTCAAGATTTTGCTGCAGTTCAGCCAATGAGCTCATGCCTTGTGATTGTGCAATATTGGCCAGGCTTTGGTCAACCACATCGGCATCAGCGCGGATGCCGGCACGTTTAACCATATCCAACTGTAGCTGACGTAAAATCAGGTTATTCAACACTTCATTCTGTAAGCGTTGTTGGTTTGGCATAGGCTGACCACTGGCTTGAATACGTGCTTGCGCCGTAGCCATGGCAGATAACAGTTGGCTTTTTAAGATAGGCGTATCATTGGCGATGGCCACAATACCATTACTACTTTCTAGCACTGAAATAGGCTGATTGCTCGGTACAGAGTCAGCCTGCATATCAATAGTTGCCGCCTCTGCGGTAGCACTTTGCTCAGTGGTTTGACTGCTTACTTGGTTATCAGCCTGATTGTTTGCTTGATCATCTGCTGCTTGTGCTGCGTTACTCATCACAGTCAGTAATAGTGCTGAAGCGAGTGCTTTAGCTAGGGTGTTTGGCGCAAAAAAACGCAAGCCTTGCTTGTTGGTATTTGTATTAACAGCTGTCATATGCTGGATGTCATTGTTAGTGTGTAATGCGGTCATAGGTAGCCTGTTTTAGCTTGAGTATGGGTATTAAGTATAAGTTCTGAATTCGAATATTAAAGTTTAAAAATGAGTTATCAATATAATCGGTTACTAATAAGTATAATGACTCACTCTTAATAACAGATATCTAATGTTAGTTTTTTAGTAATTAGCCAACTAGACTAATAATAAGCATGATTGGCTAATTAACGAGGTACTAGCAAGTCAGCATCCATTATTTTGAATACTGAGAGTTGCTTCTCCATCTGTCATCAATCGGCTCAAAGCCCATGATTTTTCTGTCTAAGTGCTTGCTTAAACGACCTCTTCTATCACCAAAGCCATTAATTCTAAACTCAGCCATGATAGCGCGGGTTGGTTTTTCCTCAAAGTTTAAGTCATTATAATAACTGCGACCATAGATTGAAAATCCGTAACAGCAGTCTTCATAATCAACGCCAACAGTTGAGTCGATAAAGCGATTGTTATCACTGTCCCATTGGGTTTGTCCCATAAAGCGCCAGTTATTGGTAATAGGCACAATTGCTGATGCAGTTAACGCAGACAGCTTCGATTGACTGGTTAATCTGTCTTCTTTACGCTCGACAACCCCGAAGTTAAATTGACTGTGTGGGCTTGGGCGATAGCGAACTTGGCTCGAGATATAGTTTAAGTTGTTATCAGAGTCTAGTGCGCCGTTAAAGTCAAACCATAAGTTGCGATAAGGCTGAACACTAGAACGCCATGCCACACCGGTTGAGCTTGATTCAAAGGTGCGATCGCCTTCTTCTAAGGTCACTTTTGGTTTGCTTAAGAAGAACTGATCACCAATGCTACCATCAAAGCGGGTAATACCCATCGCATCAATATAACGATAGTTTAGGCCGACAGCCAAGTTGTTATTATCTGAGATACGGTCATAGCCCAGATACCAGCTGTCCTCAAATAACTGGTCATAGTCCAGTGACGCTATACGGGTATCAAAGTTAGGCAGACGACTTTGATCTTTATAAGGAGAATAGCTGTATTTTAACTGAGGCGTTAATAGCTGATAGCCGCCCATGGTGTTATCAAAGATACCAAAAGGTGAACCGGCCTGATAAAAGTTTAATCCAGACTCTAAAGTAAATCTTGGTACAAACACTGACTGCGAGTTGTCATCTTTTGAGATGTTGTTATCGATGCGGCTTTCTTCATCATAAGCAGTGTAAAGATGATGCAAGCTAGCAGTTGGCGTCACATAACCCCAAGTTTTTTCTATTGGATAGCTGGCATTAACTTGGTTATATAGGCGTACCCCACTTTTTTCGTTTTCTGACCCATCATTAATCGATTTTTTGAAGTAAGCAGAGTCATGGGTGCCGGTGATAACAAAGTTATCTAGTACGTTATTTAATTGTGGCAAACGATAGTTAACCGACAACTGAGGCAAGCGTGAATAAGGCTTATCTTTATCAGTTACTGGATTACCATTCACATCCAGTGCTTTAAGACTTTGGAAGGTCTCAACTTTTAATTGTGCGTCAATATAATCATCATAATAATTGACACGGGCACGTCTGGGTAGGTTTAGTCTGTTTTCCGCTAAGCCATAGTCATCAAAGTCACTTAAATAGTTTGGATCTGACACATAACTGAATACCGCATCTGCACTTAGGTTAGGGATGCTTTTTGAGGCCCAGTTATGACGATAAAACACCGCCGATCGGTCTTCACGGTTATATTCTTTGTCATCCGGCATATAAGCAGAGGTCAGTGAGCCTTCACCAAAATTTTCGGTTAAATAGCGTAACTCACCAGTCAGCATCGGATTTCTATTGGTATAGATATCGGTAGTTAAGGTCGCGTCATAATTTGGCGCTAAGTTGAGATAGTAAGGCACGCTTAATCTCAAGCCGCTGTCACTGTCAACACGCACGCTTGGGGTTAACAGACCACTGCTACGACGGTCATCAACTGGGAAGTTGAAGTAGGGCAGATATAGCACAGGCACATTGCCTAAGCGGAATGTGGCGTTGTAAGCCTCGCCACGGCCTTTATCGGTATCGATATCAATATTTTTTGCTTCAATGTGCCACTTACGATTGGCTGGCGGACACGTTGAGAACATCACTTGCTCAAGCTCATAATGGGTGTCATCAGGCTTATTCATCAGCTTAGCGTAACCATGTGCTTGCATCGGCACACTGGCAAAAGCGACATCGTGAGCAGTCGCTGCGCTACTATTGGTATTATAAGCAAGCTCGTCAGCAACGGCGATCAAGCCTGAGTTACTTTGTCTTTTTACCCAGTTATTGGTGGCAGCGCTTTCAAGATCGGTTGGTTGACGGTTGTCATTTGAGTTACCAGAGTCTGCCAATAATACGCCGCCTTTAGCACCTGCAATCCCACTTTCAAGATCCAATGCTAAGTTATCAGCAGTGACCAACTTGCCGTCTTGCATCACTTCAACATTACCCGACAGCTCAACGTAGTTGGCGTTGTCATAATAGGCATAATCTGCTTGAGCGTGTAGGGGTAAACCATTGGTTAATGATAGGCCATCTTGCTGCTGTGCGCGTTGCACCGCTTGTTTGTAGTTGGCATCAGCACTGGCATTGTTTGGGGTAACCCACACGCCTTCACAGCGATAAGCGGCTGAGGCATCAGGTAGATAATTTAAGATTTTGGGCTTGATGACAGGCGCCATGGTCTCAGCTTCAATCACTCTGGCACCACTGGCGGTTTGAGTAACGCCATCTTCTATCCCTAAGCGCTCACGCAGCTCAGAAGATTGCTTTTGATAAAACTGCGACAAGCGTTGTAAGCTTTGTTTGACGCTATCACGCTCAAAGCTGTCAGATAAGTTGTGAGCTTCGTCACGCTGATTATCACGCGCATTTTCAAATGCGTTATTAGCATTTTCTGCTGTCGTGTTAGCAGTCGATTCATTATTAACATCGATATCATCAACACCGGTATTCGCACCGGTCGCATTTGATGACTGATTATTAAGTACAGTAGCATCTATATCAGGGCTGATGATGATGTATTCATCTTCAGGACTGGCAGGCACGTTAGTCACAGCCGTTGTTTGTTTGGCTGAGGTAGTGTTGCTGGTATTTAAATCTGTTTGGTCAGAGTTTGTACGATTTTGGCTGTCAAAGCCAACCGCTTGCAGCGCGTCTTCTTCTGTTTTGATTTGCGAGGCGTTTTTTGCTGCGACTTTTGGCGTTGAATCAGAGTGTGCTTGCTGTGGTCCAGCGTTATTTTGTGCATATAAAGGCAAGTTATTTAAGTATGACAGATCGTCTAAAGCAGCCGTTTCTTCTGCTAACTCTACTTGCGTGGCTAACGCTTGCTCATTAATGGTATTTGCTGTGCTAGATTGGGTATGGTTTAAGCGGCGATAAGTAACTGTTGAATGATCAGTTAGTGTCGTCTTAGGGGATTGGCCCTTTATTACATCATTACCTGCTGCGTCTTTTAATTGAGCAGTGATGGGCGTAGTATCTGTATCTTTTGTATTTATATTTTTCGTATCTAGATTTTCAGCATCTTTAGCATCAGTATTGATTGGATTGGCTGGATCGGCTTGCTGCTCTACCTTAGCTTGTGACATATTTAGGTCAGCAGTAGGCCCTGTCTGAGGCGACAGTTCAGCTTGTGGGCTGATAATAGCGCCATAAGCACTCGGCACGCTAATCAGCAGGGGTAAGCTGATGGCGATGCGGGTTGTGGTTTGCGGATGACATGAAAATTCACGGCAAGCACGCAAAATACTGCGGTAGAGTTGCGAGTACAGCAAAAGATTACCTTTTTAAATGTGATTGAAAAAATATACTTTAGCCTTGATGAGCGACTATTGCCATCCGATTGTAGCGCAAACTGCTTAGCAGTCACACAAGTTGGCAGTCACATAACTGGCTAATTTTAGCAAAAAAATCAGAGCTGTGGATGTTTATCTATATATTGTTACCACTGCTTATTGGGTGACATACGCATCAGCAATTAAAATGACTGCTAGCATAATCCATATTGGCTATATTATATAGTCTTGACAGCAGATAGTAACCATATATATTTGCATAGGTTTAATTCGATGGGTATTGAGCTGATTTTTTGACATTTAGCGCTATAAGATGCTGAGCAGTATAAACAGTTATCATAGTCAAAAAATAGCAAATCAGCTACACTATGCCGAAACCCTTTTAAGTCATTACTCTCTGATTACTGTAAATTTAACCCATAAGCATCCTAATTATGACAAATATCAATAAAAATTCTAGCCCTAATTCAGCAGCCAATGCTAATCCAATTCAAGCGATAGATATCGAAAGCTATCACACTCCTGAGCGCTTTGAGCAATTGACGGCTTTTATTGAATCAGCCTTTCCAAATCATCAGCTGCGTATTGAAAGCCTGCCAGGTGATGCCAGCTTCCGTCGTTATCACCGCGTTATCTTAGAAAACGTTAAACAGGGCGCTGAATTTGATCCTAGCTATATTGTGATGGATGCACCGCCGCAGCTTGAGTCTATTGAAAGTTTTGTGCGTATTGATGAGATGATGGCGTCTCATATTAATGTACCGACTTTATTAGCCAAAGATTTAGAGCAAGGCTTTTTGGTGCTACAAGACTTTGGTAGTGTTGAATTCGCTCATTTATTAGCAGATGCCAAGGTGAAGCAAGATTCAGGCCGTATTGATGAGTTATATCAGTGGGCGATTGACTGTTTAATTGAGCTGCAGTCGTTATCAGTCACTACTGCAAAAGATCAATATGCGGTCGCTGACTATGATGCAGACACTTTACAACGCGAGATGAACTTATTTAGCGAGTGGTTCCTACCTTATATAGATGCGCCGCTCACAGAAGAGGATCAGCAGCTATGGCAGCAGTTCTGTGATGGTCTTATTGAATTGTTATTACAGCATCCGCAAGTGGTGGTTCACAGAGACTATCACAGCCGTAACTTGATGCTAGATCAGTACCATAATGAGCGTTTGGGAGTGATTGACTTTCAAGATGCCTTAATCGGTAGCTACGCTTATGACTTGGTATCCTTAGTGCGTGATGCCTATGTCGACTGGAGTGAAGAGCAGGTAGCCAGTTGGATTGAGTATTATTGGCAGCAAAGACGTCAGCAGGGCTTAGCGACACCTGAGGCGTTGAGTGAGTTTGTCACACAGGTGAATTTAATCGGCTTACAGCGTCACCTTAAAGTACTGGGTATCTTTATTAGATTGGCGCAGCGTGATGGTAAAACACGTTACTTAGCAGATATTCCTAAAGTATGGCGCGATGTGTTGGTTGAGGTGCAGCAGTTATCAGAGCAGGCTAATCCCCAAGTTCAAGCTTTGGTTGTGCCAGTTCAACAGTGGTTGCAGCGACTTGAGCCTAAGTTTGCAACTGCCTTTGCTTAAAGGCGACACTGGGATAAAATCACGAGCACGACAATCAGGTTAACCTCAAATAGGGTAATAGCAGATATGCAACACACTCAAGCAGCCGACAATAGTGTCACTCAAAACGATAGCATCAATCAAAACGATAATACGCCGCGCATTACCCAAGCCATGATCTTGGCCGCAGGTAAAGGCACACGTTTACGTCCTCTGACTTTAACCACGCCAAAGCCGCTGGTTGCTGTCGGTGGTCAGCCATTAATCGTGTGGCATATCAAAGCCCTAAAGGCGGCTGGTATCACAGACATTACTATTAATAGTTCTTGGTTATCCGACAAACTGATTGCTGCTATCGGTGATGGCTCAGATTATGGGGTTAATATTTATTGGTCTGTTGAGGATGAGCCCCTAGAAACGGCTGGTGGGATTGCGCAAGCATTAGCAACAGAGAAGTTAAAGCAGGCGCCGTTTATTTTGATTAATGGTGATGTGTGGAGTGATATCGACTTAGCTACATTGACCCAGCATCAGTTGCAACCTGATCAGCAGGCGCATCTGTTGTTGATTGATAACCCAGCGCACAATCCTGAAGGTGATTTTGGTCTTGATAGGGGGTACGCTACTTTCGAACCTAAAGCATCTGAAGCGCTTGAGCAAACTCAGTCAACCCAACTAACTAAGTTTACCTTTGCCGGTATTAGTGTCATCGCGCCAAGCTTAGTGGCCGAAGTTGCACAAGGTGAAGTTGCCGCTTTAGCGCCGTTATTAAAGCAGGCAATGAGCAACCGTAAAGTCACGGCAGACGTCCTGCAAGCACAGTGGGTTGATGTGGGTACGGTAGAGCGATTAGAGCAGGTGAATACCAGTATTGAGCAGCAAGGAGCTGCTGAAACTCATCCCGGTCGTCCTTAATTAATGTCTCACTTATCGTACTGTTATTACTAGCAAACACGATGACTATTAAGCAATATTATTACTGAATCAATAAAAAACCGATGTCTTTTTTGGACATCGGTTTTTTTATTTATATTGGTTTTTAAGTAGGACTGTCAGTTATCAGTTATCTAATATTGACCTTATAGTTGCTAGTTCCTAAGGCCCTAAGGCGCTTCTGACTCAGCTTGATCATTAGCTGCTGTATTAGATTTTGGTTCGGCTGGTGTTTCAGCTTGAGGTGAAGCAGCCTCTGCAGACTGTGCCTTTGGCTTCATTGTATTAATAAAGTCAGCGGTATTCTTGCCTTGCTCTTCAGCAATTTGGCGTAGCTTTTGTTCTTTTACTTCATTAATCGCATCACTTAATTGGTCACTAAGCTGTTGAGCCGATTGAGCGGTCTCACTAAACCCATGCTGCTGCGCTAAGCGTGTTGCCTGTGCATCAGGCACGTCTCTGGGTAACAGCACCCTCTCATTTGGATTGATTTCTGGTTGAGGCGGCGTATAGGCTGGCGGGGCAGTATTGGGCTGATAGCTGTTTTGTGCGCTGCCACTGTTATTGGTTGCCGATTGGCCTCTGTTGTTAGCGTTTGATGCGTTATTATTATCGTTCTCTTTCGATGTTTGCTTATCGTCTTTTTTATCTTTTTCGTCATCATCGTTGTCTGACTCTTTATCCTCGTCATTCTCCTCTTCGCCTTCCTTGTCTGTATCTTCCTCATCCTCTTCACCTTCAGCGTCTTCTTCCTCTGACTCCTCTTCAGTTAGTGTCAGAAGCACTTCAGGCTCTTCAGTTAAAGAAGGGGTCTCATTGACAGCCGGAGCTTGCTCAGCCTCTTCAGCCGACTTTCTGTGGTTATTAATGATGAGTAAGGTTATGATTAAGATATGAATAGCAATTGCCAGAATGATGGCAGGCAGCCATTTTTTAAAAGTATTGGTTTTTTTGGTAGGCACGGTACTGTTTTCTTGTTTTGAGTAGGGATCTGGAGTGCTCATATACTCAGGTTCCTTGCTGACGGTAAAGACAAATTATTGAGCTAATTAGGGAAGAGTAAACGCTCATTATATCTGTAATGAACAAATAATTATTAGAAATAACAAACTTTTACTTTAGTGCACTAGACTGCGTTCATTTGTGGCAGATAGATGAGTGGATGTACTTGTTTTTTAGTTATATAAAATGTCTTTCAATAGTAAGGTCTTCTACATATATTAGGTTAATTTAAAACGGATTTTATTATTCTTCATGAATACTCATTTTAAATTCATATTTTGTGAGCTTTATTGTATAAGTTTTTAGCTTGTAGAGGTTAGCTAATATTAACTGAAGGGTGTTAATTATAGATTAATGTATTGATGCTGATTTACTTACTTCAAGGTGCTGATATTGCAGTCATACTAATTCGATAACCTTATAATAATAATTAAAAGATGGACATTGTGTCATACGTTGATAATAGCATCTGATTCTTTAACAGTGAATCTATTGCTTGGAATACAACTTAGTGCTTGGATTCTTTTACATAATTAATCTAGTATTTATGATGTGGCAGTAAGGTTAGTTGTTTTCAATATATTGGAGTTTATTCAGCTTGTTATTAAGTACCTGTAGCTATGCAATATAAGCTAAAGCTTTCTTTTTTAAGATAAGTTTATTGTTGTTGTTTGCATGTTAGCAACTGTTTTGGTTTTTATTTAATCCGGATGAGGTACTAATTTACCATGCTTTGACATTTTCAACGTTTAATCTATTGTAGTGGCAATGCATACGATAATCTCAGGTTCGAATAGTTCGATCGGTTCTATGATGAAGGCAAGTTAGGATTTATTTAACTAATGGATAAGAGGTTTTTTATTGACTCGCAAGGGCTTTCATTTTTATTGAACTTTCTTCCAGCAACTACATTTTTATACTTTCACTTACACTTATTAAAAATTTACCTCGACGCACATATTCGGCCTGTAGATTTTTCCATCAAATAGCATTTCATTTATAGCATGAGTTTTATTCATTATACCTGCGTAATTTAAGCCAAACACGCAATCTAAACCAATCAAACAAGCTTAGAAATATCAAATTTGATATAATCACTGCCTAAATCCAGACAGGTGACAGCGATTATTATGCAAACTAATTTCTCAGACCCACAGACCTTTGACCCAGCAGCCTTTAACACTGGCTCGACACCATCTGTTCAGCCGAATGTGTTAAATAATGACGCACCTGATACCACAGATGAGGCGCTTGAATCAGAAGCGTCTGAAGATACTATTGAGCACAAAGGCGTTAAATCTAGCCGCTTCAAAAAGCTACAAAAGAAGCTGCGTAAGCAAGTATCACATGCCATTAAAGACTTCAATATGATTGAAGATGGCGACGTGATTATGGTGTGTGTCTCTGGCGGTAAGGACAGTTATACCTTGCTTGATATCTTGCTATTTTTAAAGCGTATTGCACCGATTAACTTCGATGTGGTTGCTGTCAATTTAGATCAGAAGCAGCCGGGCTATCCTGAAGAAGTACTGCCAAATTATCTACAACAGCAGGGCATACCGCATTATATTCTAGAAAAAGATACCTATAGCGTGGTGAAAAGCGTAGTACCAGAGGGTAAAACCTATTGCTCAGCCTGTTCTCGTTTGCGCCGTGGTTCATTGTATGGATTTGCTAAGCAGATTGGGGCGACTAAAATTGCATTGGGTCATCACCGCGACGATATCTTAGCGACTTTCTTCTTAAACTTATTCCATGGTGGGTCGCTTAAAGCGATGCCGCCGAAGCTGCTTAGTGATGATAAGCAAAATATCTTGATTCGTCCGCTGGCTTATGTGGAAGAAAAAGACATCATTAAGTATGCACGTTATAAAGAGTTTCCAATTATTCCGTGCAACCTGTGTGGCAGTCAGGAAAATCTACAACGTGCGATGGTAGAAGATATGCTGCGTGAGTGGGATGATGCGCATCCTCAGCGTTTGGCGTCTATCTTTAAAGCCATGCAGAATGTGGCACCGTCACAGCTGGCTGATAGAGAGCTATTTGATTTTGAAAGCTTGCATCTAGATCGTGATGACAGTGAACGCGCCTTTGAGGGTCATAATATTCAAGTGGGCGGTCAAGATGAGTTATCAGACATTGGTCTGCCAACCAATCCTGAGATTCAACCCTTTGATGGTACTAATAAGCAAAACGGAGCTCAGAAAAATGCAGCAAGCAAGTCAGTGAACAAAATTCCGACCATTAATCCGATTATTGACTAATTGATTAGCTTATTGAGTATATTTTGTTTTGATTTATAAATTTAAAGCAAAAAAAAGAAGAGCATTGCTCTTCTTTTTTATGACTTCTATTTTTTATTAACGAAATAAAGCTTTATCGTATTTATCTGACTTTGAATGATAAAGCTTTAAAAACGATAAATGCCTAACAATCATTCATTAATGATGACGTGTTTGAGTATTGGCTTTATCTTCGGCTGCAGCGGCACTTTTATTGTCTTCATCAAACAAGTGTAGTGGCTGTAATCGAATCTCATCTTGTGGCAGTTGCGCAGTTTCTTTTAGTCGCCAGTTTGCCTCACCGTCATTACTGACTTCAACATAATATTTTGATTCTAACGGATCCAGCTCAATCTTCGCCGTATATTGATTGCCGCTGTTATGCGTTAAAGTGGCATCTCTATCTTTTTTGATATCAGTGGCATGTGAGATGGATAGGCTCAGCTGCTCTGGATATTTAACAGGCATGCCATTATGTAGCTTCCCAGCCTCAAGACTGTCTTTTGGGTAATTGAGGGTGAAGGTCACCTTTCCATCTTTGGCAAAGGTCATATCACCGCTTAAGCCTAAGTCATGGGCTAATTTGTCACGTGACACATCTTGATATAAGGTTTTGCCATCCATATACCAGTCATCTCGTACCACGGTGTCTTTAATTTGAACTGAATAGAACACAAACCAAATACAGGCAACCACCACAAACAAAGGTAGGCCGATCACAAAGATCATCACCATGTAGTTTTTATACCAAGGTTGTGAGTCTTGGTGGCTAAATTTTTTGGCTGATGTCGTTTTTTTCATGACATACCTTAAATTATGCAAATATAAAAAAGCAAAAATAATGGCCAGTTTATTCCTAAGTTTTATCATAAAACTTGGCGATAAACTGGCTTGATGTTACCGCAACGATTCTACGCTATTTTAGCCAGTCACGTTGCGGATATCGTCTACTAACCGGTTATCGGTCTAGTTAGAGTTAAACACGTTAGATCTTGATGCGTGATAAGTGCCATCGACACTATCTACATTAAAGGTCACAGGAATTTCACCCTTACCAACCACTTTAGGATCGCCAACCACGCTAACAGGCAAGTCATAGCTCTGACCGGCAGCTAACGGTAACGTCTCCATACGTGTACGTAAGCTCAAGCCTTCGGCAGCACTAATAGACAGTTTATACTCCTGACGTTGCTGAGTTTTGTTGGTGATCTTGATAATGTAGCTGTTGACCACTTGACCCTCTGCGTTGGTCGATGACAACTGGTTACGGTCACCACGAACATCGATCTGTAAAGGCACACGATCAAATAGGGCATAAGCGACAACACCGATAAGCACTGTCAAAATGAGTACGTAAGCAGCCAAACGAGGTCGTAAGTAACGACTCTGTTCATTTTCAACCAATTGACGCTCAGTGGTATAACGAATCAAGCCGCGTGGGTAGCCCACTTTATCCATAATCTCATTACAGGCGTCTAAACAAGCGGCACACTGAATACACTCCACTTGTAATCCGTCACGAATATCGATACCGGTTGGACAAACTTGAACACACATTGAGCACTGAATACAGTCACCCAGATGGTCAGGATTGGTGCCTTTTTTACGAGGTCCACGTGGCTCACCACGGTTGTAGTCATAAGATACAATCAAGGTGTCTTTATCGAACATCACACTTTGGAAACGGCCATATGGACAAATGTGAATACACATGAATTCACGCATGTAGGCAGCGTTGGCGTAAGTGGCAAAGGTAAAGATAAACATCGATACCCAAACCCAACTTGGCCAATCGGGGAAAGGAATAATACCGCCAATACTTTGCCAGCTGGTATACATCAATTCAGTACCGGCCACATAGCTCACAAATGTCGTTGCCGTCAATATGGCCATCAGCGCCCAGATGAAATAAATCAGCGCTTTTTTTGCAACCTTACTGGCAGTCACCGGCTGTTTATCGAACTTGATGCGTTTGTTTCTATCACCGATAACCCACTTTTCTACGTGCTGGAATAAGTGAGTCCAAATGGTTTGAGGACAGGCATAACCACACCATACTCGGCCCGCATAGACGGTGACCATAAATAAGGTGAAGGCAGCAATAATAAAGAATGACGCGACAAAGAAAAAGTCTTGTGGGAATAAGGTCAGGCCAAATATGTAGTAATGTTGGCTAGGTACATCAAACCAAATTGCTTGACGACCATCGTACCTAATCCAGGGCAGTACTAAAAATAAAAACAGCAAAAAGTACATACTGAACAAACGTATGCGCTGATAAAAACCATCTGTAAATCTAGGATGAATGCGTTTTTTGGTTGCATCTACCTCATGGACTGGAATTTTATTAGGGGAGGGGGCTGACATAAATGTACCTCTAATGTGTATAGAATCATTATGCTGGCAAAAAAAGTACAGCAAGCATATTGCTGCAAGTTGTACCGCCCAGTAGTAAACATCTATTTTAACATTGTTTACAAGTTTCGGCTAAAAAGGATTAGACTTATCTGTCAGGACTTATGTCAATGACACCTTTAATCTCATCATTTTAAGTACATAACTTAAGTACAAAAAAAGGGCTGTATCAACAGCCCTTTTTATTTTATGGTTTTGGATCGCTTGCTTACTGTGCTTGGACAGCGTTGCTTTCGACAACCGCATTGTTTGATAGAGAGTAAACATAAGAAGCTAGAAGCATAATACGCTCATTACCTAGCTTAGTTTCCCACTCAGGCATCACACCACCACGGCCATTACGAATGGTTTCTTGAATCGTTGCACGATCGCCACCGAATAACCAAATACCATCGGTTAGGTTAGGCGCACCGGTTTCAACCATACCTTTAGCATCAGTACCGTGACAGATAAAGCATTTTTCATCAAAGATGGCTTTACCTTCAGACGCTAAAGCTGAGTCTACTTCAGTCTCTTCTTGGTTCTTAGAGATTGAAAGTATGTATTCAGCTGCAGCACGTACACCTTGCTCACCAATGTCATCACGCTGTGCAGGCATTGGTAATGGTTGAGTTGGGTCAAGGTTTACGTGACGACCGTTTTGGATGGTTACCAAGATATTCTCAGGGTCACCACCGTGTAACCAGTCATTATCAGTTAGGTTAGGATAGCCAGGGGCACCTTGTGCAGTTGAACCGTGACATAGCGCACAGTTCTGTAAGAATAAACGCTCACCAACCATTAATGCTTCTGGGTTATTAGAAAGCTCTTTAATGTAAGGGGCTAGTGCTTCCACTTGCGTAGTGATTTCTTTGTTTAAATCACTAGAGCGTTGAGACTTAACAGGCTCTTTAGCTTGTAAGCTGGCTAAAGTTGCTAACTTTTTATTGGCTTCAGCATTCGGTAATAAGTTGGTCTGGAAGTTTTCAATAAACACGTTATTGTTCTTCTCAAGATCACTATATAGCTCGTTTTCTGAGCTCCAAGGTACTGTTTTACCATCAACTTCAACGGTTGAAAGACCATTAAAGCCATGCGGTGCTAGTGCAGGGAATAGGATGAAATAAAGGATACCCCATACTAACGTACCGAAGAAAATTACCAACCACCATTTTGGTAATGGTTTGTCATATTCCTGGATCACATCGTCATAGGTGTGACCAGTGGTACCATCTTCTGCAAGGTCTGGCTTGTTACGTAGTACAAAAAGCAGCACACCAAGAATACCTAACCAGCAGGCTAGAGTTAAGATGGTGATCCATGAACTCCAAAATATACTCATCTTTTATCCTTATTGCGTGATTGAGGTGTTGACGATCTAATTAGATCGTCATCCAACGCAAGCTGTGCATCTTCTTCAAAGCGCTTCTTGTTTTTAGGGGAATACGCCCACCATGCAATGCTAATGAAGGCAACAAAAGCTGCCACAGTTGCAAAAATTTGAAGGTCGCTGATACTCATTAGCGTTGACCCTCCATCGCTGTACCAAGCTGTTGTAGGTAGGCAACTAGGGCGTCAAGCTCTGTTGCGCCTAATACTTGGTCAGGTGCGCCTTCAATATCTTCTTCGGTATAAGGAAGACCGAAGCGATCACGGAATAAGCGCATTTTTGCTTGAACCTTGCTGCCGTCTACTTCACGTTCTGCTAACCATGGGAAACCAGGCATAACAGATTCTGGTACTAATGAACGTGGCTCGATTAAGTGTTTTTTCTGCCAGTCATCAGAGTAGCGACCACCCACACGGGCTAAGTCAGGACCAGTACGTTTTGAACCCCATAGGAATGGGTGATCCCAAGTTGACTCAGCAGCACGTGAGTAAGGTCCATAACGTTCAACTTCTGCACGTAGTGGACGAATCATCTGTGTGTGGCACACATGACAGCCTTCACGGATATAAATATCACGTCCTTCAAATTCAAGTGGCGTCCATGGTTCCATAGTCGGAAGAGGTTGGTTAACACCACCTTCCTCTCCAGGCTTGGTATCAAAAATCAATGGAACAATCTCTACTAGCGTTGCAAAGCTAATTGCAATCACAATAAAGATGACCAGCAAGCCTGTGTTTTTTTCAATTATTTCATGAGCTGTACCTGCCATGATATCTCCTTAAGCGATTGCTGGTTTATACGTTAACAGGCTGAGTGTCTTCGTCATCTTCGACGACAGGACGATGATTTGTTGGATCTGCTTCTGCTTCGTCAACTGAACGAATGCTTGGCATTTTAATGGTCTTATAAGCGTTATAAGCCATAACAAACATACCGCTAACATATAATAACCCGCCGAATGCACGACCAATATATGGATAATGCGAGAAGGTTACGGTTTCAATGAAGTTATACGCAAGCGTGCCATCTGGATTCGTTTGACGCCACATCATGCCCTGGCCAATACCTGAGATCCACATAGAAACGATGTAGAAAATAGTACCAGCAGTAGCTAGCCAGAAGTGGGTATTAATTAAGCTAATCGAATACATTTTTGGCTTGTTATAGATACGTGGGATCAATACATATAATGAACCCATAGTAATCAAACCAACCCAACCTAAGGCGCCTGAGTGTACGTGACCAACAGTCCAGTCAGTGTTGTGAGACAACGCGTTAACTGTCTTAATAGACATCATTGGACCTTCGAAAGTTGACATTGCATAGAATGATAACGCAACGATCAAGAAACGAATGATAGGGTCAGTACGTAGTTTATCCCAGCTACCAGAAAGCGTTAGTACACCGTTAATCATACCACCCCATGAAGGTGCGAATAGGATTACAGAGAATACCATTGCTAAAGACTGAGTCCAGTCAGGTAGTGCAGAGTAGTGAAGATGGTGTCCGCCAGCCCACATATAAGAGGCAATCAGTGCCCAGAAGTGAACGATTGACAAGCGGTATGAGTAAATTGGACGACCAATCTGTACTGGTACGAAGTAGTACATCATACCTAAGAAGGCTGCCGTTAAGTAAAAACCAACCGCGTTGTGACCATACCACCACTGAACCATGGCATCAGTAGCACCGCCAAACAATGAGTAAGACTTAAATAGTCCAACAGGAATGGCTAAGCTGTTTACGATGTGTAGTAGAGCAATGGTAATGATGAATGCTGCGAAGAACCAGTTAGCAACGTAAATGTGCGAGGTCTTACGCTTGATCAACGTACCAAAGAATACAATCGCATAAGATACCCAAACAACCGCAATCAATAAATCGATTGGCCATTCAAGTTCAGCATATTCTTTTGATGTGGTAATACCTAAAGGTAAGGTAATGACCGCAGCAACGATAACTGCTTGCCAACCCCAGAAGGTAAACCAAGCTAGGTATGGTGCAAATAATCGTGTCTTACAAGTACGCTGTACGATGTAATACGATGTTGCGAATAGTGCAGATCCACCAAACGCAAAAATCACCGCGTTGGTATGAAGCGGTCTTAAACGGCTAAATGTAAGCCATGGAATATCAAAGTTTAGGGCAGGCCAAGCCAGTTGTGAGGCGATGAACACCCCAAGACCCATGCCTATAATCCCCCAGATGATCGCCATGACTGTGAAAAATCTCACAATAGTGATTTCATAATCACGATCAACTGGAGAGACTGCTGTGTTATTTATACTCATTGGAATATTTCCTTTACAGCCTTAAGTATCGGAGGTTTAAACCAAAAAAGAGCCGAAAAAAACTTAATTCTTAGAAGTAAGGCAATGGAACAAACCAACCTTGTCTCGGAAATAAACAACGAATGAAGTTAATAATGGCTCACTCATGATAGGGCAAAAACTTGCAAGATGCCTATCAATTGTTTGGCTTTAATACCTGATGTTATCTAAATATAAAGCTATTGTAACGCATAGGATACAAAATATCATCTGACGAAACAGTCAAAAGTAAAAAAAATCCGTAAAAACATTATGGATAACGCTTTATAGGTTAACTTAAGTATTAAGTGACATAAAGTGGTTTCTATGTTGTCGTGCTTAGATAGCCATAAAATTGGCATCGTCATAATAAAAATGACTCATTAAGTCAAAAACTCACTGTACAGGGCATTTTTTTTGCTACAATCTACGCATAGCGCTGCCGTTAGTTATCAAAAAACTGATTTTAATGAATGACTGGTTTCAGTCTTTTTTTGAATCATCATAACCAGCCAGTGGTTTTTAACGTTGCGCGCCTACTTAAAAGAAACGGCGCTTTACTGCCTAAGTATAATAAAACAGTGCCTTAATTGAAATACAGTACAATTGAAACACAGTGCTTAGCCAGATTAATCCACGTATTATGTATCTTAGTGTTATAAAATGTTTCAGATGCATTGATTACGACGGCTGTATTTTAACTGTATTTTGACAACAACTCTATTTTTTTTGTAGCACTGGGTTAATATTTTATTTTTCATCACAACAGGAAGACAATTATATGGCAATTTTTTTATCAGATGAGTGGTTTGCTGAAGTAGATCGTTTGACTCAAGAAGCCGGTGAATTAAACTTACCGCCAGCGCTGGCAAACATGAAACTAAACTTGAATGTTTCAGATACAGCCAATGGCGATGTTAATGCTTACTTGGCCAATGGTGTATTAAAACAAGGTGAGACCGATGCGGATACAACTATCAAGATTGATGAAGCGACATTAAAGCAGGTTGCTTTAAAAGGTGACATGAATGAAGCCATGAATGCCTTTATGTCAGGTAAGATTCGTATCGAAGGGGATATGAGTCAGGTTATGGCATTACAAACATCTAAGCCAAGCCCAGAACAAAAAGAGTTATTCAAAAAGATTTATGAGATGACTGAGCAGGGTTAATCGTTTAACGCTAAGTTTAACTTAACTTAACTTAACTTAACTGTTTAAAATATTATAGTAGATCAAATAAGACAACAACGCTTGCAGCATTGCAGGCGTTTTTTTATGCCAAATGGAAAAAATAAATCATAAGCAATATACCGCTGATAAAGAAACTAATGGCGGTGAAATCGATGTTAGTCAGATCTATGTTAAATAGTGACTTTGATTCAGAATTTGATGCTGAGTCAGTGAAAACTGAATTGTTGGTGATAAGCGGGCTGTCATTGGAAGACATAGGAGTAGAGAAGTTAGCAGCGGCATCAGTATTTGAGTGTGAGCTGGTAGTTGTTTTTAAGTTGATAGGGTAGTTAGAGGTTTTGGCGTTCACACTTTTAGTTTTGCTAGATTCAGACTCTATACTGTTATTGATGGCTGCTTTGTTAGAACGGTTGTTTAACACTGCTGCTTTAGCTTGAGAGGGATTAGTCAGCTCAGCGCTCTGCGTTGTGGGTGCTGAGTGTAGCGTTAATTTGTCAGCACTCATCATTTTAATGACCTTATCGGTGGTCATGCTTTTGATGTTTTTTGGCTTTAGAAAAATATCTGCTGGACAGTGTAGTGTCGGCTGCAATGTAGATGCTGAATGTATGCTGTTTTTTCTGTTTTTAACAGATGCAGGAGAGCTTTGAATAGACGCATGAGAAATCGCCAGCACATGAGTATGAGCAGCGGAGGGACGTGTTTGATTTACGTTAGAGACGTTCATAGACACACTGATATGAAAACAGCAAACTTAGCTAGTTTACTTCTTTCATTTATAAGAAGTTTATTAATACTACCTTGAAGTTACAGCCTTTGTAAACAGTGGATTTGTGATTTTTGCAAAAAAGTCAACTATTTTTGCAAAACTAAGGCGTTTATCGGCTAAATAATAGATCAATCAGCATAAAAAAAGCTCCCTTTATAAAAAGGAGCTTTTTGGGGTAATCATAATTAGCACATAAGATAAAACTAAAATAGTCTAAGCAATTAACGGTTATCAAACACTATTATAAATTTACCCTAAAAATAAGTGGCCTCATTGCAGGCTAGATACGATTAGTCATCGGTTTGGTTTTCGTAATAAATGGCCGCTTGTAGCCAAATATTGGCTTGAATGTAGTCATTGACAATAATTTGACGCGTGTCTTCATTGGTAGGCGTTGCCATACGCACTACGAAAGGATCAGCGTCAGGCTCACGTAAAATAGCCACATCAAATACAGTTAGCTCACGGCCATACAGGGTCTGCTGCTGTTTGCCAAGCACTTGACCTTGACACCAAGCCTCATCTTCTTGACCTAAGGTTTCGCCGAATAAATAAGCACACATATTGCCAAGATTGATCTCAATTGGCTCTAACGCCTCATCGCTGGTTGGCTGCCATTGTTCAATTTGTTGATCTAAGTCAGTGGGGATAACGCCATTGTTCTTGGCAACGATATCATTGTAAGCGCGATGATAGCGAATGGCTTCTGGGTCTTCAACACGAATCACTTCGTCTTGATCACTTAGCTTAATAGAGTAAGCCCAAGCACCGAAGTTAACAAAATAAGATTGGCCTTGACGGTATAAGTCACGGTTCACAGTGTACATCTGATCAAAAGCATAGATAACGCTACCATCTTCGCTGATTAAGCGCAGTACCGCATCTTGGGTATTGTCATTGGCAATAATACGATCGATTTTGCAACTCAAGCCATAAGGGCTGTTAACGCAAGGGAAGGCATTAATGAAATGCTGAGGCTTTCCGTCTTTAAGTGCCAATACTTGGTTGATATGGCACATCTCATTACAAGACAGTAGCAAATTCTTTAGATGCTCTTTGCTTAATGCAGGATGAAGACCGGCAGCAATAGTAGCATCGTCGATAGAGTTTTTTAGCCAGTTAGGTACATCCTCTTCGATATGCTCAGTTAGGATACGCCAGTGATCACCATGACCTGCGGTTTGTTCGTTAGTTAGGGCGATGGTAGTAGGACGTGCGTTTTTATTTGGACCGTATTTATAAACTTGAGTGCTCATAGTGTCTGTACTTTTGTAATGGTTGGCTTAAAAAATGGCGATATGGCTAATTTCTTGAAAGCCATCAGATAAATAAAATTATAAAAATAATATAAAATAATAAATAGCAGCCAGAGTTTGCTACTATACTTACCCTACTTAATTAATAGGGGCAAGTTGGCTGAATACAAGATCTAAGCTGCGGCTATCTTGAATTCAGCAGTCAGTTAAGGCTAATTAAGCGCATTTTTTATGTCACTTGTGCATGTCAAACTGTCAGTTGCACCAATCTAGCATAGCCAAAATAGGTTGGTTTGTGTCAAACTATGGCCCTTTATAAATTAATTATAGTTGTGTTCATTTTATTTTAATATTCAGCTTATCGTGAACTAGCAATTTTGTCGTATTTGGATGACCGGCTCAGTATTAATAGGATAGTGTTTATAGGATGGTATTGAAAGCTGTCATCACTGTATTCAAATGCTGTTGATATCCCCGAATCAAATCAAATTGCGAATGCACAGATAGGTTAAGAGCCTAAATTATGTTTCGACCGTTAGCCTTATTTTTAGGATTACGTTATACGCGCGCAGAGCGCAGTAACCGTTTTATTTCATTAATCTCATTGATCTCCATGGTCGGCCTGACCTTAGGGGTGGCCGTGCTTATTACCGTGCTGTCTGTGATGAATGGCTTCGACCGTGAGCTCAAGTCACGCATTTTAGGGATGGTGCCACAAGCCAGTGTCAGTTCTGGTGAGATTATCCCGGAGTGGCAGGGACTGGCTGATAAAATCTCGCAAGACCCAGAAGTGGTCGCGGTGGCGCCTTTCATTGAGCTTCAGGGGATGCTGACCTCTAATGGTCAAGTTGCCGGTATTATGGTGACCGGTATCGAGCCTGAGTATGAAAAAAATGTATCCATTATTAATGAACACATGGTCGAGGGCAGTATTGATACGCTCAAAGATGGTGAGTTTGGTATCGTGCTGGGTCAAAGCATGGTTGAAGCCATGGGGCTACAAGTCGGTGACAAGGTGACTTTAGTGTTGCCAGAAGCCTCACCGTCGCCAGCTGGGGTGATTCCTCGCTTTAAGCGCTTTACCTTAACCGGGGTGTATAACATCAGCCGTGAGGTCGATAACTTGGTTGCCTTCATCCCAATGGGTGATGCCGCGACCTTACTACGCTTACCCAATGGTGCGCAGGGTATCCGTATGAAGTTGGATAACATATTCTTAGCACCCCAAGTTGCGCAGCGTGCAGCGAGTATTGAGCCTGAACTGCTTTATCCTAATGACTGGACGCGTACCCATGGCAATTTATTCGGCGCCATTCAGATGGAAAAGGCGATGGTTGGATTGCTATTGTTCCTAATTATTATCGTGGCTGCGTTTAACATTGTTTCAAGCTTAGTAATGCTTGTGACCGATAAAAAAGCAGACATTGCTATCTTAAAAACCTTTGGTGCCTCACCGAAGCTGATTATGCAAGTGTTTATGGTACAAGGTTTGGTAATCGGTGTTATCGGTACGGTAGCTGGCACAATCTTGGGTGTGGCACTGGCATTGACCGTCGGTGACTTGTTAGGCTGGGTCAACCAAGCCTTTAATCTACATCTATTTGATGCTTACTTCATCAATTATCTGCCCACAGAGTTACGCTGGATGGATGTGCTTGTGATTACCAGTACGTCGTTCTTGTTAACCTTTTTGGCAACCATTTACCCAGCGCGTCGTGCGGCCAGAATTCAGCCAGCACAAACCCTACGCTATGAGTAAATACATCATAAGAAATATATTGAGAAAAACAGTATGTCAGAAATTTTAGTCGCCAAAAATATTAATAAAATCTACGATGAAGGCAGTATCCGCACCCAAGTATTAACCGGTCTTGATTTGACGGTTCGTGCCGGCGAGCGTATTGCCATTGTCGGTACCAGTGGTTCTGGTAAAAGTACCTTGCTGCACTTACTCGGCGGGCTTGATGTGCCTACATCTGGTGAAGTTTGGTTGCATGGTGAATGCTTAAACCAAATGGATGAGACCGAGCGCGGTAATATGCGTAACCAGCATTTGGGCTTTATTTATCAGTTTCACCATCTATTGCCAGAATTCACTGCCATTGAAAACGTGGCGATGCCACTGCTGCTGCGTAATAGTGTGCCTATTAAGCAAGCACGTGATGAAGCTGTATCTTTGTTAGAGCGTGTTGGTCTGGGTCATCGTTTAGAACATCGCCCTGGCGAGCTGTCTGGTGGTGAGCGTCAACGTGTTGCTATTGCCCGAGCTCTGGTGACCAAGCCTTCCTTGGTATTGGCCGATGAGCCAACCGGTAACCTTGATTATGACAATGCACAAAGTATTTTTGCATTGTTGGCTGAGCTACAAGATACGATGCAGACAGCGTTGCTAATGGTGACCCATGACAGAAACTTGGCAGCGATGGCCGATCGACAAATGCTGTTGAAAAACGGTAAATGGGAAAATTTTGTCGATTAGTGGCTTTATTTAATACAGCTCTGCTAAGCACTTCATATTTAAACAGTAAAACATAAAGCAGCTTTAGCTTTAACCAATCATCACTGAGTTAAACCGCAGCACGTAACCATCATTCACGTAACTGTCATTAAGGATAATGATTTGATTTGGCTAGCAGGGAGCATGGCGCTTGCCGTGGTGTTGGCCGTGTTACAGCTATCACCAGAGCAGCTGACGGTCATTAGCTTAGGGGTGAGTGCTGAGCGTTGGCAACTGTCTGCTTATCTCTTCATGGCATCGTGGTGCCTGCTTTGGCTATTACCCTATGGCTACCGTCTGTTTTTTAGCCCTTCAGGCTTAGCGTCCTCTTCCGAAGTTTCTGCTTCAAACCAACCGCTGCATCACACGCAACCCCTTAAAAAATTCTCCTCTCAATTAGCATCCTTTCTACATACCAGTCAGCCCATATATGCTCTAATGATGATGAGTGTATTTTGGTTGGCTATTATGATGAATAGCGTGGCGCAGAGGATGGTGGCAATAGAGCAGTCAGTGCCACGCGTGATCTCAGTTGAGGCCAATGTTACACCGCTAGGCGTGAGTGATAGGCGCTTAGCTTTTGAGTCTGATCAGCAGCAAGTATTGAAGCAAGGCTATCGGCAACTGGTTACCTTGCATGATATCAAGCCCTATACCCGTCAAAATAACAGTGCACTGGCGACTCAAGCCGAGCAGAATATAACCACTAATACTTCCCAAGCTAATACCGAAACTAATAAAACCAAATCAGGCACGCCTGCCAAACAACAATTGCAACACAATCCACTATCAGTTGATACCAGTCAGTTAGAACATACATTATCGATAACAGCGTCTACTGCAACTAATCATTCAACCAATGATCAATTACCGACAACCATGACAGTCATGTTGTCTGGATATAAGCCGCCATTAATGGCGCTAAATGACTTTGCGCCTGATGAGCAGTTACGGATGCAGCTGCAATTAAGCCCGATTGAGTTGCTAGAGGATGACAGTGAAGGTGAGTTTGATGAATATCGTTGGCTGAGCAGCCGCCATGCCACAGCCAAGGCTAAAGTATTAAGTGCAGAGTTTGACTCAAAACAAAAGCAACAATCGACATTAAGGTTATGGATTGACAGTAAGCGCTTTGGTTTGCGTGAGCACTTCATAAAGCTAACTGAAAACCAACAGCAAGTCAGTTCTAACGATCAGCTTCAGCACCGGACAATACCGACTACAGCAGATGCCATTGCCGTCACCTTAAGCCTACTTACCGGTGATCGCAGCTTAATCAGCAATCAGATAACTGAGCTTTATCGCTTTGCTGGTATTTCTCATTTATTGGCCATTTCAGGTACTCATGTTTTATTTTTGGCCATGTTATGTGCGGGGTTAGTGACAGGATTGCTAACTCATTTTGCACCAGGATTTTATCGTGTTGTGCCACGTTGGCAGTGTGCCTTTGTTATTTCAGTGATTGCCGCTTTTGGCTATGCCTTGTTTGCCGGCTTTGATGTGCCCGCTCTGCGAACAGCGTGTATGCTGTTGGTAGTAGGCGTGCTGCGTTATGTATTAGCCAGTGCTTCGATATTTAAAGTTTTGTTGGTATTGGCAGTGGCCATGGTTTGGGCCGATATATTCGTGCTTTGGCAGGCAGGATTTTGGTTGTCCTTTATTGCGGTAGCTGTATTGGTTATCTATAGCCAGCGCTGGGAAAAGGACGAACGCTTGCGACCGCAACAACAGCAGTCAGACAATGTTGATTCAAGCAAGCTGTCTCAAGTATGGCAGGGTATTAAGCAAGCTGTTTGGGGGGTATTTAAGTTACAGCTGTGGATGTCTTTGGCGTTGTTACCCATCAGTTTGTGGTTATTTGGGCAGGTGTCTTTATGGGGTTTTGTGGTGAATTTATTTGCCATTGGTTTGTTTGGATGGGTGATAGTGCCTATTAATCTGCTGGCAGGGGTGTTGCATGCGGCCTTGCCTAATTATCCACATATTTCTGATAGTCTTTGGTCTGGGCTGTTTTGGCTTTTACAGCAGTTGCATAGTGGCTTGTTTGCGCTGCAAAGCACTTGGCAGCAAACTGGGTGGATATATGCCAGCCCAAGCTTAGTACTGTTATTATTAATCACATTGGCTGCAATACCTTGGATATTGCCCAAAGGCATATTAAGCCGATTGCTATCACTGCCGCCATTGTTAGTCATTGCCACTATGGCTATATATCAGATGCAGCAGCAACAAAATTTGTTGCATATCCAAGTACTAACTCCGCCTAAGCAAGTTAAATCAGCTCCCTTATCGGCTACTTTAATCTGGCATCAGCAGCAATCTTGGTTATTACTGTCTGCTTATCCTCAGACAGGTTATGCTAAAGCTAAAAGTAATAATAATACTAAACAAGGCAGTTTTAATACTAAGCCACAAGCTTTATGGGATTTGCAGCAACAACAACAGCTGACCCAAAGTCTGTATGACCAAATCAAACAACAACAAATCGGTCATTTAACCGGTGTGATAGTACAAACCGCTACGCCACAACTGGTCACTATGGTTGCGCAGTTAAGACAAATGCTACCCATATCTTATTACTGGCAAGCCGGGCTATCAGCGAATAGTTCCTATGTCGAATCAAAGTTGGCTAGCTCTGGAATGACCGCTCAGGGCTGTCATGTGGGCCTATCATGGCAATCTAATATTGATCATGATTATTCCAGCGACAGTGCCAAACCCCGAGAAGCTCAAACCAAACAAGGGTTTATGATAACCGCCGTCACCGGATGGGATGAGGTGCAAAGCGAGTCAGTTTGGGGTTGTGCGATAGATTTAACCACCGATGCAGCGCTAGATTTACCTAAATCAGTGAGGCTTGCAACCATTGATGCTGCTGAAGCTGTTAACAGTGGCGTAGCTAAGGCAGGACAGCCACAGCAGTTTTTGTTTTACAGCAGTGCCAAGCCGGCACTGGGTCAATTGTGGAATTTGATGTGTGAGGGCGATGCAGATATTGCCAACAAGCAAACGGCACGCCATCATTGGCTAAGCACATCACAGGCGTCTATTGATAAACAGCTAGTGAGTAATCGTCAGCCACTATCTTGGCATATCCTAGATGAGTCAATCTTGCCAGCGACGCTGAAACAAAAACAAACCCATCTGTATTGGCAGCAGCAACCGCTAAGCGTTAAGTAAAAAAGCTGCATTAATATTTTACAGAATTACCCCTGACAAACCGCCATTCATTAATGTATTGTTGTTAGCAATATTGGTTTTGGCTATTTTTAGCCCAATGAAATACAATTGTATATATTGTTGTACAATGTATTGTATTAATGAAGACACGTCTTTGTGTCACCCCTTTATTTAGAACCATCACCGTATCAATATTTTAGTAGGATTCACATTTTATATGTCAAACTGGCCACCCGATCCAAATAAGGTTCCGGATAATCAACCATCTAATAACCAACCACCTCAAAATCCCAATAACAAACGACCACACACTGCACAAATAGCACCTGTTACAGGTGGGCGTGAGTGGCACTTGTTAGAAAAAACATTACTGGCAAGCATTGAAGAGCAGCGCAGAGCGCGTCGCTGGCGGGTTATTTCTAAGCTATTAAGCCTGGGTACCTTATTGCTGGTTATCTTTATGCTTAGTAAAGGCTGTACGCCTTCTGAAAAAGGCTTGGCCACTGTCGATGTCAATAAACCGCATATTGCTGTGGTTGAGTTGCAAGGTGTGATCAGCGCCAATGATCCTGCTAATGCTTATGACGTCAGTAAAGCATTGACCGAGGCCTTTGAATCAAAAGGGTCTAAAGCGGTGGTGATGAATATTAACTCACCAGGGGGCTCACCGGTGCAGTCAGATGAAATCTGGCAGACCATGATGGATCTACGTGAAGAATATCCTAAGAAAAAGCTATACGCTATCATTGGTGATATGGGCGCATCAGGTGCTTATTATATTGCCTCTGCTGCGGACGAAATTTATGTTAACCCGTCAAGTTTGGTTGGTTCAATTGGTGTGATTATGCCAGGCTACAATGTCGAGGGCCTAATGGATAAGCTTGGCGTTGAAGATAGAACCATTACCGCCGGTGAATATAAAGATATCCTAAGTGTGAGCCGTGAGCTGACTGATTTTGAACAGCAACATGTACAAAGTGTGCTAAGCAACACCCATAAGCACTTTATCAATGCTGTTAAACAAGGCCGCGGTGATAAGCTTAAAGATGCTGAAGAGAATAACTTATTCTCCGGCTTATTCTGGACTGGTGAGCAGTCTATTGAACTTGGGCTTGCTGACAAAAAAGGCAGTCTGATGACGCTTGAAAAAGAGCTTGATCTGGATAATGTGATTAACTACACACCTGTCGATCCAATGCAGCAGCTGTTAGACAGCTTTGCTATCAAAATGGGTGCAGGTATTGGCTCTAGCGTCGATATGAAGCTACTACCACAGGAACAATCAACGACCGAGATGAGATAAATGTCAAACCATTTAACCTGTCCTGTTAATTTGGATTTTTCTAAGTTACCCGTATCGAAGATTACGGGTAAGCCTGTTATCCACTTTGCGCACGCCAATGGCATGCCAAGTCGGGTTTACCAGCCTATTTTTGAACTTCTAGAGCAGCACTTTACCGTCGAGTACATCCCAACGCTTGGCTTTGATGAGCAAGGTCAGTCAACGTATCCGATCGATAATCATTGGAAGAGCTTAACTCAGCAAGTAATTGATAGCGTCAAGGCAGTTTCCAAAAAGCATAAAGTGCCAGTGATTGGCTTAGGTCATTCACTTGGCGCTCTGTGTACCTTGCAAGCCTTGTACAAGAAGCCGAAACTGTTTTTGCAAGTGGTGCTGATGGATCCGCCATTAATATATGGGCGTGATAATTTATTTTGGCATTTGGCCAAGTGGTTCTCGCCAAAGCATGTCGATCAAATCTCGCCGGCAGGGATTTCCAAAAATCGCCGTGATGTTTGGGACAGCCGTGAGCAAGCCAGAGAGCTGTTAGGCCCAAAACGTTTCTTTAAGAACTTTGATCCTCGCACCTTTGAAGGCTATATCCAGCATGGTATGCGCAGTCTACCAGATGGGCGAGTGACCTTAACTATTCCAAAACAGGCAGAAGTGGCCGTATTTCGCACCAATCCGTCATGGTATTGGCTAAAGCCCAATAAGCCGCCCAAAGAGCCAGCGACCTTATTAATTGGTGACCACAGTCAGTTTTATCAGCGTGGTTTTCCGCCAAAGGTGCGAAAGCGTTTATCTATACCCTTCAAACTGCATCCAGGCGGACACATGTTCCCCTTAGAGTATCCTGACTCTGTCGCACAGTTGATTATGACCACTATTATGGAGCAGATACAGTCTTAGCCGTCCAATATCAATAACCCTTGTCGGGAGTAACATGTCCTGACAAGGTACGCTAATCTTCCATCCATACTTAATATGATAGCTACTATAAGCCTATGCCTATAAAGCCAAAACGCACACTATTTGCCATTCCTGATCAGGCAGTACCGCCTATTTCGCTGTTTTCAAAGCCAGGGGTGGTGATGCTGTATATTGGCATGGTTGGGTTGTTTTTTATATTTCAATTAGTCGGGGTGTATCTCTTTTCGCCGATAGTGATAGATGACCCAAGCCTAACTACTGCCCAAGCGTTTGCGATGGGCAGCTTTAATGGGACGGTCACCAGTTACGCCATGCTATTTACTTTATTAATGCTGCTGTTATTTAGCTATGCGTTAATTAAGATGTTACTCAAAATGCATCCATCCCAGCGTCATAAAGTGTCTTCTTCAAAACAATATGATTCTATCAGTTATGGCGTTAAAGACTATCTAGCCATCAAGCCCTTTGCATTGCATATTGCGATGGGGGTGATTGGTCTGTGGTTGGTATTTGTCATTGGTACCGAGACCCTAACTTACCTTTTGGACAAAGATCCGACAGCCTTTGTCGATGATCTGTACTTTAGTGCTGATCCAAAGTGGCTGCTGATATTGGTGATGGTCGTGGTCGCGCCCATCTATGAAGAAGTGGTATTCCGAGGTGTCTTGTGGTCTGCGATAGTGGAACAGTATCAAGGTAAAAAAGGGGTGTGGGTGGCCAGTGTGGTGACCAGTGCCATTTTTGCGTTGATTCATCTTCAATACGAACTGTATGAGATGAGTGTTATCTTTCTATTGGCCTTATTATTAAGCTATGCCCGCGCCAAGTCAGGCTCTTTGCTGCTGCCTATCGTCATTCACATTATCAATAATGGCGCTGCCATGTGGTTATATTTGATGCTTATCTAAGTTAATAATCAAAAACACTCTTAGAATTTAGCGCCAATTAATTATCTATCAACCAGTCACTTTATACCGCAAGCTATTGATGACTGTTTAAGCTGTCTATCTTAGATGGCTTATATCTTTTATACAGTTCTTATCTTTCAAGCGGTTCTTTCAATCTCTACAAATCCTCTGCGCATACACAGCAACTGTTTTGGTTTAATTGAACACCTATTTGATTAAACAATTTAAACAAACATTTAAAAAGCTATTCCAAATAACTAACCTTATAATTTATAATCATTTTTTACCTTTGCCGGGTTTGGTTAAACCAATAGAGTGGTTTAACACTATAAGCCTTATGGTAAATGCTTAAACAAGCGAGTATCAAGGGTCGTATGCTTGATGCTACAAAATTACAGGGTCCTAGGGATAGTATGAAACAAGTTAAATTTAACGGTACTGGCGCTGAGTATTTTAAGATATGGATTATTAATCTCATCTTGTGCATCATCACTTTTGGTATTTATTACCCATGGGCGAAGGTGCGTACCCGTCGATATTTTTATGCCAATACTGAGTATGCGGATCGATTCTTTGATTATCATGCCACCGGTAAGCAGCTATTTTTTGGCTACTTAATTGGGGTATGTATCCTCATTGTTCTTAATATTATCAGTGCTATCTTTCCCACGGCTGGCTTTATATTACCGGTCATTTTATTTTTCTTTGTTCCCTGGATTATCTGGCGTAGCTTAAAGTTTAATATGCGTATGACCAGCTTTAGTAACGTGCGCTTTAGCTTTGATGGTAGTCTAAAAACCGCCTACTTTATTTATATGCTCATTCCTATCGCGATCTACATCGCCATTATTGTGCTGATGGTGGTGGGTTTCGCGAGTATGGCTGGGTTTTCAAATATGTCTGATGTTAATATGGATAGCATAAACACCGGAGGCATCGTTATCTTTGGGATAGCTGTGATTTTAGCGCTGGTATTGATGGTTTATATGACTGGATTATTGGCCAAAAAGTCAGCCGAATATCAGATTGGTGAGACAAGATTTGGTCAAGGTCGCTTCTTTATTAATGTCAACACCAAAACCTTTGTAATGATTGCGTTTAAAACAGCATTAATCAGTGTGGTGTCACTGGTACTGTTTATGACCTTCATTGGTTTGAGCTTTTCTTCAATGCTGTCTGGCGAAGTGGGTGGCAGTGTGGGTAACAGTGCGGCAAGCTCGTTTTTTATGGGTTCGTTCTTTATTGTCTACATTGGCTTTATCGCTGCATCATTATTCGCCGCAGCTTATACTTACAGCCGTCAGCGCCAATATATTTATGCCAATACCACATTGGATCAAACGATCCGCTTTAAATCCAGCGTCGGTGCCAAAGCCTATTTTGGTGTGTTAATTACCAATATGCTGCTGATAATCGTCACTTTGGGTTTCGGAATGCCTTGGGCCAAAGTTCGTGTCGCACAGTATTTGGCAGATAATACTTGGATTGATGCCGAAGATATGGATATCAACCAATACTTAACCCAAAAAGAACAACATCAATCGGCGATTGGGGAAGAGATTGGTGATGTGTTAGATATTGATATCAATATTGCCATCTAGCCAAAATTGAGTAATCTATTATGAGTGTTATATCTGGTAAGTGGTATCCAAAAGACAGCTCAACCCAATATCAGGCGCAGATTGAGGTAACCGGTGACAACTATCAGCTGCGTCTTGAGCCGGCGACATTTGAACAAACTAATAGCCTAAGCGGGTCGTGGTCGCAGGTTAAGATTAGTGATCGTCTTGGCAATACTGAGCGTAAATTAACCTTGGCAGATGGCTCATTATTTACCACAGCCAATAATGATGCCATCGACCAGTTAATCAGCCAGCACAAAAGTAGTACCCATTCGTCGTGGAGCTTATGTCTGCACCGTCATGAGACCAAGATGAGCAGTGTGCTGAGCATGTTTCTATTAACCGTGGTGTGTGTGTTTGGCTTTGTAAAGTGGGGGCTACCGTGGACCAGTCACTGGGTTGCACAGGCTCTGCCACAAAAGACCGGTGAGTTCATTGGTAAGCAGTCACTCGACTTTCTCGATGAGTACTTTTTGACACCCACTGAGGTGAGTGACAGCACGCAACAGCAAATTATTACGCGCTTTAACAGTCGTCTGAAATCAGCAGGAGATGATCAAAACATTAATTACCAGCTGCATTTTCGTGACATGACCATGGCGGGTATGAGCATGCCCAACGCATTCGCGCTGCCGTCTGGTGATATTGTATTGACCGATAAGTTTGTTGAATTAAGCAGCAATGCTGATGAGATTGATAGCGTGCTGTTGCATGAAATGGGGCATGTTGAGAAGCGACATGGTCTTGAGATGTTGACCCAAAACTCACTGACTACCATGATTGTTATCTTAGTGCTTGGTAACCCGGATGGTATTAGTGAGCTGGCCACAGGCTTAGGCACTGCTTTGGTATCGAATCATTATTCACGCCAGTATGAGACAGAGGCGGATGAGTATGCGTTTGATAAAATGCTGCAAGTGGATATTAATCCACAAGCTTTTGTTGATATTTTGACGCGCATGGAAGAGTATAGTGGTCAGGATATGGACAGTGAAAATGCTGACAGCGACCGCTTGTCTGACTTTTTATCGACCCATCCGAATACTCAGCAGCGTGTGGATATGGCCAAAAAATACAGCCAATGTTTTGAGCAAGGCTTACGCGTTTGTGATTAATAGACGCAGGCTAATGCTTTAATAACCCAAAACTATAAATAATGGACTATAAAACCGAATGCCACTTTCCTTTTTTAAACCGTCTGTCCTAACAGCTTCTGTATCAGCTCAGCATTATTTACCACGTTTGCTAAAGCTTGCGCTGGCTGGTGCGCTCAGCATGAGTGTATCCCATGCTTATGCCTCTAATTTTGGCTGTCAGCTCAATCCAGGCTATGAATTGCCTGAAGATATTGCGCTTAATTGGCTTTGCAGTTTTAATAATGAGATAGCGCCTGCCCAACATAGATTGACCCAGAAGTATGGTGCTGTTAATCGGCAAGGTGAGGTCGTTATACCGTTTGACTATGAATCACCGGTTACCTTTTATGATGGCAAAGCGTGGGTGCAAAAAGGCGATAAGTGGGTCATCATTAACAGAGATAATCAGATTCTTGGTAAATTTGATATTCAACAAGTTTATGGTTTTACTCGCAAAGGAATGGCTTTGTTTCAACAAAACGATAAATGGGGTGTGATGAATATTGATGGTGACGTCATTATAAGGCCTCAATTTGATGATTTTGTTTACAGTTTTGGTCATGGCTCATTCAGTCAGCCCGATACGGCGATAGTCGAGATCGATGGCAAGCAGGCTGCTATTAGTGAAGCTGGCGAGATTATTTTACCGCCTAAGTTTGATGAGATTAGACAAGACAATGAGCTATTATTGGTGGTCAATGATGACAAAATGGGCGTCTATGACTTGCAAGGGAACATGCAGCAGCCTATTGAATTTGAGCCAATTAGTGGTATATCGAGAGATGAGCGCTGGGAAGACAAATATTGGTTACTGCTTGTCGATGCTAAGAGCGGTAGAATTAAAATGGGTGCCGCCAATAAATATGGAAAGACCATCGTGCCGGTTGAGTTCGATGACGTCGATAGGATAGGCGAAAATAAGTATAAAGTGTCAAAAAATGGCAAGTATGGCATTTATGGCGTAAATGGTCTTATCACGCCGATTCACTTTGATGTGATATCGGATACTCAACAGGGACCAACGCTGATTAAATATCAAGGACAGTGGGGGTATTTAAAGGACTTTAACTCACTGCTGTTGGTTGACTATGACGTTGTTGATGAGTTTTCTGAAGGCTTAGCAGCTGTCGCTAATTATCAGCATAAGCCAGATAATAACGATTCTGGCGCAGCGCAAACCACACTGTCATGGGGCTATATCAATACGTTAGGTAAAGAGGTTATTCCGTTACAGTATCAAAGCGCGAAGCCATTCAAGGATGGGCTAGCGGCTGTCAAGAATAATGACAAATGGGGTGTGATTAATTTTGAAAATAAGCAAATTGCACCCTTTGAATACGATGCCATTAGCGGTTTCAAACAAGGTTATGCTGTGGTAGGCAACTACTTACCAGACGTTATGGTTGTCGATGACATATCCGATTTTTACCGCTTAGATGAGCCATCGAGCGAGCAAGCGTCAGATGGATCAGCAGCGGAAGCGGAGGCTGAGGCTGAGAATGATGTTATTAATGGTACGCAAGCGTTAGCCAGTGATGCCATTTATGGCATTGAAGATATGACATCTCGTGAGTCATTACCGATGCGTTTTGGGTTGTTAAGTAACCAAGGCTCGCTTGTCTTTCCAGCGACTTATCAAAATATAACCAGAGCCTCTGAAGGTATGATTGCGGTTAAGAAAAACGATCAATGGGGCTTTGCGAATCAACAAGGTGATCTGATATTTGACTATCAGTTTGATCAAATCTTCCCGCCGTTTGAGCAGGGTGAAATGCAAGTAGATAACTGCTATGACGACGCGGGTAATCGTCTATATTGCCACGCTGATGAGGTGAATATTAAATCCTTACACATTAACAAACAGGGTGATATTATTTATGGTTTAAGCTCGGAGATGAGCTATGCGACAGAAGAGGCAGCAGAGTAAAACAGTTTATTGTTAAACTATAAACGTTAAACTTAAAAAAGCCATGCTAAATGCTTAAATTCTAAGTGCATTTAGTAGGGCTTTTTTTAATGTCTGTTTTTCTGATGTTGATTACGCCTCTTCTAAAGAATTCATTAAGGCGCTAACTATTTTATTACTGGATTCTTTTAGTGAAAAGATTACCTCATCATAGGTCGAACTTAGCTCTATAATAGGCAGTTTGATCACCCCCTCTTTGCGTGTTGCACTTTCACTCCAAGCAAAGCCGATGCCTAAATTTTGGTGTACCGCATCAAAAACGCTCTCTTGAGTATTAACGATATAGGTCGGGGTTAGGGTTAACTCTAATTTTTTTAGAGCATTATCAATCAGCTTTTGAGTGGTCGAGCCTTGAGTGCGAAAAATAACCGTTTCTGAAACCAATTCATTTAAGCTGATGGCTTTTTTGCTGGCGAAAGGATGATCAGGTGAGCACAAAGCAACCAGCCTTTGGGTCGCGCATTTTTTCAGCTTTAGCCTGTCGTCTTGCGGTACATTGGCCAAAATACCGACATCAACGTCACCTGCGATAACCCGATTAAAGGTCTCTTGAAAGTTGCCAAAATAAATCTCAGTTTGCAGCTTAGGGTAGGCGGCGGTGAATTGTTTTAAGATTTCAGTCCCTGGCATGGCACTACACATACCAACCTTTAATACACTGGCTTCAAACACTTCGCTTCTTTCAATCAGGGCATCAATGCCGCTTTCAATTTCTTGCATCTTACTGGTCAAAGCGCCTATCTCAAGACAATAATCAGTGGGTACCAGATATCGCCCCCGTTGTATAAATAACTTCACATCCAAGTTGGTCTCTAGCCGAGTGATGGCTTGGCTTACTGCGGACTGCGACATACCTAAGCACTTGGCCGCTTGAGTGTAGTTACCTTCCTCTAATACGGTATTTAATATCTGTAATTGATTATAGGTATAAGGCTTTTTTGTCATCATTTCACCATGGTCTAACATTAAAATTACAACTAATCTCAATGTTATACAGGTTAAATAATACGAAATCATGACAGCTATAAGGTTGGCTTATGCCTGACATAGTTTTGTCATATCTATCCTCTATATTGGTCGCATTCAAAAGTACTGTCTGTTGACGCCAACGGTTAACGTCCCTGTTAACGCTAAGATATAAGTATAGGTTTGCAACTATGTTAGAGCTCAAAAATGTGACTAAAAAGTATGATGGCAAAGTTATCTTCGAAGACTTGTCAATCAAGGTCAATAAAGGAGAGATCGTCTCCATTTTAGGTCCATCAGGCTGTGGTAAAACCACGCTACTGCATATCATTTTAGGCTTAACCAATATCAACGATGGCCGTCTTGCCTATAACGGTGAGGACATCACTCGGGTGCCGATGAAGCACAGGGGCTTCAATATTGTATTCCAAGACTATGCGCTGTTCCCAAATTTAAACGTTAAACAAAATATCGAGTATGGGCTACGCAATAGACCAAACGTCAGTACTCAAGCTGAAGTCGATGAGCTGGTCGATTTACTTGATATCAAAGCACATTTGAATAAGCGTATCAGCCAGTTATCAGGCGGTCAAAAACAGCGTGTGGCGCTGGCTCGTACCTTGGTGATGAAACCTAAAATCTTGCTATTGGATGAGCCATTATCGGCTTTAGATGGTGTCATTAAAGAGACCATTAAGGCGCGTATTCGTGAAATTGCTGAGCGCTATGAGCTAACGACTTTGATTGTGACCCACGACCCTGAAGAGGCGATGACACTATCAGACCGTATTTTATTGCTGTCAGATGGCAAAGTGGCTCAGTACGCCAAACCTGCAGAAATCATCCGCAATCCTGCCAACGACTTTGTCAAAAACTTTATCTTAAATCAGCTGAATATCAAACGCCGTAACATTCTAAGTTTGTTTGAAACGGATGATGCGCCAGTTGATCCATTAGAAAAATACACGCAAATCCAACCTGTGCGCGACATGCCTGTAAGCGAAAGTAATGCACAGGCGGGCACGGTGACTGATGAAATCAAATCAGTGATTCAGCGCGCTGCTTCTAATCTTGAAAAAGATACCACTCAAAGCTAACAGCATCACTGCCTGTTGTCTCTTAAATACGATCAAATGCGTTAGGATATTATGAAACTTAATAACTCTCCGCTGATTAAAGCCTTGTGGCTGTTTATTGGTGTGCTGTTTATCGCCTTTATGTTTATACCGCTTGGCAAAATGTTGATGCTGTCATTGAATGTCGGTGATGGTATTGGCCTTAGTAACTTCACCGATATTATCAACAGTAAAAACTTTAGACAGGTCATGTTTAATAGTTTTTTTGTTGCCATCGTTAGTGCGATGAGTGCCACATTTTTGGCATTTATCCTCGCTTATACTGTGCATTGGACCAATCTGCCAAAGGGCTTTAAGCAAACCATTAAGCTGGCATCCTTGTTTCCAATGCTATTACCGACAGTCACTTACGGTTTTGCCATTATCTATACCTTTGGTAAACAAGGACTGTTGACTAAGATGATTGGCTTTCAGTTGTTTGAGGAGATTTACGGTTTTTATGGAATGTGGCTTGGCTACACCATTTATACCTTGCCAGTGGCTTTCTTATTACTCAACAACACTTTCCAGTATTTAGACAAGAAGTTTGTGATTGTGTCTGAGTTGATGGGTGACTCACGCTGGCGTCAAATCGATATGACAGTCATTCGTCCTTTAATCGGTACCTTTGCCGCCGCCATTATCCAGTGCTTTTTTTTAGCCTTTACCGACTTTGGTATTCCGGCCTCTATTGGCGGTCAATATAACGTGATTGCAACCGAGCTATACACTCAGATATTGGGATCATCGCCGTCATTTGAACGTGGTTCAGTGGTTGCCTTATTTATGCTGATTCCGTCTATTTTGAGTATTCTACTGCTGTGGTATGTGGCGCGTTTTAATATTCGTTATGACTCGGTCGAGCACTTTGATTTACCGACCTCAAAAATCAAAGACAGGCTACTTGCTGTCCTATCTAGCGGTATTTTGTTCTCCTTGCTGTTTGTATTCGCGGTCATCTTTATTATTCCGTGGGTCAAAACCTGGCCCTATCAAATGGAATTTAGCACGGATACCTTTACCAAGGTCATCGAGTCATCAAACCTAATGCGAGTGTACAAAAACTCATTAATCGTAGCGACGCTAACCGCCATATTTGGCACCATCATCACCTACGCAGCTGCCCTAATTTATGAGCGCTCAAGCTTGTTTAAAGTAGGTAAATTTAGTATCGAGAGCTCAGCGTTGGTGACAAATACCGTACCGGGCATGGTGATTGGTATCGCTTATTTGATGGTGTTCTCAGGCTCATCTATCTCAAATACCATCTTTATCATCGTGATTAGTAACATCATTCACTACTTCTCAACGCCGTATCTGATGAGTAAAAACGCCTTATCAAAAATGAATTTAGGCTGGGAGACGACCGCATCGTTACTGGGCGACTCATGGCTGCAGTCATTGCGCCGTATCGTTGTACCCAACTCAATTTTCACCTTGATCGAAGTGGCGTCTTACTTCTTTATCAGTGCCATGGTGACGATCAGTGCAGTGATATTTATCTCCGGTGCTCGCACGATGGTGCTAACAACCAAGATTGTCGAGTTGCAGCATTTCGCTCGCTTTGATGAGATTTTCATTCTCTCGCTGATGGTTTTACTGACCAATATTACAGCGCTGATATTCTTTGCTGTGGTGCGCACTCTGTATAAAAGAAGCCTGTACGGAACCGCAAAAATTAAAACCGAAGACGCTTTGACAGCGCCAGTTGTGTAGCACTGGCTGTCTAGAAAGTGTCGTCTAGTAAACAGTTAACTAGTAAATAGCTAAAGCTCATTGATTCATAAAATAATTCAAATCAATTAAAACAACCCATAATAATTAGGATGAACCATGAATATCTTTAAAAATAAAACCTTAAACACCTTAATGGCAGGTCTAACTTGCGGACTGTTGGTAACGGGCTGTGGCTCGCAATCGTCTGAAAGCGCTTCAGGCGCAGACGGCGACTACGAGGAAGTGGTTATCTATAGTAATGCCGATGAAGAAGCGGTTGAGGTGATTCAAGATGTGCTTGATGACGCAGGCTTTGAAGGTCAGTATGTGTTTCAGTCATTTGGCACCGGTGAGCTTGGCGGTCGTCTGCTTGCTGAAGGTCAAAATATTGAAGCCGATATGGTCACTATGAGCTCGTTCTATATTGAGAGTGCCCAAGCCAAGCATCCGATGTTTAAAGACTTAACCTTTGATGCAAATCCTTTGGTTGAAACGCCTAAATACTATGCACCTATCCTAAGCTTTACCGGTGCTATCTTGATGAACACCAAAGAGATGGAAGCCAATAACCTGCCAGTACCGACCAGTGCCAAAGATTTAGCCAAGCCTATTTATAAAGACCACATTGCTATGGTAGATCCAAATGGCTCATCAACCGGCTGGTTGTTTGTGCAAGATGTCGCTGCTGAATACGGTACCGACGCAGAAGGTCAAAAAATCATGAACGCCATTCGTGAAAACGCAGGTCCTAACCTAGAGTTATCAGGCTCTGGTCCACTGAAGAAGGTAATGGCAGGTGAAGTACCAATTGGTTTTGGTTTGCGTCACCAAGCCGTTGCTCATAAAGCAGAAGGTTTACCGATTGATTATGTTGATCCAAGTGAGGGTAACTACACATTGACAGAGTCGGTTGCGGTCATTGATAAGGGCGATAAAACCAATCCAAATGCTATGAAAATGGCAGAGCTGATTGTGACCAAAGCACGTCCTGGTCTGTTAGAGATTTATCCAAATGTGGTTTATGATGGTGAAACAGTCGCTCCTGAAAACCAAATCAAAAACGTTAAAACGTATCCAGAGGCGTTAACTGCTGAGCTATTAGACAAGCATCGTGCATTTTTCCATGGTGAATAGTTAAAAGATCTTATAGTCAGCGAACTACTAAACGGTTACGGTGTTAACCTCGCTAAGCCTACATTTGTAGTACTTACGCTCGGTTGCCTTGTAACCATTTTAGACTTCTTTGACTATATTTGGGCTTATCGTTAATTAAACGCGTTGTTTATTGTGTTAAGAGTCAAAAGAGTTGATATGGTTATGAATAAAAAACTTTCAGACAAAAAGTATGATGTGGTCGTTGTTGGCGGCGGTATTGTAGGGCTGGCGAGTGCTTATGCGGCAGTCAAGAAAGGATTAAGTGTTGCTGTGGTTGAGCGTCATTCACAAAACAAAGATGCCTCTGTGCGTAACTTTGGATTTGTGACGGTCAGTGGTCAACGCCGCGGTGAGCATTGGCAGCGCGCCATGCATTCACGCAATGTCTGGGCAGAGGTCGCGCCAAAAGCAGGTATTCAAGTTGAGCATTCAGGACTGCATATGTTGATGCAGCGACCAGAAGCTATGGATGTGGCTGAAGCGTTTTTAAAAACAGAGATGGGCGAGGATTGTAAATTACTCACTCAGTCAGAGATTGATGACGTTGCCCCATATCTTAAAAAAGGGCAGGGCGTGTTTTATAGTCCGCATGAGCTAAGAGTAGAGTCACACTCTGCTATTGGTAAGCTGGCGCATTGGTTAAAAGAGGCGCAAGGTGTGGACTTTTATAATCAAACCAGCGTAACGTCGATTGAGCTGCCGAATGTATATACCAGCCGAGGAGTCTTGAGTGCTGAGCACTGCGTGGTATGCCCGGGTACTGATTATAGTAGTTTATATCCTGATTTATTGGCCACGACCAAGGCTAGAATGTGTACGCTAAATATGATGCGCGTTAAGCCAAAGCAGGCCTTTACGTTAAATGCAGCAGTGATGTCAGACTTAAGCTTTGCTCGTTACGATGGGTTTGCTCAGCTTCCTGAAGCCGATGCTTTAAAGAACCTATTGGATGATATCCAAAGTGAAGAGCGTCAGGCAGGCGTGCATTTAATCGTGGTTCAGTCAGAAGATGGCTCTTTGATTATTGGTGACAGCCATGACTATAGTGATAGGGAGCTGCCGTTTAGAGACACGCGCATTGATGACTTAATCCTTAATGAGTTTTATCAAGTGATGGACATTGGTGACGTTGATATTACTCAGCACTGGCTAGGTGTTTATCCAAGTGCTGATGATGTGGTATTTAAAGCCTCACCAGAAGCAGGCGTCGTTGTTGGGTCAGTCACAGGCGGTACGGGCGCATCGACAGGATTTGCCTTTGGTGAAGAGTTAATCGAAATGGTATTGGAGTCAAAATAATGAATACGCAAAGTCATAATCAACAAAACAGCAGTACACAAGAGTTTTTAGACCGTATCAAAGCGCAATTTGACAACATTAAGCTGTGTGTATTCGATATGGCAGGCACGACAGTTAATGAAGACAATTTAGTGTACAAAACCGTACGTGACGCCATTAACCAAGCCCTTGAAGACGCTGGTGAATCAGATAAGAAAGTCAATCTTGAGCTGTGTTTAGAGCACGGTGCGGGTAAAGAAAAGCGCAATGCCATTAACGATATTTTAAACACCCTAGACTTATCGGACGCAGATATTGAATCTTTAACCAATACAGCATTTAAGACGTTTAAAAGCAGCTTAGCGACTGCTTATAGTGAAGATACCTTAGCTGAATTTGAGGGCATGACGACTTTGTTTGAAGCGCTTAAACACAGCGGCCGTCATGTGGTATTAAATACTGGTTATGATGCCAAAACAGCCAATAAAATATTAACTATTTTAGGTTGGTCAGAGGGCAATCAAATAGATGCGCTAGTAACGGCCGATGATGTCGATAATGGCAGACCAGCGCCGGATATGATTACACTGGCGATGGATAAATTCGGTGTCGCAGACTCACAGCACGTGCTAAAAGCAGGGGACAGTGGTATCGATATTGAAGAGGGTAAAAACGCTAACTGTGGTTTGGTCATAGGTGTTTTATCTGGTGCACAAAATCAAAAGCAGCTTGATAAATATAAGCCGGATGCTGTGCTAGAGAATTTGACGGATTTGAGTGCGCTGATATGACTTCAGCTAAATGTATAACGCACTAACCAAAAAGGTCATACTAAGATTTTAGTATGACCTTTTTTTAAGCTTAAAAAACTTATTCTCTGGTTAGACTAAGCTAGTATCGATTAGATTTAGTACCTGCTTGATACGGTCTGACTCTAAAATCTACGTATTATTTTTTTATTTTTTTCTGGTCATGATTAGAAGCAATTTCAATCAGCAATGCTGAGCTTTCGGTCTTATAGCGCTTTAGACGATCCATCCGTTTAAATTAAAGAGATATTAGGTGTAATATAACTGTTTCTTATCTAAATCTTATAGGTTGAAAGGCTAGCCTATTGCGGTAAGGTCTACTAAGGTTAAGCCAAACTTAAACTTAAATCCGTTATGAAATTGGTTTGCCAACGCTTATCAAGCATCGTTTATCGTATTACTTCAAGATGGCAGATAGAGTAAATAAAACAGAGTTAATTATGTTTTTGTATTTTATTTATTAAAGACAGTAGCGCATTAATAACAGTTGGTTTGCTTACTCATCGAGCAGTGGTTAATTTATAGATCTTCCATGACTGGCAACAATCAACTGACCTATAAAACCATTAGAAAAAAACAACTAAAAATAGAGCTAGCTGTGCAATATCATCGACGCCAGTAAACTGTGTATTAATTGTGTCCCCTCATATAATGTCATTAATGACTTATTCCATAGCGATACACTTTCTCGCCACTCACTTTGGTATTTGGTTTTTACCCAAAGGGAGTCTGATAAAACTCAGGCAGATAACCAGTGATCGCACACATTATGTACAGATTTTCTTTCTCTAGTCCTCGGTGTAGAACAAGCAAACCATGTTTGTCAGTGATATGTGCTTTATATAAAGATGCTTGGTATGAGTGCATCGAACACATATAGATAACTGTATCGTCATTGCTTTCATTATACTTGAGCTGCAAACAGGTTTTAATGTTTAAAAACGCCTATCCAAAAGTATCATGGATATTCATTGCAATAGCCAATGTTTTTGTACCAAATGCCACGATATCTGCATCTTCTGTTGTTCGGTATCATGACTTATGTCGGTAAGGGCGACTGCAGTACCTGCTTAGCGTAAGCAATTGCTCTATACTACTATCGATACAGCAACTATAATTAATATAATCTTGCCGATCAAATCTTGATTGACGGCTAGAGTGTCTTAATCCTAGAAGTTATTATTTTGAATAAGAATTAATGTGGATGGTTATAAGATGAGTATATTGACTTCATATATGGTTAAAACTTAGCAAGTGGTAAGGGTATAATGAATTAAGCTGATAATAGTAGCGAATAAGACAGTTTTATGGTAGCGGGCATCTCTGTCTAATTGCTATAAAAGCTGTAAATCAGGCCAACGTAAGCACTGACATTGGCCTGATTTACAGCTTTATATTTGTACTATTGACTGTTTCATTGATGAATTAGTTTTAATAAGTTGGTTTGGTATTATATAAATGAAGGGGCTGAAGTAGATAAGGGTTAAATATCACACCATTTTCTCAGAATTTTAAGCTGATCAGGTGGTGACACATAATTAAATATAAACTCACACTCTTTTAAAAAAAAAGTGGAAGTTCTTTTTATCTATTCCATTATATTTTCTAAGAATACGTTTAGACTGATTCCAGAATTTTTCAATGCCATTGGTGTGATTACGACCTTGAGCAAACTCTTTAGAATGATTTACTCTAAAATGCTCAAACTAGCTCACATCTAAGACATTATAACTAAGATAGTTATGGGTGTAGACAAAGCTGTCAGGCTTTATTTTACGCTTAATAGCAGGAATTAGAGTACTCTGTTTGGTATCATTTACAACAAAGGTATAAGCCTTACCGTTTCGTTTTAAAATACTAAATACGGCTATCTTACCAGCAGCGCCTCGACCTCTTTTACCTTTGCGTACACCACCAAAATAACTTTCGTCTAATTCAACTTCACCATCGAAGATTTCACCTGCTTCAAGTGATAGATAATAGTCTATAACGAGTCTTATCTTTCGATAGAATAATATAGCTGAATATCAGCCGCTGAACAGCAGTTACTTCAAGTACAAAGTACACAAGTAACTTTAACTGTACTTTTTTACTTAATTTACAACGGGTTAGCTTCATAAAAGCTGTTTAGCATAACCCTTATTTACTTCAGTCACTAAATCAGCATATTAATTTTTTGTTTTAATTCGGGTCAATATCTAGGTATTTTGTTTGTTTGTAGCTGAAATTAAATCCATATCTTTAGTACTGTATTCGGATAATGTATAATATTATTGTCGATAGTTACGTATTAATTGAATTGTATAATAAAAATTTTGATGCTTCACAACAAGGAAAGGAGTATTCACATAGGCCTATACTGCCTGCTCCCTTATTGTTATTTTTGAATTGAACAACTATTTATTTCTACTAAACAACAACTTAATTTCTATTTCCACTCAAGTTCACTCTTTATGGTCTTCAGTGTTAGAAAATCTTTTAAAACCAAAATTTGGACTTATTTATCATGAAAAACCTTAAATATATCACCTTATCTGTAATGGCATTAGGACTATCATCATGTGTTGGTAGTCCATCACATATATCGAATGGCGAGAATGCCAAGGCAGTTGGTCACGTCAACTGGCAAATAAGTAATCCAATAAATCCTGAAGAGTTAATTAATAAACCAATACCTGAAGACAGTGTGAGTATCTTTTTTCTAAGACCACAAGACAATGATCCTGAACAAACCAGCGCTAATATCGCCATAAATGATCGATTTCAAGTGAGTTTACACCCAGGGCACTATACTCAGGTTTATTCATGCTCAGGCATTAATAGATTAAGTGCAGAGATTACAGGACTTAAAACAAACGATTTATTAGCAAATAGCATTGATTTCAATCTTGCACCAAATAGTAACTATTTTTTCTATGTTGATGTTGATAATGAAGGCAATTCAACCATTCAAGAGGTTACAAATGAGAAAGCTTTAGAGTATTTGCAAGACAAGAGTTACCAATCGCACCAAATCACACGCGTGGTACCAAACTGTCCAGTAGCTGAACCTAAGCCTATACCTCCTGTAGTTGAGCCGGCGCCTGTATTAGAAAAAGAAGTGAGCATAGAACTTGAAGTACTGTTTGACAACGATAAAGCAATTGTCAAGCCTCAGTATTACAATGAAGTCCAAGAGCTGGCTGAATTCATGCAAAAATACAGTAACACCACAGCAGTTATTGAAGGACATACTGATAGTAATGCAAGCGATGAATATAACCAGAAGCTTTCAGAGAGACGCGCGAACGCAATTAAATACATTCTAATCAGTAAATTCAACATCTCACCAGATCGTCTAGAGGCTGTAGGTTATGGTGAACAACGTCCAAGAGCAACAAACAAAACAGCAGAAGGTCGTCAACTGAATCGCCGAACTATTGCCGTTATTAGAGAGCGAGTTCGTGTTGATCAAGATGGCAACCAGATTATTAATTAAAAAATTATTATTATGATTTAAATAAAACTACGTAAAATATTTAAGTGTTAAATTTCAAAATTTAGGGGTAACCATGAAAACAGTTATCGTAAAAGTACATAACAGCAAAGAGACTATTCAAGAGATACAGGTTGTCACAAAAGACGGACAGCCTGATGTTATTAAAGCGGTGAAGAACGTCAACTATGAATTTTTTGACGAATCAATTGGACGTGCGCCAAACCACATTATCACCAAACGCATCAACAATGCTTTACATGTCTCATTTGAACGAGAAGGTAAAGAGACCGACTTAATTATTGAAGATTTTTATAGCACCACAGAGAAGCAAGAAGAAGCAAACCAAATTGATGAAGAAGCGGAAAATCAGCAAGCATTAATAGGTATTGCAGAAGATGGTAGTTATTATTACTACATACCAGATACTGGTGAAGTATATGACTATGTAACGCAGTTAGAAGTGGGTGCTACTGAAGGTCAAGCACTCGGTGGAGAAGAGTTATACGCTCCATGGTGGGTAGCTGCGCCAGTAGGATTTCCATGGTGGTTAGCTGGTTTAGGTATCATTCCATTTTTATCAAATGACGACGATGATAACTATACACCGCCTAATAATAAACCAATCGCTGAGGACGATATTAAAGAAGGTAACGTAGGCGATTCAGTGGTTATTAACGTATTAGAGAACGATAAAGATCCAGATGGTGATCTTGATCCAACGAGTGTACAACTAATTGATCTGACCCCTGCCGTCAAATCCGTACACCTAAACTTGGGAGATTTTGATCAGGCAGCTTGACGATAGAAATCCATCCAAACTTGTCTTGGCGATCTCATACCTAAACTCTGCTGAATCCTGACTTGATTGTAATCTAACTCGATATATTTTATGATACTGTTGATTGCTTCAAATCGAGTTTTGTAATTATGATGATATATCAGCTCATTCTTTAAAACGCCCCAGAAGCTCTCTATTGGCGCATTGTCATAACAGTTACCTTTCGCACTCATAGATCCTTTAAAACCGTATTTACTGATCATTTTGCGATAATCTTCGCTGCAATACTGGCTGCCTCTATCTGAATGTACAATAAGCCCTTGGCTAGGTCGTTTATCCTTGATTGCTTTATTTAAGGCTCTACAGACTAAATCTGCTTTCATGCGTTTATCGATAGCGTAGCCAACCAATTCTTTGGTATATAAGTCTTTGACGCCTGCTAAATAAAGCCAGCCCTCATCTGTCCAAATATAGGTTATATCACTGACCCAAGCACAATTAGGACGGTTAACGCCAAACTGTTGTTTAAGAAAATTAGGATAGACTCGCTTGTTATGGTCTGAGTCCGTTGTCACTTTAAAGCGTTTATGACGTCTACATTTGATGTCATGTTCTTCCTTGATACTACGCACCATGTACTTGCTAATCTCATGTCCATGCTCACTTAAATGTGCATGCAGACGCTGATAACCATATCGCTCTTTAGTCTCACTATGCGCAGCTTTTACAAGCAGCTCACAGCGGTTACGATGTATTTGCTGAGCACTGATATTACGCTTGGTCCAGTCATAGTAGCTTGATGGTTTAATATCAAGGGTTTTACACATGCTGGTAATGCTAAATTCATATTTGTGATGGTCAATAAAGGCGTACCTTACTGACCGTGTTTCGCAAAGTACGCCGTGGCCTTTTTTAGTATCTCTCGTTCTTCTTGTGCTATTTTTAGTTCACGCTTTAAACGCTTCATTTCTTCAAGGGCTGAAACAAGCTCTGGATCGTATTGCTTAGTACCCTTGAGCATGCCTTGATTGGCTTTTCGTTGCCAGTTAGCCAGTGTCTGCATTGGCAGCCCTAACCGCCTAGCTGTAGCACTAACATTGCCACCATTATTCTCTATTGCTTTAACTGCTTCTGCTTTAAATTCTTCACTGTATCTTTTAGCTTTCTTTGTCATGGTAAACTCCTATTTGTCTTCCTTAGTTTACCAAGTTTTTGTCTACGGTTTTTTCAGCATAGCTCAGATCCAGAAACAGGCAAACCTACGGATCAACCAGTTAAAGTGCCAGGTGAGGGTACATGGACCGTTAATCCAAAAACGGGCGAAGTGACCTTTACTCCAGAGAAGGGGTTTAGTAAAGATCCTACGCCAATTGACTATACAGTAAAAGATAAAGCAGGTAATACATCGAATCCTGCAACGATTACTGTTGATTATCCACAAAACCCACCAGTAGCCGAAGACGATACCAAAGAAGGTAACGTAGGCGATTCAGTGGTCATTAATGTATTAGGGAATGATAAAGATCCTGACGGTGACCTTGATCCAGCGAGTGTACAACTAATTGATCCAGAAACAGGCAAACCTACGGATCAACCAGTTAAAGTACCAGGTGAGGGTACATGGACCGTTAATCCAAAAACGGGCGAAGTGACCTTTACTCCAGAGAAGGGGTTTAGTAAAGATCCTACGCCAATTGACTATACAGTAAAAGATAAAGCAGGTAATACATCGAATCCTGCAACGATTACTGTTGATTATCAAAGTAATCCACAGATAATCATTCCACCAAACGAGCCAACGGATCCAGCACCTGTTGACCCAACCGATCCAGATACACCTATTAATGAAGGTAACCCTGCAACACCTGAGAATCCAAATGGTGCAGGTGATAAGACCGTCTATGAAGGTGACGGACCGGTAGAGGGTAGCTTCACCATTGACAAAGACCCAGCCTCAACGATCACCAACATCAAAGTTGGCGGCACAGACATACCTGTTGATAAAGATGGCAACATCACAGAGACCAGCATAGATACAGGTAAGGGTACACTTGTCATCACAGGCTACAACCCAGAGACAGGTGAAGTGACATACACCTATGATCCTGAAGTACAAGATCACACCACAGATGCGCCTGTTATGGACAACATCGAGATTGTGGTAACAGACAGTAATGATAAGACAGGCACAGACAGCCTAGACATTGCTATTACTGACAGTGCGCCTGTGGCTAAAGATGACAGCAACAGTGTTGATGAAGACGCTACTGACAACACAGCGACCGGTAACGTCATTGACAATGATGTGTTTGGTGCAGACGGGCAAGGCACACCTGCGGTAACGCCGATTGCTGATCAAGCGCTTGAATACGGTACGATTACCATCAACGAAGATGGTACGTATACCTACACGCTAGATAACACTAATGATGCGGTTAATGCGCTTAATGATGATGAGACGCTAACTGACACGGTTGAATACACCATTACTGATGGTGATGGCGACACGACGACTGCGAAGCTAACGATTACCATTAATGGCCGTACGGATGAAGCACCACAAGTGGTTATTCCACCAAACGAGCCAACCGATCCAGCACCTGTAGATCCAACCGATCCAGATACACCTGTTAATGAAGGTAACCCTGCGACACCAGAGAATCCAAATGGTGCCGGTGACAAGACCGTCTATGAAGGTGACGGACCAGTAGAGGGTAGCTTCACCATTAATAAGGACCCAGCAGCAACGATCACCAACATCAAAGTTGGCGGTACAGACATACCTGTTGATAAAGATGGCAACATTACAGAGACCACGATTGACACAGGTAAAGGTACGCTTGTCATCACAGGCTACAACCCAGAGACAGGTGAGGTGAGCTACACCTATGATCCTGAAGTACAAGATCACACCACAGATGCGCCTGTTATGGACAACATCGAGATTGTGGTAACAGACAGTAATGACAAGACAGGCACAGACAGCCTAGACATCGCTATTACTGACAGTGCGCCTGTGGCTAAAGATGACAGCAACAGTGTTGATGAAGACGCAGAAGACAACACAGTGACCGGCAACGTCATTGACAACGATGTGTTTGGTGCAGACGGTCAAGGCATTCCTGCGGTGACACCGATTGCTAATCAAGCACTTAAGTACGGCTCAATCACCATCAATGAAGATGGCACGTACACCTACACGCTAGATAATGACAATAGCGAGGTAAATGCGCTTAATGATGATGAGACGTTAACTGACACGGTTGAATACACCATTACTGATGGTGATGGCGACACGACGACCGCGACCCTGACTATTACCATTAATGGTCACACTGATGGTGAGCCTGACATTAAGATCCCAGTTGATCCTGAAGTACCAGGAACACCTGAGAATGAAGGTGCGCCTGAAGGCTTTGGTGATAAGATCGTATATGAAGGTGACGATGCGGTACCTGGCACCTTTACCGTCACAGCAGAAGCGGGTGTTGACACCATTACTGTGGGCGGTCAAGAGATTCAAGACGCCACGGCAGATAACCCTGTCACCATCACTCGTGATGCCGGTACGCTGGTTATCACAGGCTATGATGCGACAACCGGTGAGGTGAGCTACACCTATGATCCTGAAGTACAAGATCACACAGGCTCTGAGCCGAATGTGGACAGCTATGCGGTTGTGGTCACTGATAAAAACGGCGTAAGCTCAAACGATAGCTTAGATATCGTTATCACTGACAGCTTGCCACAAGCCGCTGATGACGCGAATAGCGTTACAGAAGATGCTGAGAACACCGTATCTGGTAACGTGACTGACAACGATAACTTTGGTCTTGACGGCGAAGGTACACCTGCGGTGACGCCGATTGCTGATCAAGCGCTTAAGTATGGCTCAATCACCATCAATAAAGATGGCACGTACACCTACACGCTAGATAATGACAATAGCGAGGTAAATGCGCTTAATGATGATGAGACGTTAACTGACACGGTTGAATACACCATTACTGATGGTGATGGCGACACGACGACCGCGACCCTGACTATTACCATTAATGGTCACACTGATGGTGAGCCTGACATTAAGATCCCAGTTGATCCTGAAGTACCAGGAACACCTGAGAATGAAGGTGCGCCTGAAGGCTTTGGTGATAAGATCGTATATGAAGGTGACGATGCGGTACCTGGCACCTTTACCGTCACAGCAGAAGCGGGTGTTGACACCATTACTGTGGGCGGTCAAGAGATTCAAGACGCCACGGCAGATAACCCTGTCACCATCACTCGTGATGCCGGTACGCTGGTTATCACAGGCTATGATGCGACAACCGGTGAGGTGAGCTACACCTATGATCCTGAAGTACAAGATCACACAGGCTCTGAGCCGAATGTGGACAGCTATGCGGTTGTGGTCACTGATAAAAACGGCGTAAGCTCAAACGATAGCTTAGATATCGTTATCACTGACAGCTTGCCACAAGCCGCTGATGACGCGAATAGCGTTACAGAAGATGCTGAGAACACCGTATCTGGTAACGTGACTGACAACGATAACTTTGGTCTTGACGGCGAAGGTACACCTGCGGTGACGCCGATTGCTGATCAAGCGCTTAAGTATGGCTCAATCACCATCAATAAAGATGGCACGTACACCTACACGCTAGATAATGACAATAGCGAGGTAAATGCGCTTAATGATGATGAGACGTTAACTGACACGGTTGAATACACCATTACTGATGGTGATGGCGACACGACGACCGCGACCCTGACTATTACCATTAATGGTCACACTGATGGTGAGCCTGACATTAAGATCCCAGTTGATCCTGAAGTACCAGGAACACCTGAGAATGAAGGTGCGCCTGAAGGCTTTGGTGATAAGATCGTATATGAAGGTGACGATGCGGTACCTGGCACCTTTACCGTCACAGCAGAAGCGGGTGTTGACACCATTACTGTGGGCGGTCAAGAGATTCAAGACGCCACGGCAGATAACCCTGTCACCATCACTCGTGATGCCGGTACGCTGGTTATCACAGGCTATGATGCGACAACCGGTGAGGTGAGCTACACCTATGATCCTGAAGTACAAGATCACACAGGCTCTGAGCCGAATGTGGACAGCTATGCGGTTGTGGTCACTGATAAAAACGGCGTAAGCTCAAACGATAGCTTAGATATCGTTATCACTGACAGCTTGCCACAAGCCGCTGATGACGCGAATAGCGTTACAGAAGATGCTGAGAACACCGTATCTGGTAACGTGACTGACAACGATAACTTTGGTCTTGACGGCGAAGGTACACCTGCGGTGACGCCGATTGCTGATCAAGCGCTTAAGTATGGCTCAATCACCATCAATAAAGATGGCACGTACACCTACACGCTAGATAATGACAATAGCGAGGTAAATGCGCTTAATGATGATGAGACGTTAACTGACACGGTTGAATACACCATTACTGATGGTGATGGCGACACGACGACCGCGACCCTGACTATTACCATTAATGGTCACACTGATGGTGAGCCTGACATTAAGATCCCAGTTGATCCTGAAGTACCAGGAACACCTGAGAATGAAGGTGCGCCTGAAGGCTTTGGTGATAAGATCGTATATGAAGGTGACGATGCGGTACCTGGCACCTTTACCGTCACAGCAGAAGCGGGTGTTGACACCATTACTGTGGGCGGTCAAGAGATTCAAGACGCCACGGCAGATAACCCTGTCACCATCACTCGTGATGCCGGTACGCTGGTTATCACAGGCTATGATGCGACAACCGGTGAGGTGAGCTACACCTATGATCCTGAAGTACAAGATCACACAGGCTCTGAGCCGAATGTGGACAGCTATGCGGTTGTGGTCACTGATAAAAACGGCGTAAGCTCAAACGATAGCTTAGATATCGTTATCACTGACAGCTTGCCACAAGCCGCTGATGACGCGAATAGCGTTACAGAAGATGCTGAGAACACCGTATCTGGTAACGTGACTGACAACGATAACTTTGGTCTTGACGGCGAAGGTACACCTGCGGTGACGCCGATTGCTGATCAAGCGCTTAAGTATGGCTCAATCACCATCAATAAAGATGGCACGTACACCTACACGCTAGATAATGACAATAGCGAGGTAAATGCGCTTAATGATGATGAGACGTTAACTGACACGGTTGAATACACCATTACTGATGGTGATGGCGACACGACGACCGCGACCCTGACTATTACCATTAATGGTCACACTGATGGTGAGCCTGACATTAAGATCCCAGTTGATCCTGAAGTACCAGGAACACCTGAGAATGAAGGTGCGCCTGAAGGCTTTGGTGATAAGATCGTATATGAAGGTGACGATGCGGTACCTGGCACCTTTACCGTCACAGCAGAAGCGGGTGTTGACACCATTACTGTGGGCGGTCAAGAGATTCAAGACGCCACGGCAGATAACCCTGTCACCATCACTCGTGATGCCGGTACGCTGGTTATCACAGGCTATGATGCGACAACCGGTGAGGTGAGCTACACCTATGATCCTGAAGTACAAGATCACACAGGCTCTGAGCCGAATGTGGACAGCTATGCGGTTGTGGTCACTGATAAAAACGGCGTAAGCTCAAACGATAGCTTAGATATCGTTATCACTGACAGCTTGCCACAAGCCGCTGATGACGCGAATAGCGTTACAGAAGATGCTGAGAACACCGTATCTGGTAACGTGACTGACAACGATAACTTTGGTCTTGACGGCGAAGGTACACCTGCGGTGACGCCGATTGCTGATCAAGCGCTTAAGTATGGCTCAATCACCATCAATAAAGATGGCACGTACACCTACACGCTAGATAATGACAATAGCGAGGTAAATGCGCTTAATGATGATGAGACGTTAACTGACACGGTTGAATACACCATTACTGATGGTGATGGCGACACGACGACCGCGACCCTGACTATTACCATTAATGGTCATGATGATCCTACAGAGATTAAGCTTGGTCCAACGCCTCATGTCTCAGAGGAAAGGCTGCCTAACGGAAATCCTGATAATTCACCCAAAGGTATTGATACTACAAATGAGTTGAAATCAGCCAGTACTATTAATATCAAAGATGTTGATACGGACTTATCTGAGGCAACCGTTGTATTTATAACACCACCAGAAAAAGGTGATATTACCTCTAAGGGGCTAGATGTTGAATGGGTAAAAGATCCGAACAAGCCAAATGATTGGATAGGACAAAAGACAGATACAGAAGGTAATACTAAAGAGGTTATTCGTTTATCTGTAGCAGAAAAAGGAGTCAAGCAAGACGATGATAGTTATAACTTTGACTATACGGTAACACTATCAGATCAAGTAGATCATCCGAATCCTCAAATTGAAGATAACTTGGATATTCACTTTGATATTGAGGTTAGAAACGGTGAGACTGTGTTAGCGACTATAACTGATAAAGCTGTAGCAGTTGTTGAAGATGACTCACCCGTAGCTTATCCGGTTATCTACAATATTGATGTACCTATTGACACGATTCAAATTAAAGGGTTGGAGACTGGTTTTGTAGAAACTGAGTTTACAAACCCAGCAAGTAACTTTAACGTAGCAACCCAGCTGAAGGATATTAATGGGTCGCGTCCAGGAACAGGACAAACTGCAGTAGAAGCTAAGTCTTATGCAAGACTTAATAGTTATGGACAGGTTATTGAACGTAATATTGAGCGTGCTCAGCAAGATACTGACGATATGGATGAGGGTGTCTATTGGGGAGGTCCTTATTACAACGCAGGTAACTATCTACAGCCTGCAGGTTATGAAACTCACGAGAATGAAGTTTATACCAAATCAGGTGTGCAGTTAACTGAAGGTGTAGACTCCTTTAAACTAGGCACCTTTACGCATGAAAACTATACGGTAGCTTTATCTGATGGTGTATTAAAAGATACTACCTTGCGAGTCCAATTTGACTTTACGGTTAATGGGGAGGCATCTAATATTGTTGAAAACTTTAAGATGTATCATATAGAAACACCGAATACTCGTTATGATGTTAGTCAGAGAAAGATTATTGATATGAAGGATATTTATAATCCTGGATACTCTAGTACTACAGCAGATGATTTCGTTGTTATCGATACAGCAACAGACCCAGTAGTTATTGGAGGTAAAGAGTATCGCTTAAAGCTTGAAGGATTTACTCCTGTCGAAGGTAGTGGACTTGGAGAAGGTACAGAGGCTGGGCTGCTACATGACAGCGTGCAAAACTATGAGTATCTGTTAGGCTTGAAAATCTACTACACACAGTTGATTAACTACTATTCTCAAGTATTAAATACGGGTGGCTATGCTCAAGATCAGTATAACGATGCCAATTTCCAAAAAACTTTATTTACGAATGCTAGAGATGCTATAGACAGAGCGCTTAATAGTGTTACTCGTGAGCAAGTTGAAAATGGCGACTTCCTGATAGTAAATAGTCCAGAGAGAGGAACCAACACCTTTGATATCGAAGCATCATTTACCCCCTTGATTCCAACACCTGAACTCAAGGACAACTTGGTAATCAGTGAAAAGATATTATTAGGTGGTGATATTATTGACTTTAATGATCCGGAGCAAAAAGCGGTAGTATGGTCAACTACGGATGAAGATGTTATAGACATTACGAATCCTAAGGTAGGTGTGACTGAGTTTGCTTCTAAATATGGAGTATTCACAGCATCTAAAGATGGTAGTTACTTCTTTACTGCTGCTAAGGATATACGCCAGCAAGTTGATCTGAACGAAGATGATGTGTTGACTTTCAACTATACATACTCTGATTATGATGGTGATACAGTTGAGTCAACGGTTGTCTTAAACTTTAACGACTATGCACGTCCTAAACCTCTCCAACCTAAATTCACTGAGGGTACAGAGGACTATGACTATATAGTTGGCACCGAGTTTGCAGACACTTTAAAAGGTGGTGACGGTAATGACACGCTCGTAGGTCTAGCCGGCGCTGACACCTTATTGGGTGAGGGAGGTGATGATCGCATATATTACAACCCAGAAGCCAAGATTATAGATGGCGGTGAAGGTAAAGATACGCTTATTATGGATGAGTCAAAAGTATCCTATGATAAGTTTGATTTTTCAAATGTTCATAATATTGAAGTCATAGATACCAAAGATGGTGTTCAGCAGAATATCAGCCTTTCAGTATCAGATGTTACTAATATGACAGATGAAAATAATACTTTGTTTGTCAAAGGTGATAGTAATGATAGCTACAAGCTAACAGGCTTCACTGAATCATCAAGTGACCAAACTGGTTATTCGATGTATACAGGTGATAATGGAGTGACCTTATATATCGATACTGAGATAACGAACATTATTTTGTAATCTAAGTTCGATTGTTTCAATAGTTATAAGCTGAATTTAAGAAAGCCAGATACGTAATGTATCTGGCTTTTTTTATTTTTTATAACTATGAATGGAAACTTAATAAGAAGCGCTAGCTATGCTCTAAACAGAACAATTTAAATGTGAAATATCTTATGAAATATATTTCAGGAGTCTTTAAATTTGAGCAAAATATTCACTGCAATTTAAATATTATCCATTTTAAAAGAAGCTGATATAGGAATACCTGCCAAAGAACGATGCCATAAATAAGTTATTGCCAGCTCCATCTTCTATTATTAAGGCTGCTAAAAAAATTAGGTAACTGTTTTAGTGATATAAGCTTTATTGATAGCAGAGTTAAATTCAAACACGCTTGTAAATAGGTTTCTGATGTAAAAATTTTTAAATAAGAAAGCCATATATTTAAACAGGTGTATGCTGATTTAAACCTAAAGGTGCAAATGTAGGAAAATATTATAAAAAGCTATAGCGCTAACTGCATATTCTAATCAACATAACCATTCACTAATATATGATGTGACTAATCAATCTTATGAATAATCCATTAATATCAACGCATAATTACTAACCTCATTTAAACTATTAAATAAATAGTATTTTAAATGAGATTAGTAAATTTACTGAAGAATAAATCAAGATATGCAATACCAAAAGACTCCACGATTCATTTGATGATATGACATCTGCTAAATATAGACTGGGAGATTAATGGTTCTACAATTATGTTGTGTTAAGAACCAGGTGTTTATATTATTTGATCTGTTAGTTTTTAGTCCTGTCTATTTTATAATTCCTTATGCTCATTTAATATGGATTATAAGTAGCTTTTCATATACATAAACAAAGTTTGAAAATGAAGACCTTCTGTTTCCAATATACACTCAATTAAATGGACCTAAGCTTAGATTAATTAAAAAAAGTAAATAGTGGCTACTCGATTGCATTGGTAATTTGGTTAATCTATTGGTTTTAAACGAATAAATCTTAATTATTTTTTGATTTTTGTGTAAATATACTAAAAATAAAGTACTTTTATAGTTAATTGTTTAGTGGGTTGTTACAGTTTCAATCAATTAACTATTCCCAATTTATTAATGTTAGTGTAAGCTCTTTTGTATATAATATCTTTAGCTATTATAAAAGTATAAAAGCATTTTCATTATAAATAGTTTGCTTTATAAGTTGCTTTTTTGAGACGTTAGCTGAGTATATTTCAATATATAGCCGATACTATCTATGGAGAATTATCTTATCAGTTTTCTAGCTGTATCGGTTTGATGCTTATTTAAAATCAATACATTTAATAAGTTAAATGGTAATGTTGTACCAAAAAATAGGCAACTGTTTAAGAGATTATTAAGTTTAATTAAAAAAGGAAGTATGTTGTTATATTGTATATACTTATATAGCCCTAGGCTTTGATTTAAGAGAGTGCTATATATGAAACAAGAAAACCCAATTAAACTCGAAAACCTAAGTGTCCATAAAGAAACAATTTTAGTATATAGAAAAGCTTTGGTAGACTACTTGTTTTCCATTAATAGAGCGCAAGATATACCAGAAGTTATAGCTGGGTTTGTCGACTTAGATCAAATTCCTGGTAATAGAGTAGCAGTGACTGTGGTTATTGATAACTTGCATACGATCATGACTTATTTTCAAGATGAGTTTATAGGGTTAAAAGTTGTGAACTTTATTGATATTAAAGCGTTGCGTTTATATCAAGGTCTAAGTAAATGTATTGCCCCTTTATCTCAAAATGTGAGCCAAGAAGTATTGTTCATCGTGTCTTGTCGTTTAATCATAGGCTATTTAACAATGTTGACGGATATGGTGGAAATCAATCTGATGACAGATGATAACAAGGTATGCTTGGAATTTCGGCCAGTTGCTGAACATATGATTAACAAAAACCATATGGATATGATTGTTTTTATTATTGTAAAAATCGTGCACGCTATTAGTGGTATTAAGCCTACACATTTAGACGTTCCTTACAGAGTGGCTACCCATGATTTACGGTTTTATAATACGTATGTTGGGGTTAAGGCGAAGTCATCTAAGCATAATGCTCGCTTGAATTACTATTTAGGGCAAAGTATTAAAACTTTATTTAAAAGCTCTACCTATGCTAGTTTTAGAAAAGTATCGAAAGGCAATTTGTTTATTAACCCTATTAATAATATGTTGAACGATGAGTTTTTACCTTTAAGTTATATAGAAAAATGCAGACGTGTACTTTTTACGACTATGGGTATTTTTGAGCCTACTAGAGATCAAGTATCGCAGGCATTAAATATGAGTATTAGTAGTTTACAACGTCGGTTAAGCGATGAAAACACCACCTTCAATGATGTGCTATTAGACTTAAGAAAAGAGTTGGCATATAAGTACTTGATTCAACATAGAATGCCGTCATCTTATGTTGCATATTTATTAGGCTATAAATCCAGCAGTCAATTTTTTACAGCCTTTAAGCGTTGGTTTGGAGTGACACCTAAAGCGTATCAGCAGCTACACCTAACCGAATGATATATCATTCGTATTATCAAGTAACCTAGCGCTTATCTGATAACTCAATAGGGTTGAGAGTAACTCCAGTCATGACTAAAAGGCTTAGGCCCTATAGAGCAAAGAAACCCAATAAATAAGCCTTAATCAAAAGATTGAGGCTTATTTTTATAGAAGCGTTTATGCTTAATGAAAAAGATTCGCTAACCTCTACAGCAACTCTTTACGCAGCTGTGCAGGGGACTTCGGTGACAATAAACCAGGGGCAACGTCAAACACTGTTTTTGCACCGCTGTCACCAGCAGCATTCATCTTATAAGCTGCGCGCGCATAAGCGACTAGTACACTGGCGGTAAACTCAGGGTTGCTGCCAAGCTTTAATGAAAACTCCATCGCTTGTTCATGCTTATTGTTATAGACACCGCTGTTGCCACTCCGCATCACAAAGCCGCCATGAGGCATGCTGCGATGGTCACGCTCAAAGGTTGCTTGATCGATAAAGTGAACGGTAGTGTCATAGTCAGCGAAGTAGTCTGGCATAGTGACAATGGCGTTACGAACCGTCTCTGCATCCGCACCTTCTTCTAGTATCACATAGCATTCACGGGTGTGCTTTTCACGTGTGGTTAGGGTCGGACGCTCGCCGCTACGTACGCGCTCGATAGCCGACTCAGAAGGCAGCGTGTATTGGACACCTGACTTAACACCATCGACACGGCGCACCGCATCTGAGTGACCCTGGCTTAAGCCTTTACCCCAGAAGCTGTAAGTCTCACCAACCGGAAAAATGGCTTCACCGTATAAGCGATTGATTGAAAATAAACCTGGATCCCAGCCAACCGATAATAGGGCAATTTTGCCGCCTTTTTTAGCAGGCGTATCGAGTGATTCATAGTACTCAGGAATCTTAGCGTGGGTATCAAAGCTATCGACAATATTAAACGATTCAGCCAATTGTGGGCCTTGCTCAGGTAGATCAGACTTCGAGCCACCACATAAGATCAGCACATCGATTTCATCTTTATGTTGCTCGATATCATCCATGGCATAGACAGGAACGTTGTCATCAATCAAGGTGACCGAAGCGGGATCACGGCGACTAAAGACGCCGACCAGCTGCATGTCTTCACATTTTTCGATCGCCGCTTGCGCGCCTCGACCTAGATTGCCATAACCGGCAATCGCCACTTTAATTACTGATGTCATGATAAATAAGCCTTATATCAATGTGTGTTTAACAGATGTAGTGTTAGCAAAAGGTAGAAAATACCAAATGTATTAACATGATTTCGATTATAACAAACAGCGATAGTATTGAGCCAGATTGGCAAGCAATAAGTCTGAAACACACCAGGTATTTTGGTCTTATATGTTTTTATTAATAAGCTTTTGAAATATAAAACTTGTTTAATAATTCACCCTATAGGTACAATGGGTTTAGGTGTCCCCCCTTTTGTTGACTGTATTAATTACAGTTTTGTTTATAGTTGTACTCACTGTGGAGATAACGTATGGATACAATGCTAACCACCCCAATCACTGATAAATGTGCATGGCAGGGCAAGGATATTGCTGATAAAGACGATTGGATTATCAGATTAGACGCACATTTAATGGCTGTATTAGACAGTGCGTTAAAGACGATTGAGGCGAAAAATTTACACGCGCCAGACTTTGAAAAAAGCGATGTACCTATTGAAGATGATGCTTTTTTAAAGATGGTTAATGCGGTGTCTGAAGAATTAGAAAACGGCTATGGCTTTATTGTCATCAAAGGTCTTGATGTCTCGGTCTATAACGAGCAGCAGCTAACCGATATCTTTTATATTTTAGGTTTGTATTTAGGCGTGCCGGTTATTCAGAACAAAGAGCGCCAACTTTTAGGCTTTGTAGAAAATGTCGGCGATGTCAATGACAAGCAAACCCGAGTGTATCAGACCAATGAAAACCTACCGTTTCACGCAGATTTATCCGATGTGGTTGGATTGCTGTGTGTGCGTCAAGCAAAGACTGGCGGTGAGAGCAGTTTGGTGAGTTTTTCTGCAGTTTATAACACCATTTTAAAAGAATATCCTGAGTACCTAGCTTATTACTATCATCCTGCTTACCTGAATCATTTGGGTAAAGATGGTCCCGGCCTGACGCCTATGTTTAGCTACTGGGATGGCAAGCTGGCGTGTCGCTATCTAAGAAAATACATCGAGACTGGCCATGAAATCATGGGTGTGCCCATGTCTCGAGTGCAAATTGATGCGTTAGATATCTTTGATGAAATCAGCCATCGTCCAGAGTACCGATTGGACATGATGCTTGAGCCAGGCGATATCCAGCTGTGTAATAACTATGTGGTGATGCATTCTAGACAGTCGTTCGAAGATTATCCTGAAAAAGAGAAAAGACGTAAGTTGGTTAGATTGTGGCTAAAAGTGCCTAATGCCAGAACGCTTGCGCCAGATTTCCCAGGTAAAAATGGATACACCTTGTAGTCGTATGGATGACTGACAACTATAAAATCATACCTGCCGCAAACCCTAACCGCTTTAACCACAAGGACCCCTTTATGAAACCTGTCTATCTTGCCCTAAGTTTATCTATCGCCGCTTTAATGGGATGTAGTAACAATGATGGCAATACAAATCCTGTATCTGCAAGCGACGGCGATAAGCCACAACAGGCCAGTGCGGATGATTCAAAGCAATATGAGCCTTGCGTCATACCAGAAGTAGAGGGTTATCAGCAAGTGGGCTGTCTGCGCGATGGACTGGCAGGTGTGATTGGCTTTAATGAAGCCGATCCATACACCATGAGTAATCGAGTGGGTTATATCGATGAAAATGGCAAAGTGATTATTCCTTTTGAATATGATGCGATTATGACTGGTGAGGGCGGGGAAGCCCTGACCTTTAATGACTTTTCTGAAGGGTTGGTCGCTGTTGTCAAAAATGATAAATACGGCTTTATTGATAGCAAAGGTGAAGTGGTTGTGCCGTTGCAATACGAATGGGCCAGCAATTTTTCAGATGGGCTGGCTGTGGTACGTGATAACGAGCTGTACGGTGCGATTGATAAAACCGGCAAAGTGGTTATCCCTATTGAGTATGCATCGCTCGGTGATTTTAATGATGGCTTTGCGGCGGCGGCACGTCCTGCCCAAGATATGAACTATCAATATGGTCTGATTGACAAAGACAATAAAGAAGTCATTCCTTTTATGTATGAGCAAATGGGTCGCTTTAGTGAAGGCTTAGTGGCGGTACAAAAAGAAGGCAAGTGGGGCTATGTCGATCCGTCGAATAAACCGGTTATTGCAATCGATTTGGATTATGAGGAAGTCAATGACTTCTCAAGTGGCTTAGCGGCTGTGTTTAGCTATAAAGAAAATAGCGACAACATGAAGTATGGTTATATTGATAAGACCGGTGAATTGGTCATTCCGATGAACTTCACCCGTATATTTTGGCAAGATTCTGAAGGCAAGATTGACTTTAAAAATGGATACGCCATTGTCAATGGTGATGATGACGAAGAGTTTTGTATTGATACCAAAGGTGAAAAAGCGGAGTGCCCAGAAGGTATTGATAGTACGCATTGGTATTCTGGCAATGATGAGTATGCTGCAGCAGATGTGATGGCTGAGGAACAAGTTGGTGCTGATACTGGAGCGGTAGATATCCATACTCAGCCGGTATTAGACACATTGAATAAAATGCGCAATGTTGATTGGACTTGGGATAACTTTGCTGCTTTACCGGATACAAAAGGGTTGGAGCAAGACTACGAAAATCCAAACAATTATAAAATGGTTCAAACAGTGGTTGAAGGTGACCCAGAGACCACGGTGACCTTCTATGGTAGTCAGCAGCGTCCCGAAGCGGCAGTCATTGAGACTCGACGTTGGGGTGGCGAAGATGCCTATGCAAGATTAGATACCTTATCAGGCAATGTGATATTAAGTAGTAACTGTAACTTTAAACAAGTATCGGTTAGCGAAAAACATCAAGATCCAGATGGTAATGAGTATGAAGAAGGTGGTTATTTAGAATTTCAACAGACCTATCTATTACCTAAAGGTATGCAGGTCATAGGCGCCGCTCACAAAGATCTATACATGGCCAGCTTGCAGGCCAGCTCCTATGTTGTCACTGGATCTTATCAAGAGCAGGGTTATACTAAATCTATTATTACGCCTAATAAAAATAAGCTCGGGCAGTATATGAATCACTATGGCTGGAATACTGATAAAAATGGTAATAATATCAGTTGTCGGGTGGATTAATAGCAGCGCTGCTGTAACTTGCCCATTTAAACCAGGACTTAGCTTCAACTCGGAAGAAGCGCTTATAAAGACGTATTAATGGAATGAAACAACCTGTGGATTCTCTTAGATTTAGAAAGTACCCCTCAACAACTGCGCTGCAATGCTTTGAAGCGGCAGCGCGGTTGCTTAGCTTTACTGGGGCTGCCCAAGAGCTGTATATGACTCAAAGTGCGGTGAGTAAGCAAGTCGCTCAGCTCGAGGATATGCTCAATATTTCCTTGTTTTATAGAACTTCTCAGCGTATCTCTTTAACGCCGGCAGGTAAGCGTTATTATCTAGAAGTGTTTAATATTTTAAGCTCTATTGAAAGCGCTACTGTCTCATTGATGTCACATGTGGATAACGGAGAGACGTTAAAGTTATCCGCACATCCTACCTTTTGTGCGCGCTGGCTGATTCCTGCGTTAGCCGGATTTAATGACGAATATCCTTCGATTAATTTAGATATCAGAGAACAAGAAGGGCCGTTTTTTAATGAGGACCATGATATAGATGTCGCTTTTTTATATGGCGATGGGGTCTGGACTGGCATGGAGTCGGTCAAGTTGTTAGAAGAATATTGCATCGCTGTCTGCAGTCCTGATTATTATGATAAGCACATCAAGGCAGTAGATACTGAGGATAACCACAAGCTGGCAGGTTGTACCTTGTTACACCTGAATTCACGACTGAGTGCTTGGTACGATTACTTTAAGCAGCAACAGCTTCATGTGGAAGGCACCTTTGTGGGGCCAAGATTTGATACCTTCCATTCCTGCATTTCAGCAGCCTTGTTAGGCTATGGTGTGGCGCTGGTACCACGGATTCTGGTAACCCCAGAGATTAACAGCGGGGCATTGATACAAGCCGATGATTATTATGCCAAAACCAAAAGTGCTTATTACATTACTTATCCGCTGACTTTGGGCAATAGTCAAAAAGTTCGGGCAGTCATTAAGTGGGTATTTGAGTATATGGACCGAATTAATAGAAATTAAAACCAGTTCTATCAATGATTTAAATGCTGCCATAAAAAAAGGAATAGTTGCTCAACTTTTATTCGTTTGCCTGTTATTCGTGCTTTTGGTGAAATGAACGTATCAATCATGGAAGATATGAGACGTTTATGACCAACTTATACAATGTGACCGATGCCTTTGCTATGGTGCATCCGCTCACCCTCATCAAAGGAAAAAACGCAGTCGTTTGGGATAAGGACGATAAGCGCTACATTGATTTTGTTGGCGGTATTGGTGTTTTAAACTTTGGCCATTGTCATCCTAAAATTGTTGATGCCATTCATCAGCAAGCCAGCAACCTTATTCACTATGCTTACAATGCCGCCGGTCATCAGCCGTATCAAACGCTGATGCCACGGCTTTGTGAGCTCATTCCTATAAATAGTCCTCTATCAGGCATGTTCACCAACTGCGGTGCAGAAGCCACAGAGAATGCCCTAAAAATCACTCGTATCAAAACCGGACGCGTTGGGGTTATTGCCTTTGACGGCGGTTTTCATGGGCGCACTTTGGCCGCGGTGAACCTTAATGGCAAAGTCGCTCCTTACAAAACGGGTCTCGGTCCTCTAGCCGGTAGCGTATATCACATTCCTTTTCCAAGCCCAGATAATGGCATCAGCGATCAGCAAGCCATTGAGGCATTAGATCGTATTGGTACGGTCGAAACCGATATAAATAATATCGGAGCCATCATCATGGAGCCGGTGCAGGGCGAGGGCGGTTTTCAGATGATGTCCAAAGGCTTTGCGCAATACTTACGAGCCTTCTGCGATAAGCATGGCATTTTGCTGATTATGGATGAAATTCAATCCGGCTTTGGTCGCACTGGCACACCGTTTGCCTTTACTCATTTAGAGATTGAGCCTGATCTTATTTTACTGGGAAAGAGTATTGCTGGCGGTCTACCTTTGGGTGCGGTTATTGGTAAAGATTCGGTTATGAATGGACTGCCTAAAGGCAGTTTGGGCGGGACTTATTCGGGCAGCCCTGTGGCCTGTGCGGCAGCCAATGCCACGTTAGATATTATGGAGGAAGGGTCAGTTTGGGAATCTGCCAAAGCGTATGAGCAAACGTTAGTCAGCAACTTTGAGAGTTGGAAAGCTGAAGGCGTGTCTAACTGGCTACACAAACTAACCGGCATTGGTGCAATGCGTGGGATTGAACTGCGTCATCCAAAACACGGCACCTCACCTGAGATTATGACCAAAATATTATCAGAAGCTCGTGATAAGGGCCTACTGCTGATGCCAAGTGGTAAATATCGCCACATTATCCGTTTATTGCCGCCTTTGACCATTGAGCCTGAACTATTACAACAAGGACTGGATATCTTAAAACAAGTGCTCAGCGCTCTACCTGATGAGTTGGCAGAAGTTTCATAAGGCGCCAATCAAGATATAAAATCAAATAAAAAATTCAAACAACACACTAAGTTAAACCATTAAGGTGACCATTATGACAGTAGTAGACTTTATGAAAACCGATGAGATTCGACATCAGTTCTCCCAAGCCATGTCGACGATGTACCAAAAGGAAGTGCCTTTATATACCGAGCTAATAGAGCTGGTCAATGAGGTTAATGAGTCGGTGATGCAGCAGCAACCTGAGATTAAGCAGCAGCTGATCAATACCGGTGAATTAGACAGATTGGGGGCAGAAAGACATGGCGCAATTCGCTTAGGTACGGCTGAAGAGCTTGAAACCATGCGCCGTTTGTTTGCAGTGATGGGCATGTTTCCAGTCGGCTACTATGATTTAACACCAGCAGGCGTGCCGGTGCATTCTACAGCGTTTCGTGCGGTGAGTACCGAAGCCTTAAATATCAGTCCGTTTCGAGTGTTTACTTCTCTTCTGAGATTAGAGCTGATTGAAGATGAATCGCTACGTAGTAAAGCTAAGCAAGCACTAGAGAATAGAAATATCTTTACTGATAGAGCGATAGAGCTGATTGAAACGTTTGAAAAGCAGGGCGGTCTAACCTCAGAGCAGGGTGAAGAGTTTGTGCGTGAGGCGCTAGAGACGTTCCGCTGGCATGAAACCTCGCCAATTAGTAAGTCGCTATATGATCAGCTATTAAGCCAGCACGGCTTGATTGCCGATATTGTTGGCTTTAAAGGTCCGCATATTAACCATCTAACGCCCAGAACCTTAGATATTGATTCGGTTCAAAAAGGCATGAGTCAGCGTAATATTCCGCCCAAAGATATTATCGAAGGTCCGCCACGCCGTAATTGCCCGATTCTACTGCGTCAAACCAGCTTTAAGGCGTTAGAAGAGGCGGTTAATTTTACAGGAGAGGCAGGAGAAACTGTCGCTGGGACTCATACTGCCCGCTTTGGTGAGATTGAGCAGCGCGGTGTTGCACTAACTCCAAAAGGCCGTGCTTTATATGACCAGCTACTAAATGCGGCGCGTGCCAAGCTTGGTGCGACACCAAACGCCAGTAATGCAGATCAATATTATCAGCTACTTTCGCAAGAGTTTGAGGCCTTTCCAGATGACTATCAAAGCTTGCATGAGCAGGACTTGGCGTATTTTTATTATCAATTAAATGAAGACGCAGACACAGATTCTGTATCAACGCAGCAGGCTAACGAGCTTGTTAATCAAGGCGTGTTACGTATAGAGCCGATTGTTTATGAAGACTTCTTACCGGTGAGTGCAGCGGGCATCTTCCAATCGAATTTAAAAGAAGATAAGCAAAGCAGTTACCAAGGCAATTCAAACCAAGCTGACTTTGAAAAAGCTTTGGGTAGACCTGTTTATGATGAGCTTGAGCTGTATCGTAAACTTCAAGAGCAAAGTTTGGAGCGTTGTTTAGACACGCTACAACGTGTTAGCTAGGCGTTTTACTCAGACTCATAAGTTATTAGTTAAGCTATTTATAGGGTCTGATTTAGTTATTCTTAAGTGTTTTAAATGCCATTCCAAAAGGGAATGGCAGCAAGAAAATTTTTATTTTGCAACCCAGCGGTGAGTTGGGTAGATTGATAGTGTGCAAAGGAATTCAATTATAATTAACGAAGGAGCAGTTATGATTAAGCAATACATGTCAGCTATGGGCGTTGAAGAGAGCCTATATCAAAATGGTAACTTTGAAGTAAAGACCCCAATTGATGGGTCAGTTATCGGTAAAGTTACCCTTCATCAAGTCTCTGATGTAGAGACTCAAGTTTCAAATGCCAAAAAAGCGTTCAAAGAATGGCGCACTGTGCCTGCTCCAAAACGAGGCGAATTAATTCGTCTATTGGGTGAAGTGCTGCGTGAGCATAAAGAAGATTTGGGCGCATTGGTTTCTTATGAAGCCGGTAAAATCAAAGAAGAGGGCCTAGGTGAAGTTCAAGAGATGATTGATATCTGTGACTTCGCAGTGGGTCTGTCGCGTCAGCTATATGGTCTAACCATCGCCTCAGAGCGCCCAGGTCACCACATGCGTGAGACTTGGCATCCGCTAGGAGTTATTGGTGTGATTTCAGCATTTAACTTCCCAGTTGCGGTTTGGTCATGGAATACAGCGCTGGCTATCGTCTGTGGTAACCCAGTCATCTGGAAACCTTCAGAGAAAACACCGCTAACTGCGCTGGCTTGCCAAGCCTTATTTGAAAAAGCACTGGCTAAATTTGAGGGTGCACCAGAGCATCTATCACAAGTACTTTTAGGTGAAGCAGAGGTAGGTAATGCGTTGGTTGAGAACAAAGGTGTGGCCTTAATTAGCGCAACTGGTAGTACCCGAATGGGTCAAATCGTGGGTCCAAAAGTGGCCAATCGTTTTGGTAAGTCGTTACTAGAGCTGGGCGGTAACAACGCCATGATTCTAACGCCAAGTGCCGACTTAGAGCTTGCTCTACGGGGTATTTTATTCTCAGCTGTGGGTACCGCAGGTCAGCGCTGTACGACACTGCGCCGCCTGATTGTGCATGAGTCAGTAAAAGATGAAATCCTACCACGCGTCAAAGCCGCTTATGAAAATGTCAGCATCGGTCATCCGCTTGAAGGCAACCTAGTAGGTCCTCTAATTGACCAAGACAGCTTCGATAACATGCAAAAATCGCTTGATAATGCCAAGAAATCTGGCGGTAAAGTCACGGGCGGTAAGCGTGTGTTAGATAGTGAATATCCGGAAGCGTATTACGTGAAGCCTGCCATTGTCGAAATGGATGAGCAAAACGATGTAGTCCGCAACGAGACGTTCGCACCTATCTTATACGTGATGACTTACAAAGACTTTGATGAAGCACTAGAGATGCAAAACGATGTGCCACAAGGCCTATCTTCTTGTATCTTCACCAATGACATCCGTGAAGCAGAGCAGTTCTTAAGCGACTGTGGTAGTGACTGTGGTATTGCCAACGTTAACATTGGTACCAGTGGTGCTGAAATTGGTGGTGCCTTCGGTGGTGAAAAAGAAACCGGCGGTGGTCGTGAATCAGGCTCAGATGCTTGGAAAAACTACATGCGTCGTCAGACCAACACCATCAACTACTCAACTGAGCTGCCGTTAGCTCAAGGTATTAACTTTAACTAGAGTTTTTAAGTTAGTCTTCAGTTCTGATGCGCTTCTAAGCGGCTTATTTTCTAAAACCTTTTCCAAAACCTTTTATAAAAGGGTTTGGAAGTAGGTCTGCTTAGAAGGCATCCCAAGTTCGTTCATTTGTTAGATAAGTGTTTTGTGGGCAATAAGGTTTATTGCCCCTCATTAAGTGACTGTCAATTATTAACTATAATTAAATCTGTATATTAATAAGAATTTATAGTTTATTGGTGGTTTAAGCCAAGGATATGGCAAATATTACTATGGATAGGTAAATATTATGATGACAGAAAAACCTAAAAATCCATCAAAAGATGGATATCCAGCGTCGTCGAGCTTTATGTTAGATATCGCTCCACTGGTTCTCACCTCTATTATTCTAATGGTTCAGTTTTTTGTTTTTAAAGACTTTACGCCACACATTCCTTTAGCCTGCGGCATCTTGATCACAGCATTATTTATGAAAATGCGTGGCCGTGGATGGGGTGGTATGGAAGAGAGGTTTTTAAAAGTAATTAAAATTGGTCTACCTGCCATGATTATCCTGATGGGCGTTGGTATGTTAATCGGCGCCTGGATTATCGCAGGAACAGTGCCAACCATTCTTTATTATGGCTTTGGTATTTTTAGCCCGTCTTCATTCTTAGTATCGGTGTGTGTCATTTGTGCCATTATTTCTGTGGCCACAGGTACCTCATGGGGAACGGTTGGTACCGTTGGTCTGGCTATGATGGGTATTGGTCTGGGACTGGGTATTCCTGCTCACTTTGTTGGTGGTGCCATCGTTTCGGGTGCCTTCTTTGGGGACAAAATGTCGCCTTTATCGGATACCACCAACTTAACGCCTGCTGCTGCCGGTGTTGATTTGTGGGAGCACATCAGAGGTCTATTGCCAACCACTGTACCGGCCATGCTTACCGCGCTTGCCCTCTATGCTTGGATTGGTGCCGGTTATAGCGCCGATTCTGCAGATTTATCCTCTATTAAAGCCATTCAAGACAGCTTAGCAAGTAACTATAACTTAAGCATTATTACGCTATTGCCTGCGGTTGTGGTCGTTGCTGCAGCGGTGATGAAAATGCCAGCCATTCCAACCGTATTAAGTGGGGTAGTGGTTGCTGCGGTGATTGCTGTGGTGATGCAAGGCGTTGGCATCCATGATGTGTTTAACGTTCTACAAAATGGTTTCAAAAGTGAAACTGGGTTTGACGTTGTTGACCAGTTATTAAGTAAAGGCGGGGTCATGTCGATGACTTGGGTTATCACCTTAACTATCTTTGCTTTGGCTTTCATTGGATCACTAGAACATTACGGCACGCTTAAGGCGATTATGGCCAAGTTAGATAAGATTATTAAGACCCGTTTTGGTCTGGTTCTATCAAGCTACGGCAGTGTGCTAGGGGTCGGTACTATCATTGGTGACGTGTATACCACCTGTGTGTTGCCTGGTCGTTTGCTACAAGGCAAATATAAAGAAATGGGCTATAAGCGTACCACGCTCACACGCTCTATTGAAGACTGCGGTACCTTACTATCACCCCTTATCCCATGGAATATGGGCGGTAGCTTTGTCGCAGCGACATTGGGCATTGCAACCTTAACTTATGCACCTTTTGCCTTTGCTTGTTGGTTATCTCCTCTATTTGGTCTGCTGTGGTTAACACTGGATAAGTTTATTCCTCGTGAAACGCCAAGCACGGAAGCCGAAATCAATGAAGAGTCATCAGTGGTCGTAAGCTAGAACGCTAGTATGGACTGGGAGTTATCGAGATGTTACAACAACAATGTGTATGGAATGTTATAGCGCCAGAATGTGACCGGTTTGAGTCGTTACAACAAGATCTTAAAGCTCAAGTCTGTGTTATTGGCGGCGGTTACACTGGCTTGTCAGCGGCCATTCATCTGGCAGAGCAAGGCTATAATGTGGTTGTTTTAGAGTCCAATAATATAGGCAGTGGCGGCTCAGGACGTAGTGTTGGCTTCGTAAACGCTGGTACTTGGTCACGCCCAAGCGACTTGAATGACATCTTAGGTGAGGAGGTCGGTACCCGTTTGACCAAAGAGCTTGGACTGGCACCAAGCTATGTATTTGAGATGATTGATAAATACAATATTGACGCTCAAGACACACGCACCGGTAATATTCACATGGCACACAACGCCACTGGTGAGGAGGATGTGGATATTCGTTATCAGCAGCTAACCGATCTGGGTGTTAATGTTGAGCTATTAACCGGCAGTAAGTGTCATGAATATTGCGGTACCACTCGGATTAACAAAGCGCTTTTAGATCATCGTGCGGGAACCATTAATCCACTGGCTTATGTCAATGGATTGGCAAAAGCCGCTAAATCATTGGGAGTGAAGATATATGAAGGCACTCAGGTAACTTCTATTGAGAAATCTGAGGGCAAGTGGTTTGTTAAGACCAGTGATCATAGTGTCGAGTCTGAAAAAATCATCATCGCAACCAATGCTTATACCCAAGGTGAATGGACACAGATAACCAAGACCTTCTACTTGGTAGAGTATTATCAGATAGCGTCTGAGCCGCTAACTGGGCTGGCTGCCGCTAAAATATTACCTTATAAAACAGGGGCTTGGGATACGCGTACTGCTTTATCGAGTATTCGCCGCGATAAAGACAATCGATTGCTACTAGGGACGGTTGGCGGTAAAAAGATGAAGCCCAACTCCTTTTATCAGTCTTGGGCCAACGTCATTCAAAAGCATTATTATCCAGATTTGCCTAAGTTTGAATGGCAATATGAATGGGTAGGGCAGTTTGGGTTTACTCAAGATCATGTGTTTAGAGTATTTGAGATAGATGACAGTATCTTAGCCGCCTGCGCATATAATGGTAGGGGTATCACCACGGGAACAATGATGGGTAAGTGTTTTGCCGATTATATTGTTAGTGGCGATCGCAATAGCATACCGCTGCCTTTTAAGAATATAGAAGAGGAGGTTGTACCATATCAAAGCATGCGCTCTAGTCTGACAGAGGTTGGTATTTCTTTGTATCATCTCGGGCAGTGTATGCGAATTGTGCGGTAGAAATTGATTACGTGATTTTTTAAAAGGTGTACGTGATTTTTTAAAGGGTGACAGGGGTCTGGATATAAAACGATTGAGCAAATCTTGAATCGTTATTTGATTATGCTAACTCAATAAAAGATAATAAATGCTATTAAGAGGGTTTATTCAAATTTAAATAGTTATCCAAATTTCTAAAGTAATCATAGTAAGTGTTTATATTTGGGATTATTATTAAAGTATCAGACCGCATAGCTTGAATGATAATTTAACATCTTTAGCTAAAGGGAAACTTTACTTCAACAAAACCTATTATGAATTGTCTAAAAAAACTTGACCACTACAGTTTAAGGTGGGTGTTAAATAGTGAACGTAACTCTAGGGATAAAAAAAGGGTAGGCGCAGCTTGGGCATATTCTGGGCACAGCTATTTTTTACAGTGTTAAATCCATAAGATGGAAGCAGTCATTATGATTATCTTTAAACACCTTTAACTCCTATAAATCAAGCACAAAAAAAGCCCCAATCATTAAGATTGGGGCTTTCAAATTTGGTAGGCACAACTAGATTCGAACTAGCGACCCCCACCATGTCAAGGTGGTGCTCTAACCAACTGAGCTATGTGCCTGTATAGGTCGCATATTCTAGCATGTTTTTTAGGCTTTGCAAGTCTTTTTTATACCGTTGCTAGCAATTAAGACACTTTTTTTAAACCATTATAGAAGTTTATAAACATGTTTTTAGGTAAGTACACTTCTACCGGTCGATGTTCAGAGTACAAGTTCAAAGAGCCACCATTGGCGTAATAAAATAAGAACGCCATGCTAATCTCCATGTCATAAGCCCGCTCATAACGACAGTCACCCTTTGCATTACAATAGTCGGCGGAACCTTCTTTGGCTGGGGTTAATTTAAAAATACGGCCGTCCCCATCGATAACCTGTGTAAAGTCGCGAGTCGGGTGTAATTTTTTGACTGAGTTACTGACACTGGTATCTGTATCAAATTCGCCAGTACCGGTGGAGGAAACAAAACGGATACTGCTACGTACCACTTCTTTGGTCTTGGGGTCAACCAATGCCAGTAGGGCATAGCGAACACCGCCTCCGATGTGTTTGGCATAGGCATAGTCGGTTTTGATCAAGTCATAGCCATTTATGCGTTTGATGGTTGGCATGTGTACCGCGTAATCGCCTGTATCTGACTGATAGCGGTTGGTCGGTAATAGTGCATTTGTTTGTGACTTCGAGTAGCCTAAGTTTTCGATGCGATTGATTTCACCGATAAACATCTCTGGGGTTTTTTGAGTCTGTTCGTTGATAACGGTGTTAGTGCTTGTTGCTGCAGTGCCTGTTTGGGCAAGCGCAGGGAGGTCTATGCTTGAGCAGGCACTCATCGATAGCGGAAGGATAACTGCCAATACCAACATCCATTTTGTTGACGGCTTATGTCTGTCTAATGTTTTAATTATCTGAGGCATAACATCACTCCTTAATGTATTGCACTTATTTTGCTTATTTTATTCTACTTAAAGTTATTAGCTTAATGTTGTTCGTTTAATTTATGAACTGACGATGACGTTAAGTATTGTCACTATCAGTTAGCGTTAAAATACTTATCTTTGCTTGAGTCATCGATAACAAGGCTGTCGCTTTTAAAGGAGAAGCTTTTGTTATTGAAAGTACCTATCATGATGGTTTCAATCAAAGGTTTCACGCGGGCAGTACCGCTTTCAATAGCGACCACAAAGTTGGCACCATCGCCGCCAGTATCATCAAGCTTTTCAACGATATAATTTAATGTACCCATTGGCGGCAGCTCGATTGACTTGCTCAAATAAGGGCGTACATAGTCACCCTTGGTATTATAGTAGTCAATTTTGGTGACATAAATGCTATGGTCCAGGCTGGTATTACGGATACTAAGTGTGGCCGATAGCATTACTTTCGGGCTGTCTTCATCGACATAAATATTTGAATAGACCGGCACATAAAACAGCTTTTGAAACGGCATCTCTTGGTCAGGTATCACATCGACCTCAAGCTCCTTTATCGGATCTTTGTGCTCTTCATTGTATAAAATATTCGGGTCATGCTCTGGCGCGTTACAGGCGGTGACACTGGCTGCAACTAACAACAAGTATAGTTTTTGGCTTAACGTTTTCATAGGCTTTCCTCATAACTGCTCAGCTTATCCAACCAATACAGAGGCTTCTGGATAATGGACTCGAGACTGTTTCGGTGTTGCGATTAGATAGGCTAGGGTAAGTGGACCCACTCGGCCAGCGAACATCATAAACATAATCACTACTTCACCAGTATCGCTTAATTGGGTGGTGAGACCACGGGTTAATCCGACGGTGCTTAATGCAGAGACCACTTCAAACAACACGTCTTCTAAGGCATGCTCAGTCTCAACAACCGATAGCAAAAACACACTAAAGAAAATCAACATCATAGTGATACTGACAATCGCCAGAGACTTACGTACCAAGCGATCGGGAATACGTCTTTCAAAAATAACCACATGATCACGTTGGCGCAAAAAGGCCCAAGTGGTCAGAAGTAGCACGATAAACGTACCAATTTTGATACCACTGGCAGTAGATAGCGATCCGCCGCCGATGAACATCAAAAACATGGTCAAAATGGTGCTGGCATCGGTCAACTGATCAATAGGTATGGTGTTAAACCCTGCCGTACGCGGTGTAATGGCCTGAAACCAAGCAGCAATCAGCTGATCATCAACGCTTAAATTAGCCAAAGTAGCTGTAGCCGGTCGCTAAAAATGAGAATCGCAACCAGTCAAAATGAGAACAAAAAACCCAGTTAAAACGCCTTTTAAACGTTCCCATTTTAACTGGTTTTTATTGCTTTGTATTGTATATACTAACCTTGTTAAAGCATCTTTGAGGCTATTATAAATAGCATTTAAAGATGCTTTAATCGTCAGTCCAAGCTGTACTTATTTAAAAGTGGCTTGTGTCGATAACCAAAAAGTCGATTGCGGAGCTGGATTCAAAGTTTTCGAATGGGGGTGCGGTGGTTACTGCTTTTGTATACCAGCACAACTCTCCTTGTTCTATAGTCCATACCGTAGTAATAAAGTACGCGAGATTAGCAACACCTCCAAGTTGGATGATGAATGGTATTTTATTAGGGACAATTGCTAAGTTAGTAGTACCGTAATTACGTCTGCCGTGTCTTTGAGCATCAATCCCAGCATCAGCTTTGATATGATCAATAACATTCAGACTTGGGTAGCGACTACTAAATGTAATTACACCATCGCTGTCATATACTTCTAGCCCATACTCATTTTGTCGTGCCTGAGGCAACATATAATCAAATATATGCACTTTAGCACCTGTACTACCAGCTATCTGAATCAATCCGTCTGGTTTATTGGGATTGAAGAACAGGTGAGTAACACCGCTATCGTCATCTGCAACGGGTTGCAGTGCGTATATTTTACTTGGATCGATATAAGTAGCACTTGCTTGCTGTTGTATAATAGTTGATGTCAGTGACAGATCATAAGCTTGGTTTGCAGTCACTTGTAGTGATCCATCAGAGTTATACACCTCGAACATTAGTACACTCCAATAATTACTTTAGTTTTTGAAAAGTCTCTATATCGATAGTTAAGAGCTGTAAACGTAACCGTGCACTTAGTACTTTCGAACTGCACATTAACACTGACACCCACACTGCTTAGTACCATTAATGGCTTTATCATATAAAACGGCGTTTGCTCAGCGAGCAAGGGGTGTGTAAAACTAACAGTCCTTGTTATCTCTGACTGATTTATGCCTTGCACCTCTTTTAAAATTTTGAAAGTGGTAAATGACGTATCTAATACTTTTTTACCTTTCTCATCCCATACTTGTAACCCTTGCATCATTGCTCCTTAATTTAACTTGCCCAATCTGACACGTAACCGCCCAGCGCTGTCATAGACTTCGATTTTTTCATGCGTGATTTTCAGTCCAGTCTTAGCTGTGCTACTTTGGATAGTCGTGTTGCCGTACTTATCAACAATAAAACGGTTGTTGATATTTAACTCACCGCCTTGTATTTTTGGTGCTGATAGTGTTTGATTGGCTTTGATGTGCTTACCCAAGATTGTGCCGTCTGCGATCAAATCGCCATTAAAGACCGCTTGGTTATTAAGCACAGTAAACATTGGCTTGACGACGCCATCACCCGCATCTCTGACAACGCCAAACTTATCAGCCATAACAATGACTTCGCTTTCTGCTGTTTGCTCATTTGCCATTGCCCCAACAGCAATGCCTGCGAGAGCTCGTTTACCGCCAGCAATGGCTTGTGTTTTGATGGTGTGAGTAGATTGGGCTTTGTCTTTGGTTACTGACGTTTGCTGTAAAGACGTGATCTTGCCTTCAGCGTTATCAATACGAGACAGCGCCTGACTATTAACAACAGTTTGAGCTTGGTCTTTAGATGCTTGAGTCTGCTTAAACTCATCAAGACTTGCTTTTGTACTGTTAATTTCTTCAGCAATGTCTTCTGGCGCTGGCGTCCAGTCTGTTGCTTTGTTGCCTTTTTCTAGCTTAATAGCACCGACACTGGCGTTGCTAACAAAAGCGGTACCAAAATTATGGTTATATACTTGCAGGTTTACAGCTGCACGAGACTCCAATGTGAATGTATGAGATAGCTTGACAGTATCCCCATCTACATAATCACTAGGCGCTCTAAAATAACCTATAGTATTTTTCCCATAAATTCTATACACCCTAAACTGACCCTCTGAGCCATTGTTAGCAAAACTAGCCAACAATGAGAACGTATAAGTACCTGGCTCAAGCCAAAATGCTTTTAGCAAGTCCTCTGACGTTTTATTAGAAAATGTGAGTGTTTGAAACTCACCATCTATATTTGGTGTATATTTATATCTTTCAGAAATCAGTAAGTTACGCCCACCAATCTCAATAGCGTCTGCATGAGCTTTAGCTGCTGACTCAGCTGCATCTGCCTTGGCTTTAGCGTCCGCCTTAGCAACAGCTAGTTTAGCATTGGCATCGTCAATAGCCCTTTGCTCTTCAGCACTTACGAGACCGTCAGCGTATGCTTTATCACTAACGCTCTTAGCATTAATTTGAGCGTTAGCGTATTCTTGAGCAGCAGACTTGGCCTCATCTGCCTTAGCTTTGGCATCTGCTTTGGCAGCATTGATTGCTTGCTGTTTAGCTGTATTCGCTGCACTTTGCCATTCACTCTGCAGCCCAGTACGTGCAAGGCTCACTACCTCAGACTTAGAGGCTTTGGTGCTTTGCAGATTGCTGATACTACTTTCGGCACTATTGATACGAGACAGTGCTTGGCTATTAACCACAGTCTGAGCTTGGTCTTTAGTCGCTTGAGTCTGCTTAAACTCATCAAGACTTGCTTTTGTACTGTTAATTTCTTCAGCAATGTCTTCTGGCGCTGGCGTCCAGTCTGTTGCTTTGTTGCCTTTTTCTAGCTTAATAGCACCGACACTGGCGTTGCTAACAAAAGCGGTACCAAAATTATGGTTATATACTTGCAGGTTTACAGCTGCACGAGACTCCAATGTGAATGTATGAGATAGCTTGACAGTATCCCCATCTACATAATCACTAGGCGCTCTAAAATAACCTATAGTATTTTTCCCATAAATTCTATACACCCTAAACTGACCCTCTGAGCCATTGTTAGCAAAACTAGCCAACAATGAGAACGTATAAGTACCTGGCTCAAGCCAAAATGCTTTTAGCAAGTCCTCTGACGTTTTATTAGAAAATGTGAGTGTTTGAAACTCACCATCTATATTTGGTGTATATTTATATCTTTCAGAAATCAGTAAGTTACGCCCACCAATCTCAATAGCGTCTGCATGAGCTTTAGCTGCTGACTCAGCTGCATCTGCCTTGGCTTTAGCGTCCGCCTTAGCAACAGCTAGTTTAGCATTGGCATCGTCAATAGCCCTTTGCTCTTCAGCACTTACGAGACCGTCAGCGTATGCTTTATCACTAACGCTCTTAGCATTAATTTGAGCGTTAGCGTATTCTTGAGCAGCAGACTTGGCCTCATCTGCCTTAGCTTTGGCATCTGCTTTGGCAGCATTGATTGCTTGCTGTTTAGCTGTATTCGCTGCACTTTGCCATTCACTCTGCAGCCCAGTACGTGCAAGGCTCACTACCTCAGACTTAGAGGCTTTGGTGCTTTGCAGATTGCTGATACTACTTTCGGCACTATTGATACGAGACAGTGCTTGGCTATTAACCACAGTCTGAGCTTGGTCTTTAGTCGCTTGAGTCTGTTTAAACTCATCAAGACTGGCTTTTGTGTTGTTGATTTCTTCAGCGACGTCTTCGGGTGCTGGTGTCCAGTCTGTAGCCTTGTTGCCTTTTTCTAGTTTTACTTTCTGAACAAACACATCTCCTAGACTGTCTATAATTAAGTTGGTATTGCCTTTACTGCTAATGACAAACGAATATGGTAAATACTCACTATCAGATTTTAGTGTTACATAACCAGTCCTTGAACCTCCTCCATATCTACATAATATAGAGCCATTGCCCCTGCACCAAACAGTAGCTATCAATGGAGTGCTAGCAATTACTCCTGTTTGGTAAATATCAGCACCTTTAGTTAACCGCATGGTGCCATCTTTTTCTAATGAAGAACCTGTCGATTGCTTGTACCAAAAATTTAAACCTTGATTAAACTCACTATTTCTTAATAAATTCCGACCACCTATCTCAATAGCGTCAATATCATCACGCCACTCGCTTTGTAGTCCGCTGCGTGCAAGGCTTGCTACTTCGGTCTTGCTGGCCTTTGTAGATTGCAGAGTGTTGATACTGCTTTCAGCAGAGCCAACTCTGCTTACCAACGTTTGACGAGCCTCAGCCTCAGCATTGTCACCCGCAATACGTGCTGTCCGTTCTACTTCCAAACCAGATGTTAAATTGCCTTGTTTAGCCGTCAATGTTGTTAACTGCTTAGCTTGAGCATCATTGACAGTCTCAACCGCACTAATTTGCGTGCCAAGCTGTTGAGCTTTAGCAGTCAAAGCGTCTGTTTGCTTTTTGTCTTGTGCTGCCAGTGCTTTCTGCCGTGCTGTGACTTCAGCTTGTATTGCATCAGCTCGCTTGGTCGCTTCTGCTTGCAATGCTTGAGCACGTTTAGTGGCTTCAGCGGCTACTTTATTATCAGCGTTAACATTGGCACTGTTAATAGCTTGGGTTTTAGCCGTATTAATATCAGTCTGTAAGCTATTAATTAATGCTTGCGATAACTCAGTTCGGGTGATTTTGCCGTTAATGCTTGCGACAATTTGCGATGTGTCACTACTGCACTGACCACTCACAGTTACCCAGTCGCCCATATTGCCCTGGTCATCGATTAAGCGTAACCAAAAGTAATGTGTTTCCGATAACTTAACGCCATTTTGAATAAATGTATCGGTGGGGTAAGACAAAGTAGCAACTTTGGTTGCAGTCGCTCTGTTATTGCTTAAGCTACGATATATCTCAATCTTGGCTTTATTAATAACCCTCGTTGGGTTGGTCCAATCCAGCTTAATCGCAAACAGCTCAGATGTTGCTTTTAGCCCTTTGATGTCATAGTCGATAGACCATGTCTTGATAACTGGCTCAGTCAGTTGCCCGTTTGCTGATTTACCACGGATTTCGGCTTTATACTCACCATTCGGTAAGCCTTTAAGTTTAATCTCGGCACTGTCTTGGCTGTAGCTGCGGTATAGCTCTCCGTCTTTATAGATTTTGATCAGATACTCAGTGGTGTTAGTGCCTTCCCACGCAATTAGTAATTCATCGCCATCTTTAGAGACACGGCCATAGCTAACTTGAGGCGTGTGTTTGGTCGCTGTATCATCTTGTTCAAAAGTTACACCTTTATCAACGATGGCTTCTTTGTTTTCATCGTGTTGTACGGCACTGATTGTGTAAGTGTCGCCATCTTCTTTAATGCTTAAAGCCCTAAATAAACGGGGTTTAACGTCTGTTTTAGCAGCACTAAATACACCTAATTGCTCGATGCCATTTGGGGTATCTGTAAGCGTGATTTTGGTATCATTTACTGATTGCACAGACACAGTTTTGCTATGGCCGTTAGCATAGTAGCGGATACTGCTGATATCAGTCATTGCACGGTCAACAGTGATTGTATTGCCAGTGACTGACAGCACACGCCCAGCGATCATATCGCCAGCGTAGTCATTGTCAGCGATTTCAATGATGTCAAACGGCAAATGGCGGATACCTTCACGACCGATCTTAAAATTAACCATTTGTTGCTCACGAATTGAGGTTTCAATGAGCCATTTACCGACACGGGCTGCTTGCCCACGGCTAGTACAACCAAAGGCGGTGACTTGTTTAACATTGAGTCCATAACGCTTGATTGCATCATCGTTTGCGACGTATTCGGTCTTTGTTGCGTAGTTGTCGGCTTTGTCGTTGTATTTGACATGCACAGCAGTAAATATGGTCTTTTGAGCTGCACCAGAGTATGCAAATGCACCGTCCACCACGTTAGCATTAGTGTAAGTGGCAACTGGGTCTTTTTTGGCGTCTTGCAGTGCCGTCACCATTTGACCATCCCACACAGCAATGCCACGGAACACGCTTGCTAAGTCATCAAGCAGTGCTTTGGCGTCTCGCGGCTCGCTTAGATACGCATTACAGGTAAAGCGGGGTTCTTCACCGCCAAAGCCGTCTGGTACAATCTGATCACAGTATTTAGCGATTTGATACAGTGACCATTTATCACAGCCAAAGTCGCCAAGACGGTCGCCCAAGCCGTAGCGTTTATCAGTCACTAAGTCATAAAACACCCACGCTGGATTATCACTCCAAGCGGTCTTAAATTCACCCGTCCAAATACCATCATACGTGCGTTTGATTGGGTCGTAATTGTCAGGTACTTTAATCTGTGTCCATTTGTTTAAATAAGTACGTTTTGGGATTTTGCCGCCAAATTGTGCAGAATCAATCTCAAGACCGACTACTACAGAATTTGGATAGCTAAATTTAGCATCGATTGACTCAACATAGCTTACCCAATGCGTAGCGTTGCTTGTACTGTCGCTAGTGCTGTCTGGTGTGTTGCGATGTACGCTGATATTAAATGGTGTATCGGGCAAATCAGTTAAAACAACATCTTGATGATATGCAGACGTAGTTTTACCTGTTATGGTAACTGGATAGCTTTTATTACCGCATCTGACGGTTAGTGATACAGAGCTACCGACACGGTCGCCATTGTTCTTCATCTCAACTAACGACCCCAGCGCCAATGTTACCCTGACGCTATCAACAAGCGGATCTGTGATGGTACGGGTAATTGGCTTATCTGCTTTTACTTCAGCACCGACGGATACGATTTTATCCGTGCTATCAAAGCCTGCTAGATAATCCTGATTATGGGTACCAGGTAGTGCAGACACACGGATACCCGTGAAGTTATAACTACCATCTTGGTTTTGGATTGGCGTATTGTCCAGATAGATGTTTTTAAAAGTCACATCTTGACCTGCCACGCCTTCACATAACAAATCTATGATTTTCAGCTTCTGTGCTGATTCTAGTGTGTTTGGTTGCTCGATGGGCGTATGTCCGCCGCCGCCACCTTTTCCGCCGCCACCCATTAATCTACCCTCACTATATAGTTAACTGCTCTCACAGAGTCATCATCTGCATCTAAGTTATAGTTATCAAACGCTGTTGGCACATGATAATCACGAGTTTGCACTAGCTGTGCCGCATCTTTTGCAACAACATCACCGCTCACTTTATAGCTCTCAATCGATTGTGAGATGACTTTACTGCCAATCATTATTTCGCCATATGCGACTGGCACACATGAGCCTTGAGCAGTATTATTACCTAGGCTACTAAACGATGATGAGCGTGATTTATTGGTATTACTCGTATCGCCAAAGCTGGGCTGCTTTGTCAGCATCTGGGCGACACCGCCCAATACCATGCCAATACCAGCAGTTAATAGCCCTGTCGATAAGGCACCCCATGCTGCAATCGATGCACCACCTGTGAAAAAGGCCGCACCAATCATTGCCGTGCCTAAGATAATCTGACCAAACTTACCGGCCCCCGCAATTTCTGGTACAACATGGATCACATCGTTATCCGTTAAATCACGGCTAAAGTCAGTGCCTATCGTATTATCTGTCACATCTTTGCGAGCAACACGCACAAAATAACCGCCCTCGCTAATACGCCTTTGCAGCCCGTCTATTTGAGTAAATAAAGCACGCATGGCTTCACCCGCTGTTTTAACCTTTAAGTCAAAGCGGGTGCCAAAATCAGTCAAGTCGCCATATAGTCTTACGATTGCCATTATCTTGTTGCCTCTAAATCATTGAGTATTGCCGTCATCATGTCTGGTTGCCAGTCTTTATGACGCCATACGCTGTGCATCTGCTTGTGCCAGACGTCACAAAACCCCTCACGCCGTGATAGTCCGCCGTATGGGTGGTGTAGTACTTGCTCATTACCCAGATAGATGCTTGCGTGGTTTGCGTTGCCACGGATTGACGTTAAGATGACATCACCAGCTTGCATCTCAGCCAATTCAACTTGGTAAAATCCAGTACGTGGAAAGTTAACAATAAAAGCGTTATCCGCTATTTCTTGGGCTTCGCCTTTGCGTTTATAAGCCATTAGCTCAATACCGCACAGAATATAAGCATCTTCAACAAGCGAGTAACAATCATGTTTGCCATATTCAAAGATGCGACCACGTAACAGAGGGGAGTAACGATATTTGATTAACTCCCAGTTATCAGAGCCATTAACAGCAATCCACCAATCACAGCGCATCTTATGCTGGGCTTTACGGTCTGCATCGCTCAAATAACGCTGACCTTGCGGGTGCGAATGCACGACTACATCAGCAGGCTGCCACTCATCGTGACTAATCCTAAAGGTCTCTATGGGTTTGTCTGCGACGTTGTCACATGGGATATAAACAGCGTCAACAATAAGACCACAGCACTCATTGGGCAGGGCTTGCTTTGCATGGTCAATTATTTGCTGCTCTAACGTCATAACTTATCGACTCCAACAAAGCCACCAAACGGCAGTACCGCTTTACGGCCAAACCTTGCACGGCAACCTTGTAGACACTTACTGCATTTGTCTTTATCAGGGTCATTGGTAGGCTGATCAAACTCATCAGCGACAGGATGACCCGTATAACCACAGCCATCGCCACGATACGTCCAGCCACACGTATTGGCGACAATGATACGGCGTGGCAACATAGCGCCGTCAGTTTCGCTAGGTACTGCCAACTCAAAGGTGGCTGATTGATTATTTAACGCTGAATAACGCTCAATGACATAGCGAGACACTAATTGTTGATTAGGATCAGCGTTTGGGTTGCCGTTGGCAAAATTAGCTGCGTCTAAATGCTGGGCATAGACTTGACGTCTTGTAACCACTGCACCAACACCACCTTGGTAATCTTCAACGACAGCAGTTACCAAGCCATATAGATTAGACAGCGTGACATTAGGGCGATTGCTTGCACCCGTATTTTTAAGCTCAAATCCGTCAGCAGTGATGGGATATGGCAGATAAGTGACGCCTTGCCAGACGATCGGCTGACCAAGCTCATTGGTCTGATTGCAAAAGTGATAGACGTCGCCACCAAACTTGGTAAAGTCGATATCAAACAGCTCAAGCAGTACGTCTTGCTCAAGCTGAGTGATTGCTTTATTTTGCTCTGGTGTTAACTCTCTCATGCTTCTGTGTCTACTTGCTCAGCATCAGACTCAAAGCCAAGTTCAATGCTTAAAACATCATCTACAAAGGTCAGCACAAATGCATTGACGTTTTTATTTTGATAAGAAAAAGTCTTAATTTGTTGATCAGCCCATGCAGTAATTTCAGCTTGTAGTTTCGAGAAACGACCAGGACGCACATTATTTTCACTGGTCGTAACTAAAAAATCTTTGTATTCGTTATCAAAATCAATACTGACTTGAGCTGTATCTTCTTTATCCCAAGCTTCTTTCGCATAATGAAAGCTCATCAAGACTGATAGTTCGTCAAGAGTGACCGTTTTAGTTGTGTTTGTAGATTCGCTCATAGTTTGCTCCGTTTGGATTGGTTGGGGGTGTGATTGTTATTACGCTAGTACTTGTTGCATCGTCCAATTCAGCGTCCATTTACTGCCACCCTGTGGGCTGCGTGATATATCTTTGGCTATGTATTTACGCAAAGGCTCATCACTTGTGACACGCCATAAAAACGGCGTTACTGTGTGTGCATCAAGGAAGGCTTTGATCTCATCAATAGTGGCTTTATTGCCAACTTTGCTTGCTTGCCAATGCTCTAAACGTGGTGCAAGACCTTTGGGCTGACGCTGGGCATAGCCGTCACCAAATTGCACAATCACAACATCGTTGTCAGTGCTGCCTGCCGCTTGTATGCCAATGTCATAAGTAAATGTTTTCATATACTTAGATTAGCAGGGCGTGAGTTATGCGGTTATTAATGTGGTTTACTGATTTTTAGGCATTAAAAAAGCCCTTGATAGTTATATCAAGGGCTAGAATCAATGACCTGAGTCATTCATCAAAACTTATAAATCATATTATCAACATAGCGGGCTTTATTATTAATATTCGATGTTTGACTAATTACATCATAGTTGCCCAGCTTATCCCATGCCTTTGCATCAAACTCTTTTATATAGTCTAAATAACTTAACAATTCGCTGCGTGTGCTACTGAACATAATATATGGAGGGCTAGTTAAGTTCATAAGTTTTAAAAATTGCACCATGCCAAAGTATTCGTCAAGTGCATATGCCCCTTGTTTAGTGCTGACATAAGGTGGGTCTAATATAAACAGTGTCTTATCGCTATCTTGATGCTTTGGCATTAGTGATTCAAATGATTCGCAAGTTATCTCAATACCATCAAAATAGCCATCAGCACCTTGATATTGAGTGCGTCTAATAGTGTTATACATCGTATGTTGCCACAACTCATCCAGCGTGCTGACTTGCTTACCGCTAAACAACAACCAAGTGCTCAATGTCTGCAAATCTACAAACCCATTAAAGCTAGTAACTACAGCTTTGATCCTTGCTTTTACTTCTACAGATAGCTTTTTGCCTCGTTGTGAGTCTTTAAGCACCTCTGTTAAAAGTATAAGCAGCCTATTAGTATCTGCTATATTCCTCAATCTACTGCTGTAATCATCAAAGTCGTTATAGATAACATGAGCTTTGGGCAATAGATGCTTAGCATTATTTGCTAATAAACCACTACCGCCAAAGACATCAATAATCGTCCAGCCTTCACCGCCATCACTAATGTGTTCAGTAATGACTTGACGAAAGGCTTTTAAAAAATTACGTTTTTGACCGACAAACGGAGTTGGTGCTTTGTTGTATAGCTTGGGTATTTGATTGTCCACGAGTCTTAACCTGAATAGTATGAGACTCATGGTCTTCTTGTAAGGCGTTCCTGACGCTCAGTTTATTTAAGAGTTTACAACGAGGGCATTTGATTTCTAACTGTTGATATCTTGCTTTGGCTAAAAGCTTATTACATGATTTGCATCTAATTGATTGCATAATTACACCACCATTGATTTTAACAAAAAATATAGGTAGGCTATGCGTTCTCCGTACGGGGAGGCAAGCCTTGCCAATGGTGGTGTTTTCACCTGCGGGGCTAGTAGATACTGTCAATATCTGCTGGCCGCTTGTTCTACATTCTTATAATAGCTCTAAAACTATATTATCTTTATTAAAGTGATTTACTGATTTTTAGGCATTAAAAACCCCTTTAACGGTTGGTTAAAAGAGCTTTAAAAGATAGTTATCACTGTTTATTAGTTACAGTTTGCCTCACCGATGGTTTCCCATTTATCTGAGCTAACAAGCTTATCAATATCAATAATTCTTACAATAACAGCCTGCTTAACATTAAAGTCTGATTTAAGCACTTCGCAAGCATACTCTGCATATCCGTCACGATTGCCGCTGTCATTATGCATACCTAACTTTAATGTGTCATAAGGGAATAATGCATCAAGAACATTCGGTTCATCATTACCCTTAAAATACTCAATTATTTCGGCTTTTTTTGCATCAGACAGTTTGCCGTCATCCGCTTTTTTTTCTTTCAGCTTTACAGTCTCAGCCTCTTTAGCTTCTTTTTCTACTTTGGCAGGTGGTGTTACTGTTTTGGTGTCTTCAACGGGTGCAACCTCTGTTGGTGTCATGTCAGGTTCTGGCTCTACTGATACTTGCTCAGGTGCCACTTCAGGCGTTTCTGTTTCTGTAGCCGTCATTTCTACTGGTGTCGCCTCTACCGTTTTATCTTCTGGGCTTTCAGTAGTATCTTCACCTGCAAAAAAGCCAATTATTAGGATAAATAGTAAAAATAAACCAAAACCAATTAGGATTTTCTTAATCATAACTCAACCTTATCTGTGCTCGTTTAAACTTTAATCATACCCTGTTATTACTAATCACTGCAAAACATTTAGACAGGGGCTAACATTCCCCCTGGTCTTATCTCGTTCTGCAACGTTTGCAACACAACTGCCTTTAAAGACTCAGCAAGTTGTTTGCTGTCTTGGGTAGTTGTCTGTACGTCTGCACTAGCACCGTCACTATTGATATGTATATCAATCTTCACTTGATTAACAACACCAGCAGATTGATTATTCTGTTTGCTGTTAAAGACTTGTACACCTAGCTTGCCATTAGGTCCACGAGTTAATGGCATAACCGCTTCAGGGCCTGCTTCACCCATGACACCAAGACCACCAGCATGCCGGAAAGCTGTTGGCTTATTAAAGATGTCGCCATTGGCATAGTACTGGATGCCTTGATTATTAAACGCACCGCCTTTAGCAAGCTCAAGCAGACCGCTGCCAGCAAAAGCACCACCGTCTTCAAACATACCCACAGCCATTTTAGCGACACGTAACATAGCAAACTTAATCAGCATCTTACTAATATCTTGTAAGATAGATGCGGTTAAGTCTTTAAAACTGCCTTTGCCCGTCGCCACAAAGTTACTAAAGCTGTCACTCATTTTGTTAAAGGCGCCAGTCGTGGCCTGTTGCATAGTTTCATTCAAGCTCTTAGCGCCATCAGATAAGCTTTGAAAGCCTGACTGCAATCCATCGACCCAGTTATTATCTTGTAGCGCTTGCTGTTGCTTGCGTAGCTCAATCAGTTCTTCACGCTGTGCTATGATTTTTTGGGTTGCCTGTTCTGATAAAGTAATACCTGCTTGCTCCGCTTGGTTTAACAAGTTACGTTCAAAGCGCAAGCGTTCAACCTCATCGGCTTGCTTGCCAATCAGTGAGGTTTCAAAAGCGTATTTTTCTAAAGCTGATTGCTGTCGAGCAGTAAAGTCTGCCATCTTTTCAGCTTCTTGTTTCTTAGTGCGTAAAGCAACCAATTCTTCACGCTGAGCAATGATTTGTTGTGTGGTTGCCAACAACTGCTGTTGGGCTTGCTCAGATAAATCTTTGCCATCTTGTTTGGCTTGATTAAGTAGGTTGTGACTAAACCGCAAGCGCTCAACTTCATCGGCTTGCTTGCCGATCAGCGATGTTTCAAACGCATACTGCTCTAAAGACGTTTGCTGTCGAATCGTAAACTCATTTACTTTGTTTATTTCGGCATCCAGTTTGATTAAATCTTCTTTTGCTTTGATTAAATTGCGATAGCTGTTTAATACGCTGTCTTTGATACCCTTATACATACCGTTTGCACGGTCATAATCAAAGCTGGCTAACTCACTATTTTTGCCGAATAAAGCGATGTCTTTTTTAATGCCACTCATCGCATTATAGATATTTTGAGCCAGATTTAGCGCCGCTTGTACAGCCTCGCTTTGCTTGCCTTTAATACCCAAGCCCAAGCCTATTGACAGCCATTCACCAAACTTTTTAAATAGTCTTGATGGCGATCGGATGACAAAGAAGTTTTTGACAGTATCGCTGACACTACTTGCTAAATTGCGAGCAACATCAATCGCACCGCTGATTTTTTCCTTAACACCATTAATGAGACCTTGTACAGCATCCCGTCCAATCTGCAACAGCTTAGATCCCAAAGTGCCAAATGCATCAACAAACTGACTGATTGCTGTTTTAGCAATGCCTTTTAGCTTATCCAGCCCTGATTTAATCGTTGTTTTAAAGCCCTCAATATCGCCTTTTGCCAGCGCTTTAATCGCATTAAAAGCAGTTTTAACAACCGTTTTAACCGTATTAAACCCTGTGTTAAATACAATAGCGACAGCGGTAATGCCTGCTGTAAAGATAGCTTTTAAGGCCTGCCAACCATCTCTGGCAAAGGCTTTTATACCATCCCATGTATTTGATATGGCGGTCTTTAAACCATCAAACGCAACTTTAGTCACTGATACAACGATATCAACACCAGCACTCACAGTTGACTTAATCGCTTCCCAGCCAGTCGCTACAACACCTTTGATACTCTCAAATACAACAGATGCAGCCGCTGACAGGCCATCCCAAACCGTGCTAAAGACTTCTTTTGCGCCTTGCCAAATGACAGTAATTTGTTCGACAGCCCACAGTGCCTTGTCTGCAACAAACTCAAAAGCAGCAACAGCCAGATCTTTGATACCAGTAAACATAGACTGTATATTGGTAATCATGTCTTGCACCGGCTGCGGTAAGCCCGCCACAGTATCGACAACTTTCTGCTTGATGCCGTCCCATACTTCGGCTACTTTACTCTTGATGCCTTCCCATACTTCGGACGTCTTGGCTTTAACACCTTCCCACGCTTCAGACACATAGTTTTTGATGCCTTGCCAGACTTCACTTGCTTTTGCAGACAACTCATCCCAGTTGCGGTATAAATAGACACCGACAGCGACTAAGCCTGCGATTGCTGCTAATATCAGAGTGACTGGACTGGTGGCAATACCGACAGCAATACCAAATGCCGTAGTTACTGCGGTTGCTGCTGTACCAATTGCTGTCCAAGCAGCAATCACACCGTTTAATAACAAAAATGCGGACGCTGCCGCCGCAACACCGCTCGCTAACGCGATAACAATCTCTTTGTTATCAATTAAAAAATCTGTTACTTGACCGATGACATCAATTGTTTGTGATGCAAAATCTTTCAAATCATTAAAAGCATCACCCAGCGCATCCAATGCACTATGCATTCTTTCGATATTCTCAGGTTGGCTCATTACTTCGATGACATGCGCAATAACATCTTTTGCTTGATCAACAAAGCCTTGCAGTTGATTAAAAGCATCACCTACTGACTCAATAGCACTTTTGAGCTTAGCGGCGTTTTCAGGCTCTCTCAACGCATCTGTCATCCTTGCTAGACCGTCAGACGCTCTGATAACGATGTCTTGTATGACATCACCAATACCTGATTGCACTACCGCCAGCTTCAAACTATTGAAGTTGTCACCCAAATTACTAAGCGCACCATCCAAGGTCTTGGCTCGGTTAGCCATCGCATCACCAAACTTTGTCTCACCGATAGCTAATAGATATTCCTGAATTTCTTTTGAATTTTTACCAACCGTTGTAGTGACGCCTTGGAAAGTAAACGCTACTTTATTGCCTTGCTGACTAGCTTTGATACCAAACTCTTTTAATCGCTCAAACTCAAATGTAGACGCATCAGCAACGGCTTCAATCATCTGATTTAAGTCTTTACCCATAGCCGCTGCAAAGTTGCCGTAGCTTTGCATACTACGCATGCTTGGATCTAAGCCTAAGTTTTTGAGCTGCACAAACCCACTGACAGATTGCTCCAGAGCATAAGGCGTTGTTGATGCAAACTTAGTCAACTCATCGAATGCAGCAGCCGCTTCTTTTGTTCCGCCTGTTGCTGTAACAAGCTGAGAGTTAAGCACATCAAACTGACGTTGAGTATCTACGAGAGAATTTAAACTTAACGCACCTGCCAACGTACCAACTACACCGCCAAACATGGTTACTTTTTTAGCTACGTTGGCTAGCGTGCCACCGAAACTCATTGCACGTTGTCGCATCGTATCAAACGTTGTGCTTGTGCTTTTGCCTGCCTTGTCTGACGTCTTATCAACGTCATTTAGACCGTCTTCAAGTTCTTCAAGTGTACGTATCGCTGCTGTGCCGTCAGCAGATATAACTAGCCCAAACTTTAGCTCTTCAGCCATTTATTTATCCTTTAATATAAATACAAAAAGCCCAGTGTTTAAGATAAACACTGGGCTTGCTGAGTATTATTAAAGCTGTTTACTGTTTAGGCTGTAGAGCCATGTGTTAAATGCTCATTGATGCTATTCACATAGCCATCGGTGGCGGCTCTAAAGTTTGCAAAGTCATCTGGCGTTACAGTGACATCTTCTCGTCTTAGCAAAATATCTACTGCAATCCAATCAATCCCCATAACATGACCGTTAAAGCTATTGTGCTGTAATACAATGTAGTCAAATAACGGCAAGATTGGTTCAAACTCACGCCATATTGTCATCACTTCAAATTCAAACTCTTCTTTTTCTGCTTCAACGCCAAACTCTGCAAATGCGTCATCAAGGGCTTGTTGGTCGGCTAGGTAGGTTTGATAGGCTTGCCGTTGACAAGCCACATGACTACCTAGCGCATGGAGTTTTTTTGCTTTAGCTTGTCACCAGCCACACTGTCAAAGTAGCCATCAATAACAGCTTGGCGAAACTCTGAAATAGTCAGCACTTGGCGTTTAGTATCGTCAGTAACTTCTAAGTCGTCACCATTCTCATCTTTCACTTGACCTGCATGCCAACCAGCAAAGACCTTATCAAAGAAGTCGTTTTCAACTTCTTCTACGCTTTCAACGTCTTGCGTTGTTTGGATACGCTCCATTAAACGCATACGTTCATCATGTGGTAAACGGTTAAAGTCCACTTTTACAGTTGTCTTTTTATAACTGCCGTTATGTGGCATCTTAATAGTTACTGTCCAAGGATAGGTATCGGTGACATCGCTAAGTTTAAACATGGTTTTATTCCTAATTTAAGTGGGTTTAAAAGCAGTTAAACGGGTTAACTGCTAGGTTAGAGTTGGATTGATGAGTTAACTAAATACAATGGTGTATGGTGGCTTGCTTGCTGATTGCATGACGCTGCACTCAATCTCGTAGCCCAATGCACCGTCCATATCGGTCGCTTTGGGGATATCTAAAGCTACCGCTGGATAGTCCAGTTTGATTTTCTGACCGGCCGTGGTGCCGTGCTCAAGCACCAATGGCATTTCTTCACCGTCCCAGGCTTTTTGATATAAGTTAATCTCGCTTAATTGCGGCGCACCAACGGTAATAGAAACCACAGGTTTGCGGTCACTAATCATGGATGATTGGTGGTTGACCATATCAAGCGAGGTCACCTCATTGCCTGTGGTGTGGCTGAAGCTTTTCATGGCATAGTCTTTATTACCCAGCTTAAATACAGGCGTGTTAGCGAAGTTAACCGCTTTTGGTGTTTTATAACCTTCAACGATTGTATTTAAGTCGCTCGGTTTTTCGATTGGCACAGTACCGCCTACCATGCTAATTTCAAACTCCCAGTAGCCAAGTTCGCCACTGTTCGCTGATAGTTTGACTTCAGCTTGGGCCTTTTTGCCAATGTGAAACTGCCCATCGAGTAAAAACGCCACGGTGCCATGATTGGTGTCTGTGGTTTCAGGCGTATAAGTGACTGTACTTCCTTCTTCTGATACAGTTTCACTATGCCCAGCCATCAAGAACAAGTCACGATAAGCAGGGGCGGTACCGGCGGTGCCACTTGCTGCAAATGCGACTTTACCTGTGATTTTGACCTTATCTGTTGTACGAAACTTCTTGTTAGCACCCCAGCTTTCACCGTCTTTTTCTTGCTCGATGGTGTCACCTTCAAAGCTAATATCGACATCCTTAGTTTCAACGGGTGTCAGCTCGTTAGCGGCGAGGTCACCAATACCCCATAGCAATAGCTTTTTCTTGAATTTACGACTTAATGCAACTTGTGGCATCATTTACTCCTTTATTGCTGATTAATTTGTTGGGTATAGCCCAGCTCATATATGTCCGCCCACACGTGCAAGCTGTCTTTTAGATCGACCAGTCCGCCAGTGACAAACTTGAGCGGGTCAGTGGTGTCACCTTTTTTAGTACAAATAAAGCCACTAATAGCGTTAAACACCGTATCTTGCATGGCTTCCGCACGTTCACCAACCGCTGCACCATAGCTATCTGTGTAGTTACTGCAAATAGTAATAATCTGATAACGCTCCGTAACGGCTTGATAGTATTCGCTTTGGCTTTGCGCTTGCGTTTCCAATTTGATGACATAACAAGCTTCAGTTGTACTTCGGTTTCTTAGCACCTCATCAAGTTGCCCGCTGTCAGCAACCTCAATAAATAACTGGTCATGAGCTTGGTCATAGTCATTGATACGCTGGGCGATTTGTTGTCTAATTTGCATCTCTTAATGCTCGCTTAATGTGCTTGATAATGGCGTTGCTGTCATCATTACTAATCCCCAAAAATGGACGTTCTGCTTGGACATATTTAGCATATTCTTCAGTTGCACCAACCACTACTTTGCGTTGAGTAGGCACGTTGTATGTAATTGATTGCAATAACATGCCTGTATATACAAGTAAGCCACCGCTTGATTTTCGGCTTTTATATCTGGCGTACTTTTCAGTGAGAGGTTTCCACGCTGTGCCTTCAGGCGTTTTCTTTTCATCAGCGATACGCTCTTTTGTACTTTCAGTGAGCTCATGACCAATGGTGTCGAGTATTGGGGTCAAGTCGTCAGTCTGCTCACGCAATCTTGCAAAAAGCGCTCTACAATCAGCCAAGCCTTGCCATGTTATCGCTGTACTCACATCAAACCCTTTTTAAATCGCTTTAAACCCTTTTTAAATTTGTTCAAAACTTAATTATGGTGCTATGACCGCTTTTTATCTTTACGACGGCTCAGAGGGCGTCTGAGAAGCATGATCTTCAAAATAGCTTTTAGCAGCGCTAGTTAAAAAATCGACTGTAAATTCGAATTTATCACCAGTTGCAGCTGCTAGCTCATGACAAGCTAATATAAACAAAGCTTTTGCATAGCCTTTTTTTTCATTTTCTAAACTTAGATTAGCAATAATAGGACGAATAACTTCATTAAAATCTTTTATCGCTTGCTGGGCGCTTTTTTGTTCATCAGATGCGTACATAACCCAACCTCTTAATATTTTTATGCTAAGTTAAACGACCCATCTTATTACGAGTAAACTGCCGTGGCTCACTGCTAATGTCTGCATGATCACTGGTTTGATTGGCGTCATCATCACCATTATCTTCAGGAATAGCTAAGCCAAGACTGGTGTCGCCCTTGGCAAATCGCTCAAGATGCTTGATGGCATCATCGTATAGCTTAGTAGTAGCGTTATCCGCATTGCCTGTATTACCAAGCTTGACCTTTAGATAGTACACAGCTAAATCAATAGCCAGCGTCTTAACTAAAGCAGGTACGATATCAAGCGGCAGGCTCACACGCTGACCGATATAGCTATCAATAATGCCAGTGGCATCTGCAATAGCTGCATCAGCAACTGGCGTATTAATGCTGTCAGCACGGCGCTTCGGGTTAGTCAGTTCAATAACTGTCTGCGTGCCCAAGCGCAATTCTAGATCTGTGACAGCGGCATAGCTCATTCTGGGATACTCTCGGTATATTCGGCAACAAGCACATCCCAAGCGTGATCACGCTCTTTTGCGCTCACATCAAGACCAGCATCTTTAAGCTCTTTGACAGTTGGCTTATCTGCTGTCATATCAAGATTTAAGCCACGCATTGACTCAGTGATGACAGCTAAACGCTCAACAGATGCCTCTGAATCATCATCGCTTTCAGTAGCATTTGCACCTGCATCATCGCTTTGAGCCGTATCAGCACCTGAATCTGCTGCGATATCTTCATCAACGCCCAATGAACCGCTTGCATTTTTGATATCAGCATCATCGGAGAGCACCTTAACTTTAAGATAACTATCGGCTTCAAGCGCTGCCAGCTCGCTTTGCGTAACCTCAATATCTCTTGGTGTCTTTGTGAATTGCATGCCATTACGAAATCGACTTAGGCAACCGGCTGCCATCACTGATACTAAAACTTTGTTACTCATGTTTGTGTCCTTTGATTTTTATAAAGCTAAGTTATTAAGTTATGTGATTTAAGGGCTGGGCGTTTTAGCCCAGCTTGGTGTTAAATCGTTACATTAAAAGATTGGTTACACTCGCTGAGTGACTAACACATCAACCACATCTTTGTTGATGTTGGTCTGACCATTCGCCAAGCGTTCCGCTTTTACGAGCTCTAACGCTTTGGCTCGTAGTGATGGTGGGACAACTAGCAAAGTAGGCTTAATATCAAGCTCACGGCCACCGTCAGCCTTTTGTGACTGCATATGTGCAATGGCAGCGTTTAGATTGTCGCTAGTTAATGGTTTATTTGACATATACGCCATTTGCCAAAAGCCATAGCCGACGTTATGACGTGCTCGAGCGCCCCAACGGAAGATGTCTTGCATAAATACTGACTCATCATCCAGCTTGGTCATGCTTGTCAGCTCAACGTCTTTACGCTTCTGAAAGATGATTGGCTTGATGATGTTGCTGGTATCTAGCAAATACCACGCTGGTTCACCAGAGTCAGCATCGTAGTCAAGGTTTGATACAGTGGTGGCAGAGCCAGTACCATCGTGCTTTTCATACACGGGATGATCAGTATCAAAGAAGTTTTGGCCGTCATAGCACAGTTGGTTGCGACCGTCTTTTAATGCACCAAACACCAGCTTATCTGGATGTTGCATCGCACGGCGGCCATGTGCTTCTGCAAGTGGGGTTAATGTGCCAAGATTGTCATCTTCGATATCAGTACGTTTCACCGCAATCGTTGATTCATACAGCTTATTAACAATGGTGTAACCGTGCGTTTTAATATCATTTAGCACACGTTCACCGATCCATTCCCGCATGTCCGGCATTTCACCCAGCCATCCGTAAGTGTTGCTGGCAGTGCTAGAGGGTACGACGGTCGCAATCTGGGTGTATTCAGGTTCAACACTGTCCAAACCTTTTTGGAATGTCTGTTTAATCGCCGTATTGAGTGCTGATAGCGTTGCAGCATTAACTAAAGCCATGAGCTTGTTCCTTATGTTTTATGATTTACTTGAATAAATTTACTGATTAATAAAGTGTTAAAGCAGGTGTTGCTTAATCTAAGACAACACCCATTTGAGCCAGGACTGCTTGTTGCGCACTGTTTAGCTCTGTGCTTTTGTCATCTTTGGGTGATGTATTTGGTAAGTTACTGTCGCCAATAATTGCTGCTTTGGTTGATACAAACTTATTAAAGTCAGCCAAGCCTTGCTCAGTTGAGCAACATTTTGTGTAAAACTCTTTATCAGCAGGGGCAATCTTTTTATCTACAATAGCCGTGTTAATGGCCGTCTCTACTGCTTCTTGATGCTTTGCAGCTTTCATGTCTGCAAGCTGTTGTTTAGCAGTATTAAGCTCAGTGACCACTTGAGTGTGGGTTGCTTGCGGCACAAAGCTATTTAAATCAGGCGTTTGTGGCTCTTTTTCTGACTTAGCAGCTTTTAATGCTTTGATAGCGTCAAGCACTGCTGCTTGATCAGCATCCTCAGGTAAGCCAAGGGCTTTTAATAATTCTGGATCCATAGGAGTGTCCTTTTGCGTTGGGTTGGTGGTTGCATTATTTAGGGCGGGTACATTTAAGTTCGGCTTGTTGGTCAAGCCGACACTAGCTAGTGCATGTACCACGCCATCTTTGGTGACGTTAAAGGCGGGGCTGTAGAATTTATAACGCTTATCGGCTATGACTTGTTTGCCAAGACCATTGAGCTCAAGCAATCCCAAGATATGGTTGTTCTCAATCTTAAGCTGAGTTATCCAGCCGCTAGCTTCAGTGTTTGGTGTGGTTTCACTGGCATGGTCGATATCTAAGATAAACGGCAGGGTGGTGTTTTTAATGACCGCTTCAGGGTCGCTGTTGTTCCAGCTACGTCCATCACGTCCACTAAACTTACCAATGGGAATAAGCGGCAACCATAGCCCGCTGTCTGTATTAGAGTCAGACGGCAAGCTACGGCAAAGTGCAGTGATAACGTCACTTTGACTTTGATTGGTATTGTTAAGCGTGGTATATAGAGGTGTTTTCATATTGCTTAGATTAGCAATATGTCAAGGAGGGTATTATTAAAGTGGTTTACTGATTTTTACTTGATAGGAGTGGGGTTTGGCGTATAATATTAGTTAGTTTTTATGTTGTAGAGCCCAATTCAGGTAGAAGGGATTGTTAACTGTGGTTTTGTAGTATTATGATGGCGGTATTACAAAAATAGGTTAGCAAGTGACGTTGGTTCAAATCCAACCCAACATAAAAACGCCATCTTTTCTTATAACTCCCCCCACAGTAGTTCAAACGCCCTTAAAGTAGATAGCTCATCCTTAGATAACGCCGACCCTGTTTTTACCAAATTCAATAAAATTTGTTTTTTCTCGCCATTGGTATCTTTTGTTTTGACAGCATAATCAACTTTAACGAGTAGCTTTCCATTTTGTTGAGCGTAAACAAACACTAATGTATCAAGTGCATTCTTTTGCCGTTGTTGCTCTTTACTCTGTAATAAAATTGCAGTAGGGTTTTGTAGCTCGATTGGTAAGTTTTGCCAGAACTCTATATCTAAATGCTTATCTAATTTCTGCTTACTATCTCTTAAACCATGCAATATATCCACATCTCGTACGGCAATAATGCGATGGTATGGCGCTTTACCCAGTTGCTCAAGCTTATCAACAACCTCATCTTTTATAGTGCCAACTGCCAGCGTATTGCCATAAGCACGCTTATTCTCAGCAATATCAGTAACCATGTCATGTACCACTTTAGCTATCATCGCTTTTTGAGCTGTATCATTAAGCAAGGCTGTCATGGTGGCATTGGCTAAGCCTGGGTTTTGCGTCACGACCTGTGACAGCTTATCTGTCACCATCTCAAGCGCTTTATGTTCGTGATGCTTACCGACATTATATTCAAATCCTGGATCAATACCCTTGGGCACTTTATGAATACGACCAGTTGATTTATTCACCCAGTCATGCAATTCAACCTCGGGTGATTTGCTGATACCCATTTTCTCCGCTTTTTCAGCAGTTAGGCTTTGCACCCAGCACTTACAGCCCCAGCCATTCATAGGCATATGTGTTTGCCAGAACGGGTCATCAACATGCAATACCAAGCTCTCAAACCCTTTGTGTTCAAGTCTATGTTCTTTGCTTGGCCCAAGGCGATAGCGTAAGTAAGGGTGAGTGGCTTTGTTAGTCTCAAACCGATGCCAAGAGCCTGTGTGATAAGACTGAGTTTTATTAACGCTGTAGACCTTTCTTAATCGACGGTTTGACAATCGGGTTATTTTTTCGCCAGTTACCTCATCTGCTTGCTCAAAGTTACCCCAGCCAGACTCACCAAGTCGATTAAGTATGCCTTTTTTAAATGTGTAAAAACTTTGTCCTTCAGCAACGGCTTCAATTACAGATTGATGGATGTCATCTAATACATCCATCTCCATAATCTTAGCAACCGTAAACTTTGAGGCATGCTGTTGTGCGTATATCTCTGACCAGTTATAGCTGGTTGCCAGCTTTTTACTCTTAATATAAGCAATGGCCTCATGAGGTATAACTTTGGGTTCGTCATCTAAAAGTTTGTCCGCCATTATTTAACCCCATCAGCAAAAGCCTTAATGCCAGCCAATGCCAACGCATCCGCAATATCACTGGTGTTTAATTGAGCGTCATTAAGAAGAGTTAGCATCTCATCAAAGCTATTTGCGCTTTGTAGCTGTGTGACCAACGCTTTAATAGATTGCTCGGTCACATTGATAAAGCCGTCTAAATCATCGTCATCTTCAATATCCAAAGCAGGATTAGCCGTGTTTAACTGTGTTGTACTGTTTAGAGGGGGCATCTGATTAGGCATGATGCCTTGAGCCGTTGGTGCTACCAGCAACTCCTCATCCTCTTGTGGATCAGGGATGCCAAGTTTGTCACGAACAAAGTTCTGTGGCACTTTAAGCCCCAGTGGTATCAGCTTTGATAGACCATCAACCAGCCCTGCAATGTCCTCAGGTTCTGGTACGTGCAGGACAAATTTCGGGTAGACCTCTTGTACGCCATAGTTAAAGTCAATGTACGGCTTAATCAGTTGCTGATTAATCGTAGCCGCCAATTGCTTAGCATCAGCTTTGAGCAAGTCCAAGCGCACTTCGTTGTGTACTTGTGACTGAGCATTGCTGCTGCCATCATCAGCCGTCATCGTCTGCCCAAGCACGGCTTTGCTGATTTGCTTGTCCAGCCAGTTTGCTAGATTCTCAAACAGACTTTCGCCACCCGTTGAGCTTGCGGCTTGGATAAACTCCAGCTGCATACTCTCAGGTATAATGGCCGCCGCATCTGTACCAATATTTGCCACAGCACGCTTTAAGATGGTTTTGTCTTGATCCGATGCGCCATTGCCGTATTTGCCCACACGGATGGGCATACCAAAGACCTCGCAGAACGCCATCCAGTCTGTTAGGGCATAGGTTTTACACATATAGCTAAGTGCTGCCATGCGTGCAAGGCCACCACGGATGGGCACACCCGCTTTTAGCTTGGGTTGATGCACCACAAACTTATAAGCAGGCAGATGCTGACCTGCCGTGCCGTCCTCATTGCGTAGCCTGAGTGTATATGCATCGTCAGCTGCATAAGTAAAATAACGAGGGTCGCACCATTTATATTCTGTTGGCTTAAAGCTCTGCCACATTACTTCACACGCAGCAAAGCCTTTGCCAAGCCCATCAACTAACGCACTGATTAGGTCATCAAATTCAGCTGACTGCACCAAGTTATTGATATCATCAGCAATCTTTTGTCCTAATTCGTCATCACTGCCAGGCTCAACGTGTCTATCTAATCCCTCAATTGCCAGCTTACGAGTGCGAATCACACTGCCATAGTGTGGCTCACGCTCTTCCATTTCTTCGGCAAGCGTTAGGTAGTCGTATATATCACCTTGGTTAGCAGCCGCTAGTACATTGGCAAGCTTAACAGGATTTAACCCCTTGGCTATGCTGTCATCATTCCAAGCACGGCGCACACCAGTCATGGATGCTGTCGCAATCTCTTGCTCTAATATTCTTTTGCCTTTTTTGCTGGTTGGCTCAATTTCTTTCACAGCACGCCTCGCTTAAATCCATAAAATTCGGTGTTGTCATCATCTTGATCAATAGTGTCGTTTTTAACGCTCTCATAGCCGTATTCACGCACCTTGGCTTCAATAGTAAACTGTGCATGACGTAGCAGTAATAACGATATGGCAGTATCAGCATGGCGTTTGATGCCTTGTCTGTCTTCACTAGCCGTCGCAGTGGGTATCTTTGGTATACCTCTAACCACTCTAAATGCCCGTAAATCCGCCAGCACTCGATCTGTTTTAGGTATCTTCTTAAACGTACCATCTTCTAATGCAGATTTTAAAGGCGGGGTATTGTTTCTATACCACGGGTCACTAAAGATGACCTCATCAATCAGACCAGTTTGCTTTTTTTCATCCCAGCGTCCAAACTCATCTGCTGCTGCTTCAGCCAAATACCCGCCGTTGCCTCGGGCATCAAATGCACCGCCCGCAAAGTTAGGCAGTCGCTTTAAAATATAATCAACGATGATTTGTTCTTGTTGCTTGTAGGGCATCTTGCCAAGCTCAACAATAAACTGTACTTCCAAGTCCAAGTTATGTTGTTCAGCTCCCACGCTCAGTGAAGTCAGGTTACTACTACGGGCAAAGTCTTCACCGACATAGTGCTTTAAATTAGGATTTAAGCCGTCTAAAAGGGGCTTTAAATGTTCTTCACACCAGTCTTGTATTTCGCTACGTCTGATATGCTCATCAACCAAGCTAAAGTCATCTGTTTTAATAAGACTAATAACAGGCGTGCCTTTATCCATATTCTTTTCAATCATGGCACGGGTCAGCCAGTTACCAGAGCCATGCTTGGGCACACACATATATTCTTCTTGAGCGTCTTCTTCACTTTCGGTATCGTTCAGCAAGTTTTGTATCCACTGACGCTCGCCCTCAATCGTGTATTCACCGCCAGTGACTTGGCATTTACCCAGCACCTGACAAATACGCTGATACAAGCCATCACGGCAAGCATCTTCAATGGTGATAGTGTGTACAGAGCCACGCTTTTTACCAGATCGGCAATCTTTAATGTACTCATTAAAAGGACTGTCATCGCCATTGTGCGTAGAGATAATGCGGACTTTACTGCCCCACATAGTTAAGGCCATTGCAGCCTTTAATACTTCAGCAAAGCGGTCGTGGAATGCCGCCTCATCAATGACCACGTTACCTTGCATACCACGCAGGTTTTTTGGACTGGATGATAAGGCTTTAACTTTAAAGCCTGACGCAAAGTAAATAACAAAGACCTGAATGTCTTTGTCTTCATCGTTAAACACATCTTCCTGTGTTTCACTTGCAGCATAACCGTAAGCCTTGGCCCACATAGCGACGGCGTCAATATATTCGCGCGCCATCTCTTTATTTGAGCCAATATAGAACGTGTCACAACCGCCCGCTGTACGGCTCATACTGGCATCAAGCGCATTGTCCGCAGCTTCCGCCCAGGTCAAGCCAATACGGCGTGATTTTTCGCCAACCTTGATTTGGCTATCATCGGCTATCCAGCGTTTTTGATAGCCCAACAAAACATCATTTTTATTAAACGCACTAAAGCTATCTAAAAAGTTTTGACACTCATTAGACAGCTGATTAAGTGGGCGCTCATTAACGGCATTAGTCATTAGCGATACCAAGAATTTGATGTTTAATCATCTTGACTGTATCAGCAGACAATCCAGCTTCTGATACGGCTTGCTCGGCGGTATCGGCGGCAAGTGTGGCGATCTCCTTACGTATCGCTTGCTCACGCTTAAAGCTACTGGTTTCAGCTTGCTCAACACGCTGTACCACAAGGGCTAACTGGTTAAGTGCTTTGATATCAACGCCGTCTTCACTTTCACCCACGGTCATTGTGGTTTCAAAAGCCAGCTGCTTGATAAACTCCATCAGCATTTTGCCCACATCGCTTTGCGGTGCTTCACCAAACTGCTTAGTCCAAATCTCTGCCATCTCACGGCTTTCACGAATACGGGCAGACATTTGCTCCATACGAGTGCTAAAGCGATTAAGCCCGCTACGACTTAAGCAGTGTTCCTCATCAAGACCGGCGTCCAAGATGAGCTGATTTATCTCAGATAATATCTTGGCCTGTGATAGCTTTTTATCACGTAGCATCAGCGTTAGTTGGCTTTTGATGTCACTAGGGAGTAGATCCACTTTGCTTGCACGTCCTCGTGTCTTGTCAGTCATAGCTATCCTTAATACTTCGGATTAGGCTTTTTAACACCATCAACGACGCTCACGCCGTTTGTAACATCAAGACCACGCTGGGTGATTGTTGCTACTAATAAGTCAGAGCCTGTCACATCAATATGATTTACTTTAACCAGCCCTTGCTCCTCAAGCCACAGCATATGGTTACGCACTAAGTCCATGCTGATACTGTGACCGTATTGAGCGAGGCAGGTTTGCAAGATGTTTTGGTTGGCGTCGTTATTGCAAGCAACCAATGCTTGAAGCAGTGCTAGGCGCTGATCTGCTATAATTAAATTGGTCACGCTATTTATCTCCTTTGTTTACTTCTTTCTCAACGAGCAAATCAACCAGTCGAGACAATCCTTTAATGCTGGAACGTAATGCATATGTTTCGCCCCTCATTTCTTTGATGGCCGCTTGCAGCCCCATTAGGTCTTTGGCTGAGGGTAGATGTTGTAACTCTTGTTCCACTTTATCGACTCGATTTTCCACTTCATCAAATTTTAGATTGAGATAATCTAAGCCTTCTTTAATCTCTACTTTACGTGCATAACGTGCATCTAGTATCAAATACACGATAGAGCCAACTGTACCGCATAGCGTCAAAAACACTGCCCAATGAGCTGTAATGTATTCAAAGATTTGTCGCACCAGCTATCCTTTTTTTTCATAGTCTTGCTGGCAACCAATACAGCGCAAAGTCAGCCCCAGCTTGACTCGTTGTGGCTCTACCAGCTCGCCACAGTCAATACACTCATAGTCACCATCACTGTTTTGATTGTGAGTTGTTATGACTTGTGCTTTCGCGTGTGCAATAGCTAATTGCTGTGCCAGCATAATATCTTGCTGTTTTTGTGCATAATCGACGTTATCCATAGCTATCTTTTGTGTCTATATGTTTTGTTAAAGAGTAACCACGCCGTTGCACCCAATGTAATCAATGCGCCAACTGCTGTATCAAGCTGTTCCGCATTGAGTAAACCGCTTTGTACCAAGTTAGTACCTAGACCGATAAGCGAATAACGGATGATGGGGAATAAAATGCTGTCTTGCTTATCCATGTTAGATTCCTAATAACAAGTTATTTGCTAAATTTGAAAGTGGGGGTTATCGTACTCACCACGCTCATGCCAACGGCTATCGCCATCCCAATTACCGCCCCACGTTATATCAATACCAAGTTCTGCACCCGCTGCATACATGGCTTTAGCGACTTCTTCAAATAAGTCGATGCGCTCCCAGACAGCATTCGTGTAGGGTGCGGGGAACACATCAACCGCATGACCATAACCATCTGCATGCGCACGGTGTTTAGATCCCAGCGGATTGTTTAGCCACGTCACTTTTCGTACTTTAGGTTTTGCGTATTTAACAGGTACGCCTTTAGCTCGCAATTGACTAGCCGTTCGACCTTTCCCGTACATTTCCCACATCTTCTCTTTACTACGTACACCATCGATCACTTTAAATGGGGTCGTAGTAAGTTCAGCAGCACGGCGCACGACTTTAACTAAATCAGGATGCACACCTTTAAGCTTGGCATCCCAGTCATCCTTCCAATCACCGGCAGCAGGTTTAGCTGGTTCGACTTCTTTTAATCCACTGTCAGCAATCATTTGATTAAATGTCTTTAATGTCTCTTTACCTGCGACACCATCGACTGCTAAGTTGTAACCAAGTCGTCTTAGTGTGTGTTGCATCTGTAAAACGTATCTGTCACCCATATTTACTCCAGTCATAGACATAAAAAAACTCTAACTAATGTGTATTAGTTAGAGTTTATCGAGTGTGTGACTGTGAGGTTATTAAACTGGTTTACTGATTAAATAAGGAGTTATCAGTTGACCGCTTCATCTAAGCTTTTACCAGCTTTAAATTTGGCCACGTTTTTAGCAGGGATTTGCAAAGATTCGCCAGTCTTAGGGTTACGGCCAATACGTGACTTACGCTTTGCAGTACTAAAGGTGCCAAAGCCAACCATTTGCACGTTATCACCATTTGCTAGTGCTTCTGTTACGCCATACTCAAACGCTTGTAGTGCAGAGCGAGCTTGCTCTTTTGTGATACCAGCGTCTTCTGCCATTTTGTTAATTAGATCTTGTTTATTCATCGTTTTATTCCTTAATTTAGTTTGATTTACCAGTACCCGACTGGTGGCGGCTAACTATAACTGTTTAGGTTGTTTGGCTTGCAATGCTTTACCTAACTTTTTACCGAATCGCTCTATTTTGCGTCTTACTAAAATTCGAAAAAGTAAATCTTCTTCCTCAAGTCTAAGCTTTCGTTGAACACCACCGATATAAACCAAGTTCCCATGTTGTTCATAGAAAGGAAATACTTTACGCATTTTGCTAATCTTCATTTCTACCCCCAATTTTCACAATATTCACGAAGCTCTGTATTATTCATTGCCATTAGCTTTTTGAATTTACGTTCATCAAGCCAAAAGCTGATACCGCCTCTGTCATCAGCAGCAAAGCGATTGATAAACCACTCTTTAAAACTTCCATCCCAATAAACGTGCATATTTAATGCATTTAAACGTTTATTGAGAGGTTGCACATGCTTAATCAAACGGCTCTCAGCAGCTTTGACATCAGCTATCAGGGCACTCATAGTTTTAGCCATCGAAGTCTCCTATACCTTGCTAAAGTCTAGGGTGATTTGCTGATACTTGCCTTTTTCATCACGCTCATAAAAGCGCATATATTCAGTGCTGCTAGTTACTTGCATAGCATCCGCAATGGCTTCCATTGCTTTTTCCCACTTGGGATGCTCAAAGTTGTGACGGCGTAGGCCAAGCACACGCTGGGTGCTAACTTTACCTTCTTTATCCACTTGGAACGCATCATTAACTAGGGTCATAATCTCTTTGGCACTGCTTGCACCCCATTCTTCAATACATGCGTGAACAAGGTTTTGGGCTATCTGCAAGCGTTCATCAAAGACAATATGATCTTGGATAGCAATCTGTACTTTGTATTTACCGTCAAAGCTTGGCAGACTGACATTGCCTTTTTTACCACCATATTCAGTGTCATATTCAGCAGCAGACAAGTCCAAAAAGTCTCTAAAATCAGCAAATAAAGAGGCCTTAATATCCTGCATCACACCTCGTAAGTGCTTGGCATCCTTAATCATCATTTTGACTTGCTCATCTCGTAGCCTATCAATAGGTTTTATCTTATCGATAGGCACGTGATAGCCTTTTTCGTTGAGCATATAGCCTGCTGGCACTTGTTCTTGATGTTCTTGATAATGAGTCATACCGCAATTCCTTTTATTATTAAATAAGTTATATCTGGCTACTTACTGTGCAAACCACAGCATCAGTTGCATAGCCAGCACCAGTACTAACATTGCTACCCCCACACGCAGCCACAGATGCACTGTGTCTACATGACGCTTCATCTGTGCAATATCACGCTCAAGCGCATTGCGTCTGTTGTCTGCACGCAACCAGTCTTGGATGCTTCTCTCTTTACCGGTTTTAGCGGTTTTGGCAGGTTCAATATTTTCAATATATTCATCTAACATCGTCTTATCCTCTTAATGTGTTTTAAACGTCTTTAAAGCTAATTTAAAACAGGTTTGGTTGGTTTTTATCTTGCATCTGTTTGCGAACACGCTTTATCACTGCATATACCCAAGCTACGCTACAGCCAAACTCTTTTGCTAGCTGATTATGATTGCTGCCGTCAAACTTTTCGTACATCTCCATATCTCTATTGCTTATCTTCACGCTCAAAGTAATAGGGATATACACTTGCGTACCGCCAGCTTGCTCAGCAAAAGCTAAGGCAACATCTACGCCAAGCTTGTTAGCTACGATTGGTGTAAGACCATAGTGCTTAACACCGACATGGGCGACTGTGCCCGCCAAGTCTTTGATCAATTCAGGAGCGGATACATCAAACACATCAAGCGACATACCAGCCGCACTTACTTCTTCTTTTTTTATATCCGCCATGATTAACCCCTTACTTGTCGTTTTTCAGTTTTTGTAGTCGCAACTTATCTTCTTCTCGTTGCTGCCAGCTTTTTAGTGTTTCGATTAACTGCCAAAGTTCTCTATCATCAGCACCACGCAAGTTGATAATCAGCGGCTTATCATCCTGCTTGCGCTGTTTGTTAAATAGCTTACGTGCAAAGGCATTTAACGCATTGTCACTACCGTCTTTCACAAAGCCCTGCTGGTGCATCGTGATCCACAGCGCTTGGACTTTGCCTAGCATAGGCCGTTCAATCCTTTGCTCATCTTTATTGCGGACAGAGTTGTCTTTTTTACCACTGTACTTACCACGTCTGGCCTCAAAGCCTTTACTACGCATCTCATCAATCACGCCGTTAAGCTCAGCCAAAGTCATGTTTTTGATGCTACGCTTGGCACTGCCACTGGCACGCTGGCTAACGTTAGCCAACATATCTCTGTAAGTCGCATCATCCAGCTGTAGCGCATGCATGCCAGTCTTTATAGTGCGTTTGAGCTTGTTCTTATAGATAGTCGTCGTATTAGTCGTCATAACTCACCCCATTTGCTTCTGTGCTGATAAGATCAGCGGTAGCGTGATTGGCTCATTGCGAGCCTTGGCAGTTAGTCCTGCAAGTTGCAAGTAGTTGGTTAGGGCACGCAATGAGCCAGCACCTTGACCAATGCTATATAAGGCATTCATCAGCTTGGTGTCAGACAGCTCAAGCCCCCAAGCCTGTGCTACTGCATCGATATCCTTTTTGCTGTTCTGTTGTACTGATTGTCTTTTGGCGTTACGACTCCAAAGCCGTGCAAACTGGTGACGCTGGTTAAATCCGCCTTGCATTTGCGTGTACACTTTGTCGTTACCAATCAGCATAAAGCCGACTTCACTGTCTTCTTGCAAGATGCGTAATTCTTCCAATACTTTCAGTGGCAAGTGGTCAGCTTCATCAATAATCATCAAGCCCTTAGTGCCAGACAGCTTCGTCTTTAAGATACGTGACAGTTTGCCTGCACGTTTTGGCGCATCAGTAATGCCAAGCTCCAATGCCATCTCGTACAGCACTTCATTGATAGTACAGATGCTAGGGCGGGCGGTTATCATCCACACATTGTTGTTGGCTTTGGTATATTGGCGAGCCGCTTGCGTCTTACCGACACCAGATGCGCCATAGACAACGCCCATCTTGCCGAACATCTTCAAAAAGTCGCAGTCAGCAAATATCTTTGTCGCAGTAGGTGTCTCTACAAAGTCAGGAGCAGAGACAAACGTAGCAGTCTGCTTTGTTTGTGCGTCATACCAGCTTTGCAGTGACGCCTCCAGCTTCTCGTTATCACCTTTATAACTACCCTTAAAAAAGCTGCTTAACGCACCAGAGCTAAAGCCACATTCTTTGGCAACTTGGGTTTGAGTTAAGCCTTTTTCTTCTATCAGTTGTTTTACTTGATCTGTTAATGTCATAATATTTTCTCTCTTCTATTTAAGAGGTTCGTTATGCTTAAGTTTTATAATACGCCACTCACCGTATCCAACAGCTTTCAAAATATGTTTTACACCTTTCACGAGATGCAACGTATTGCTTTTGAGGGTTGGAGTGATGAGGACTTTATTAATCTAAAAAGATGCCTTTTAATTGTAGGTAGCGATGAATTTTACCGATGGGAGCATGCCAACAAAAACGAGATCTTTTCTTTTTGCCTTGCTGATACAACACGGCGCAACAAGACAAAAAAGTGGCAAACCCCTGTCGCTCGTCTTTTGTTAGCTTGCACACGTTGGCGAATGCTCTGCTATTCACAAGAGTTGCAATCTGAGCTTGAAGATCTTGAAAATTTTGAGTCTGTATCTGAGATGAAAGAAATTCAAATGTCGGTGCAGTTAGTAGCCGACTGTCATGCAATTTTTGACGGTATTCCTGTGCTTCCTCCCGAAGCTGGTGGTCTTCTAGACGACTTAAATCAAACCCCTTGGTCTTTTTGGCAGAAGATTGTTGCAACTGATTTTGGTCAGCTTCTGCTTTCAGACATGGTGCTAGACGGTGATCACTATCGTTTGAAAGATTTTTAGTTTGCATTGGGTTTTTTGCTTGTGTTGTCTTACTCATCACTCATCTCCTTTTTTAACATTGCTATATAATTCATATAGTCATCTTGATGTTCCCACTCGTCATCTGCATCAGCTGTCTGCTTCCGCACCGTATTTCCTTCTATTCTCATAATCTCAGTAATACTTGGTATTGGAGGTGCATCATCTTTCACCTCAATCGCCGCTTCAAGCTCCGCATACTGTCTCTTAGTCATCTTCAACTGTGCTTTAGCAGCAGCTTTCTCATGTCTAATACGCTGTCTAAGATCTCTACTGTGCTCACGAGCCTTAGCCGTATCACCAAAGGCGACTTTCTTGGTACAAACTGCTTCAGCCAAAAACCTACCATCCAAGCTATATACCAGCACATTCTCATGTAGCTTTTGAGGATCAAAGCGGATAACCACTTTCTTATGATGACTACCGATTAAGTCCACCGCCTCATAACGGTTTTTCTGTCCATCAATGCTACCGCCAGAATGAGACTCAAACGTACCATTGTGTTTCAACGTCACCGCCTCACTGGTTAGCATTAGCAGGCGCATCTGCTCAGTGGTGGCACGGCGTATCGTCGCTTGTGCATAATCACGCTCAAACACTTGGTTAAAGCTATACCGCTTTAAACACAATTCAGTATCACGCCCCTCACGGTTGTTCCAAAGATCAACTCCCTTATCCAATGCGGTAATAAAGTCTTCATAGCTTGCTCCACGTTTACCACCGTGATAATTATCAGGCTTATCTTTAGCACTACCACCCGTGTTATGTCCTCTAAGTAGCATGTCTTTATCTACCGTTTCACCAAGGCCGCCGTGACTAAATGCACGTTCAATTGGTTTTGCCTGACCATGCCCTTTGCCATAGTTCACACTCGTCCAATGCACCTTGATACCAAGTATTTTCAAAATCCCATCAGGCTCGTCCTCTTTCACTTTGAAGCGGTAACGGTTAGGCACGCCACCTGTCATCTTCTTGTTAGCAGCCGCACGGGTATTATCAATAGTTGCTTCACGAGGTATGCCGTAGCGATATATCAAATCCATTAAAGATAAACGGATAGTGTCAGTGTTTTCAGACTTATCAGTACGGTAAGCAAGTATCTTGCGAGTACGCACGTCTTGCCAAAACCACGTCACTGGTCTGCAAATCTCCCCATCAGGAAACTCAACAAACACATTGTGTTTGTAGCCATCGCCATTAATCCACTCCATAGCCTCAAGTGACTCAACACTACGTTGTAGAGATGGGTACATTTCAAACAGCTTATGATCTCCTTGACGTAGTAACACTTGCTGGGTCATCGGCACTTCACGCTTAAGCTTACGCTTGACACTGCTAAGACTAGGTATCGTCCAACCATGCTCTTTTGCTAAAAGTTTTAAACGCTCGTAGCAAGTACCCATCTGTGGACGTTCAAGGCGTAAGTAATCTGCTTTAAACGCCTCCCATGCTTCAGGGGTAAAGTCCGCTTGACGCTTTTTGCTTTTGTGATAGTTACCGATTAATATTGGCAACCAATCACTACGCTCAAAGTTGCGTACCTTGTAATACCAGCGCTTTAATGAGCCTTTGCTAACACCGGTATCGGCAGCAACTTGCTCAATCGCTTGCACAGTACCCATGCCCGTGTTGATTAAGTCATCAACAGCAAAGCAGTTACCCACTTGTTCAGTAGCTTTCTGTTTTTGCTTAGCTGTAGCATCCTCCCAGCCACTCCAAAGCACTTCTGGCAAATAGTTTGCCTGTTTAGGTTCATCTGCCTGTTTGGGCTGATTGTCTTTTGCTTCACGAGCTTGTTGCTTTGCTACCTGCTTGGCAACCTTGATATGGATTTCGTTTTGAGCATCCTCAGGCAGGCTTTCAAAGGCGTATTCAAGACCACCACCACGCCCAACCCGTTTTCGAGTAGTCCAGTTGCTTTTTTTTGCTTTTTTCATGACACCCACACGAGTATGTGGTAAACTTTTTAACTGTAAATCCGCCAACTCCTGTGCTGTATAACTTGTTTCTAGGTTCACAATCTATCTCCAAGTTAATTAACCTGTATAACGAGTCGGCCAAATATCTTTAGGCTCAACGCCAATTGCCTCAGCAATAATACGTTCAGCTTTTGGATAGGGACGATACAACGCATTGCGTAATGCACCACGACTGTACCCGTGAGCCTCAGACAATGCAGACATATTAGTCCCACTTTTTTTAAGCGATGCGATAATCTCCGCTTGGTGCCAGTCTTCCACCACTGGCGCTTTTTTTTCGGTTTGATTTGTACGCATTTAATAACCTCATTTACTTATTGCTTGTGTATATAATACCTGTAACAAGGTTATTAATCAAGTAAAAAACCCTGTAACAGGTTATTTTTATTACAAAAATACCTCTTTATAATCTAAAACGCAATTAAAACAAGTACTTAAAGAACCTGTAACAAGGTATATTAGGTCATTAAAAGGTTACATCTTATGAGCCAACAACCTGTAACGAGTATCTTTGATAGAAAGGTTTTTGCAGATCGACTAACTAAGGTTAGAAACAATGCGAATCTAACTAGAGATGAAGTGGTTGCTTTATCTAATAACGGTTTTGCTCGTAGCTCACTGCAAGCCTGGGAGGTGGGTGATAGAGAGCCTAAAATTGACAATATATTTGAATTAGCAAAAATTTATGGTATTAGTCCTCATTACTTAATATTTGGTGATACAGAGGCTCAACCACTACAGCAGGTAGCATCTGACTCAGAAGCGGTTAATGATGATGAGTACGTTCATATACCTGCATATGACATCGCTGTCAGTGCAGGGCATGGCATGTTCAGTGATGGCGCTATTAAACCCAGCAAATACCTAGCGTTTCGCCGCCGTTGGGTTCAAGCAAGAAGCTTAACAGTTAAATGCTTGGCAGTGCTATTCACAGAAGGTGACTCAATGATTCCTACCATTCCAGAGAATGCAGCTATCGTCATTAATAGAGAGCGCAACCAAGCGCTGGATGGCAAAGTGTACGTCATCCGCATTGATGACAGGCTGTATGTCAAGCGTACTCAGTGGATACCGACAGGCGGGCTAAGGCTTATCAGCGATAACAAAGCCTATGACAGCTTCGATATATCCAAGCAGGATATGCAAGCTAATGATATTGAGATATGCGGTCAAGTCATCCATGCCAGTTACGATCTTCCTGACTAATCTTTGCCCACGAAAAAGGGCAGCCTAAGCCACCCTTTTAAAACTCATTTAAACATCTTTTAAAGCCCGTCAGCGTATTCCCATTTTAACTGGCTATATCGCCCTAAATCGGCTGGTGTGCTAAAATGAGAATAATTTAAAACGTCGAACTTTTGAATCTTTCAAACCTTGGAATTACGTGGACTTCATGGGGCTTGTCCCATCTATTCCCGCATAGTTTAACTTATTCCCATATTTAGTGATTGGTTACAGTAGCCGGATTGTTATGCTCTAATAACCAAAATAGCATAAAGGCAATCAGGTTTAAGCCCAGCGTTGATACCAAGATTAGTTTGGTATTGATATTAATCTTGTGCCAACTGCGGTTATCAGCCAAGTCTTTAATCACCAAAAATCCGAGTCCGCCAATAATAATTAAGCTGGTAATAATAAAGTTAATACCAGCATGGTCGACATAGCCACTTAAGCTGTCACTTGATAGGGCAAAGCCTGCGTTATTAAAAGCTGAGATGGTATAAAAGAAGCCTTGATATAACGCCTGACCCCATGACATTTCTGGCAAAAAGCATAAGGTTAAACCAATAAATCCAATCATCTCGACACAGATGGCAATCATAAATACCGACTTGGCGGTGTTGGTAATTTGGCTAAAGCTGGTTTCGGCAAAGGCTTCGCGGGCAATTTTTTGACTAGTGAGGTTTAATCGGCGCTGCAAACTAAAAAAGGCCAGTACCGCAAAGGTCATAAAACCCAGCCCCCCGAATTGAATGAGCACAATAATCACCAACTGCCCAAAATAGGTATAGTTGGCAGTATCAACCACGGCCAATCCGGTGACGGTGACTGCAGAAGTAGCAGTAAACGCAGCTTCTAGCCAACTGACTGATTCAATCGTAGCAAAAGGCAGTTTTAATAATGAGCTGCCTGTGGCAATTAAAAATAAGAAGCCCACAGCAAGAATCATGGGCGGTGACAGCCACAGATGACCGTTATTATTGGGCATCATTTTATTTTTTGCAGTATTGCTTTTTGACGTTATCTTTTTAGGCAATGTTTGGTTGGGCATGGTGTGGGCCTTTATGCAACTAAAGATATGGCTTAAGGTTTAACGTAACAGCGCAGAATAAGAGTCAAACAACAATCATTTTAGTGCTCAAGTTTTGGGTGCTACTGTTCTAACGCAACTGTTGAAGCACGACGCAAGTTAAGCACGACGCAAGCTAGGCAATAAAATACTTAGCCAGTAGCTTTAGGTCTTCTACCAAACCGGCATAAATCAAGCAATCAGGGTATTGCACTATCATAGAGTCATCAAAATCACGTAGGATTTCTTTATCACGAATGACTAACACCAAAGGCGTGTAAGGGTGTTTGTTTTTGATTTTGCCAATAGTTTTTGGTTCCCAGTTCTTAGGAATATCAATGCGAACCATATACTCTTTATTGCCCAAAGATAAATACTGCTTCATCATAGGGTAGGCCATCGCTTGAGCAATACGAATGCCCATGTCTTGTTCTGGGTGAATGATGTTTTCGACTCCCAAGCTATCTAGGATGTCATGATGGGCATCGGTTTTAGCTTTTACCCACAGGTTTTTCACTGGCAGTTTAATTAAGTTTAAGGTACACAATAAGCTGGCTTCTAAGTCGTCACCGATACTGACAATGACCCCATCAAATTGGCTAAGATTGAGCTCTTTTAAGGTCTCGTTGTCTGTGGCATCTGCAATGACGGAGTGACTTAAAATGTCACTCACTTTGTTTACTTCTTGCTCATCCATATCAATGCCTAGCACTTCGTTGCCTTGATTTTGTAGTTCAAAGGCACAAGCACGTCCAAAGACACCCAGTCCGATTACTGCAAATTGCATGGTATGGTCACCTTATAGCTGAATGATATTGTTACTATCAAATGGTTTAATATCAGGTTGTTTAATATCAATAATGAAGTAAGGTTTAAAGCGTCCACTAAGCGGATAAGCGCAATGAGTTTAACTGTGCTTAATGGCGCTTAAAGTTGTATTAATTACGATTATAACGCTAAACTTATTGTTGTAGATAAAAAATTTGTGTATTCGATAACTAAAAAGCACAAAAAAAGAACGCCTTGATAGTCAAGACGTTCTCTTATTTGTGCTATTAATTTAACGAGGCGCTTAATGAGATGCTTAATAAGACACTTAATATGAGATATCGATTAAGCTTCTAAAACAGCCAATAATTCATCACGGCTAAGTAGCTGCTTTTCACCATTACGGCGATCCACATACTCGTACTTATCTTCTGCTAAGTTGCGATCTGATACAACGATACGATGTGGAATACCGATTAGTTCTAAATCAGCAAACTTGACACCAGGACGCTCATTACGATCATCAAGCAACACATTTAAGCCTTTTGCTTTTAACTCTTCATAAAGTGCTTCAGCGGTATTGATTACCGTATCTTGTTTTGATTTCATCGGTACGATGGCAATATCAAATGGTGCGATAGAGTCTTTTGGATCTGGTGTTTTGGCCCAAATGATGCCATTGTCATCATGATTTTGCTCAATCGCCGCTGCGATGATGCGACTGACACCGATACCGTAACAGCCCATCATAAGGGTCACTGGCTTGCCGTCTTCACCCATCACAGTACAGCTAAGCGCTTTAGAATACTTATCGCCTAACTGGAAGATATGACCCACTTCAATACCGCGCTTGATGCTTAAGGTACCTTTACCATCTGGTGAAGGGTCACCATCAACCACGTTACGGATGTCAACGACCTTGGTGATTTGTGCATCTCTATCCCAGTTCATGCCGGTAGTGTGCATGTCATACTCATTGGCACCTGAGACGAAGTCCGCCATAGCGGCTGCAGCACGGTCGACATACACAGGGATATCAAGATCAACACCAATATAGCCTTTTTTCAGTCCCGCCGCTTTCATCTCTTCTTCAGTAGCGAAGGTCAGTGGTGTTGCCACTTCAGCAATTTTCTCAGCCTTGATTTCATTTAAAGTATGGTCGCCACGAACCACTAAAGCGATTAATTGTGGCTCGCCTTCAGTGCCGTCTTCGTTCAGCTGATGACCTTTTACGATTAAGGTTTTTACTGTTTTTGCTAGTGGGATATCTAAGAAGGCCGCTAAGTCTTCATTGGTTTCAATTTTTGGCGTTGACACATCTTTTCTGTCTTCTGAAGCAGCAGGGCGCTCATCAAAGCATACCGCTTCAGCCAGCTCAACGTTGGCTGCAAAGTCTGAACCATCAGAGAAAGCAATCGCATCTTCGCCACTGCCAGCTAATACGTGGAATTCATGTGATGCTGAGCCGCCAATAGATCCTGTATCGGCCAATACCGCTCTAAAGTTTAGACCAAGACGATTAAAGATACGGGTGTAGGCCTGATACATATCTTGATAGGTTTGCTCTAATGAGGCCTGGTCAATATGGAATGAGTAGGCATCTTTCATGGTGAATTCGCGGGCACGCATGATTCCAAAGCGTGGGCGAATCTCATCGCGGAATTTACTTTGAATTTGGAAGAAGGTCATAGGCAGCTGTTTATAGCTACGTAATTCGCCACGGGCTAGGTCAGTAATGACTTCTTCGTGGGTAGGGCCTAATACAAAGTCGCGGTTATGGCGGTCTTTGAAGCGTAGTAGCTCTGGGCCGTAGTCTTCAAAGCGACCAGACTCCTGCCATAATTCAGCAGGCTGGGTCATAGGCATATACACTTCTTGCGCGCCGATGTTTTGCATCTCTTCACGCACAATTTTTTCTACTTTTTGTAATATTTTAAGCCCCATAGGCAACCAGACGTAAAGGCCAGAAGCAAGCTTACGGATAAGCCCAGCTCTAAGCATCAACTGGCTTGATACGATGTCTGCATCACTTGGGTTTTCTTTTAAGGTAGCAAATAAAAACTGGCTGGCTCTCATAATGGACTCGACTTTACTTAATGTAGTGAAATGACACAGTAACAAAAATAATCTGTAAATGAATGTGGTTTGGTTAAAACTTAAGCTTTAAATTAGTGTTAAATAAATAATCAGCAACACTGTGACGGTTTAATATTTCATTGATATCTAACACAAGTAATCGATATCTAACATAAGCTGTCTAAAATAAAAATATAAACAAAATCTAAATTAGAAATCAATCTAAGTTGATAATGAAGTTTGGTTTTAAACCACAACCTGCCTATGTTAGGTAAAGTTTGCCACTGACGCAATCCTTTTTTATATAACACTGCTAATTAGGGCTGTATTTAACCTATCTAGGCCGCTTTTTACACGGTCATCAACCTATTTCATCACTTGCTATTTGGCCTCAATGACCTAATGATAGTGGTATAAACCGTGTTTGGCGATGACAAACCATTAATTATAACCTTAATGATGATAAATTATGAATAACAAAACTCAAAAAATGGCAAAATCTGGTGGTGTTTGGTCCAAGCTAATTTTGCTACTGATTATAATTGTGCTCAGTGTTCTATTGTGGCAGCAATTTACCAAGGATACTTCAACTCAAATTCAAACCCTAAGTCGTGAAGGGGTAGTGAGTCGAATACAGCAATTAAATCGCTTGGAGACGGTCGCTTATAATGTCGATACTGTCATTACTAGTGAGCAGCAAGGCTCTTGGCAGCGCTTATGGCAAGACCAGCAAAAGGGCTTGTTTATCGCACGTGGTCGTGTGGTCGCGGGTGTTGACTTAAGCCAATTAAGTCCTGAAATGGTACAAGTGTCTGACCCCACTGAGCAGCAAATCGAAGAAGCAAAGAAGCAAGCAGAGGCCGACGGTAAACAAGGTGGCACGCTAACCTTGATGCCGAATGTGATGGTAACTGTACCGCCTGTTGAAATCTTCACCGTCTATTTAGATGATGTTGAGGTGTATGACTGGCAGGCAGGAGGTTTCTTTGGCATGACAAATGCTGAGCCTGAAATTCTAAAGCAAGCGCAAGCCAGTGCTAAGCAAGAAGTATTAAAGCGTGCTTGTGCTGATGGCGTGATGCTTCAGGCTGAAAATAATGCAAAAACTGCGATAGAACAGTTATTTGCAATGACAGGCGCAGAGGTAACGGTGGCGACTCAAGGTGCCGGTGCTTGCCAGCCAGTCGATTAGGTTAATTAAAATTAGCCATTGGACTTAAACTGTTCAATGGCATACAGTCTAGCTGTTTTATGCTCAACCATCGGCTGCGGATAATTAACATCGGCAAAGTCACCTTGTGGGCTTAATGCCTGACGCAGCTTTGATTCATCATGTAAGATTTTGGCAGGGATGTCTTTTAGCTCAGGTAGCCAAGTTTTGATAAATAAAGCCTCTTTGTCATGGGTTTTGCCTTGGCTAAACGGATTCATAATCCGAAAATAGGGCGCCGCATCGGTGCCTATGGATGCGCTCCATTGCCAGCCGCCATTGTTAGAAGCAAAGTCACCATCAATCAGTTGCTGCATAAAATAGCGCTCACCCCAGCGCCAATCAATCAACAAATCTTTGGTCAAAAACATGGCGGTTACCATACGCAGGCGATTGTGCATAAAGCCCGTTTGATTCAGGCAACGCATCGCTGCATCGACCAAAGGCACACCTGTCATCCCCTCACACCAAGCCTTAAAGTCGTTTAGATCATAAGACCAGTTTATCTTATTATCAGTTTCTTTTTTATAGGCATGGTGTTTAACAATATCGGGTCGATCGACAATAACATGTCGATAAAAATCACGCCACGCCAGCTCTTTAACCCACGTCAATATATCCTCTGAGCTCGAATCAGTTCGTGCCAGTGCGTCAATCGCTGTTACATAACACTGCCTTGCTGATATTGCGCCAATGGCCAGATAAGCAGAAAGCTGACTGGTTGCCATCAGTGCGGGTTGTTCTCTGCTGATTTGATACTCATCGATGTCTTGTTTTACAAAGTCATTTAGCTTTTGCTGTGCCGCCCATTCGCCGGCAGGGTAGGCCTTATGGCAGGCTTGTAGCTGAGATTGGTTTGTATTTGATGAATGTCGCTCTAAAAATAGCCTAAGCATTTGCTGATGCAGCTGATCTATTTGCGCCAGTGTATCCGATGGTTCATTACATTCATCTGAGGCTTGAGTTTGCGAGTCAGCAGATTGCTCAATATCATATAAATGCACAGGGCTGGCATCTAGCAGACTTTGCCAACGCTTATAGAACGGAGTGAATACCTGATACATCTTATTTTCACCGGTTTTTGATGTCACCATCACTGAGCCTGGCGGTACAATGCATTGGTCATGATGTAGATCAAACTGGATGCCTTGTGCGCTAAGCTGTTTGGCAATCTGATCATCACGCATCCGCTCGTTAATCTCATATTCGGCATTGGCAGCAACATGGGTGATGTTATTAGCAAGACAGTACTCTGTTATCCGCTCAACCGATTGTTCAAAGGTATCACAGTGGATGAGCTGTAACTTTATATTGAGTGTTGATAAGCGGATGGCCAATTGTTTAAGCGTACGCAGCATCAAATCCATTTGCACCAATGACATATCATGCTGTAGCCACTGTTCTGGAGTGACCACAAAGATAGCTGATAAGCGTGCTGGCGAGCTGTTTACTTCTTCTTGTTCATGTGGGTTTAACTGATGGTTTTGCGCAGTTTGTGATACCAAATCATGAAGCAGGGTTAAAGCGGTATTGTCATCAATGCGTAAATCGCGTCGGAACCACATCAGAGCATTAATGCTTGAGTTTTCAGTGGTGGTTTTGAGTGCTGTTTTTGTTGTCATAGTCGTTGTCTTAGCCGTTATTATCTTGCTTGGAGTAGATAAAGCGCAAATCGGGTTAATATTCATAACACTCACTTGTAATTATGCTAGGATAAGTTTTAAATGTGATAGCTAAAGCATAAAATTTGATTTGATGTGCAAGCAACCCGAACACTCATTGAGTGCGCTATAACAGCTTACATCAATTAAGTATCACAATTGATTTTTAATATAGAAAATTTAGCAATTAGTGGCGATAAGACGTTTAAATGACAAGCAATAAGCAAGTTAAATTTTGTGGGTTTACCCAAGCAAAAGATATCGAGCAAGCGGTTAATATGGGAGTGGATGCCATTGGTTTGGTCTTTTATCCGCCTAGTCCGCGTGCGGTAACCATTACTCAAGCGGCTGAGTTGATAAAGGCAGTGCCTGCTTTTGTTAGTGTGGTCGCTTTGGTTGTTAATATCAGTGAGCATGAGCTTGTTGAGCTTGCGCAAACGGTTGCATTTGATGTCATTCAGTTTCATGGTGATGAAACCCCTGAACAGTGTGAGCGACTGGCTAATTTAGTGCACAAGCGCTGGATCAAAGCACTACGTATTAATCAGCAGACGGATAGCGTGGAGAGTATAGAGGCAACGATTGACACTTATGCACAAGCCGGCGCCAGCAGTATCTTGCTTGATGCTTATCATAAGGATGCTTATGGCGGTACCGGTGAGCGTTTTGATTGGTCGTTAATTCCGAATAATGCCAGTTTGCCCATTATATTGGCTGGCGGATTGACACCGGATAATGTCAGCCCAACCCAGCAGCTACCGATACAAGCGTTTGATGTTAGTGGTGGAATTGAGTCTGCGAAGGGCATTAAAGATGCCGATAAAATGGCTGCTTTTCTTGGGGCGGTTCGTTAACCTAAATCAGTAAGCAATTAAGTAAAAAGCGGTTGGCTTTTTATTTTAATGAGTTGTCTTAACCCAGGAGTTATCTACTTAATGGTAAGTTACACTGAAATTAGGCATAGGGTGTTAGATAGCTTTTACTCGTATCTGCTTGATAAACCTCAAGATTGTAACAGTTACGAGTCTATTTTGGGATATACGCTATACGATTTTGAAACAGGGTTTTCAGATATAGAAGTCTTTATTATTGATTTTGTCGTCTATGTTCTGTGTCAAGATTTTGCTGATTCACAAGACTTAGCTAAAACACTTAAAAAGTCATTATTAGAACGTATTGATTATGATTTTGCTGGATTTATTCGCCAAATCAAGCCTGGAATAGATGATAGAGAGGAGTTTTTAGCTGATTTGTATTCGATGGGTCTAATTTCTGAGCAAAGAAGACAAGGTTAAATAAATAGCGGTCAGTGAGTATCTAGCTTTAGTATGTGGCTCTCGTATGTATTGAATGTTCGTTTCAGGGCATTGCCATCAGGGTTAAAATATGGCAGGTTATGGTTTACACATTATGATGCTATGATGCTGAAATAGATTGTGATGACAAATAAAAAACATGCTACATTTAAAGCTATTGCGCTAGCACATTAATTTTAATAAATAATAAAACAGGGTGAGTGACGGTTTATGACAAATTTTGATAATGTACCCCATAACGACCAGTTGGATGATATTCAAGACTTCAACCAGTTTCCAGATGCCAGTGGCCATTTTGGCATTCATGGCGGTCGATTTGTGTCTGAAACATTGATGGCGGCATTAGAAGAGCTTGAAACCTTGTATTATCAGGTCAAACAAGACCCTAAATTCTGGCAAGAGTACCATAATGATTTGATCAATTATGTGGGCCGTCCGACTCCGCTGTATCATGCTAAGCGATTAAGTAATGAGATAGGCGGTGCTCAGATTTATTTTAAACGTGAGGACTTAAACCACACTGGTGCGCACAAGGTTAACAATACCATTGGTCAAGCACTACTGGCAAAAATGAGCGGTAAAAAACGCATTATTGCCGAAACAGGTGCTGGTCAACATGGTGTGGCGACCGCTACCATTGCGGCACGCTTGGGCCTTGAATGTATCATTTATATGGGTGCCGATGACGTTGAACGTCAAAAAATGAACGTATATCGCATGCGTCTGCTGGGTGCAAAAGTTGTGGCTGTCGATTCAGGCTCACGTACTCTAAAAGATGCGATGAACGAAGCGATGCGTGACTGGGTGACCAATGTCGATACCACTTATTACATTATCGGAACCGTCGCAGGTCCACACCCATATCCGCTGCTAGTGCGTGATTTCCAAGCCATTATTGGTAAAGAAGCACGTATTCAGCACCTCGAGAAAACCGGCAAATTACCGGATGCGTTAGTAGCTTGTGTTGGCGGTGGCTCTAATGCCATTGGTCTGTTTTATGAGTTTTTAAATGACACCGATGTCAAAATGTATGGTGTTGAAGCAACTGGCGATGGTATCGAAACCGGTCGTCATTCAGCACCACTTGCAGCCGGTCGAGTGGGCGTGTTACATGGTAACCGTACCTACTTAATGGCAGATGACGAAGGTCAAATCCTAGAGACCCACTCTATTTCTGCTGGTCTAGATTATCCAGGCGTTGGCCCTGAGCATAGCTTCTTAAAAGATGTTAAGCGCGTCGAATACGTGGGTTGTACTGACAAAGAAGCGCTAGAGGGCTTCCATGAAGCCACTTCAAAAGAAGGTATTATCCCTGCGCTTGAGTCAGCGCATGCGGTCGCTTATGCCTTAAAGCTTGCTAAGACAATGACGCCTGAGCAATCGATTATCGTCAATATGTCAGGCCGTGGCGATAAGGACTTGCACTCTGTTATGAAAGCAGAAGGCATTGAGCTATAGATTGCTGACGGCTATATAACCAAATTAAGTTCGTAATACAGAACATAAAAACAGATTAATTAAGGGAAACTCATGACCCGCATTGAAACCACATTTGCAGCACTGAAACAACAAAATAAAAAGGCCTTGATTCCGTATGTGATGGCCGGTGATCCGTCTCCGAATAGCTTTGTTGGTCTATTACACGATTTGGTAGAGCATGGTGCCGATATGATCGAAGTCGGCCTTCCTTTTTCAGATCCAATGGCTGACGGCCCGACAGTGGCCTTAGCAGGTGAGCGTGCTTTGGCTGGCGGTACCAGTACTCTAAAAGCACTGACCATGGTCAAAAAGTTCCGTGAGACCAATGACACAACGCCTATTATTCTTATGGGCTATCTAAATCCGATAGAAATTATTGGCTACGATAAGTTTATGAATGCCTGTCAGGATGCGGGTGTGGATGGGGTGTTAGTGGTTGATCTACCGCCGGCTGAGTCGGGTGATTTTGTTCAGCGTTTGGCTGAGCATGAGATGAATAAGATTTTCTTACTTGCACCAACCACTTTGCCTGAGCGCCGTAAGCAAGTGATGACCTATTGTGGTGGTTATATTTACTATGTGTCATTAAAAGGGGTGACAGGATCGGCAAGCTTAGATACCGAAGCGGTTGGCGAGCAGGTTCAGGCGATTAAGCAAGAAACTGATTTACCAATTTGTGTTGGATTTGGTATTCGTGATGGCAAATCAGCCGCTGCAATTGGTCAATATGCCGATGGTGTGATTGTTGGTAGTGAGCTGGTCAAAAACTTCGCTGGCCTTGATAGTGACTCAAGTGATGAGCAAATTGCCGCCGCCCAAGCCAAAATAATGGCAAAAATGGATGAGCTACGCCAAGCATTAGACTCGCTTTAAGTTATAATGTCAGTGCTTTAATTTGTCGGTTAAATATAGGCTCACCCTAAGTGGTGCTGCCTATTGTATTTTGATAATAGCCCAATTATTCTTTAATAGCCCAATTAAAAAAAGTAAAGCAACGTCGTTTTATTCACTGTAAAAGATAAGCTTAGTTGTTAATAGCGACTAGGTCAGTTTTAAAACAGGTTGTAAGACAACGTATAAAACAATAAGTTCATTAATAAAAAATAAAGAGAAGATTATGGAAAAGGATGACAGTAAGGACACCGTAACCCTTGATAAAGCGGAACAAAAGTGTAGTACATGGCTTTCACGACCGGTACCACGGGTCAAGCGTCATAGCTTACCGCAGCTGACGGCGGTTGAGACCGAGCCTTCGACACAGTGCCCGCAATGTCATTCAATGACAACCAACACGGCGCTTATCTTTAATTGCTATGTTTGTCCACATTGTGACTATCACTTAGCGATGACTGCACGTGAGCGGCTAAACGGCTTTTTAGATCAAGTGGATGCCGAGCTTGGTCAGCAGTTTCAAAGTAAAGATCCTTTGCACTTTACAGACAGTAAGCCATACCCAGAACGTATGCAGCAAATGCAAGACAAAACCGGTGAAACAGAAGCGCTGATTGTGTTAAAAGGTAAAGTGCGTGATCTAGATGTGGTGTGCTGTGCCTTTGACTTTCGCTTTATGGGCGGCTCAATGGGGTCGGTTGTCGGTGATCGCTTTGTAGAAGCGGCTGAAAAAGCGCTTGAAGAGAAAATCCCATTGATTTGTTTTGCTGCTTCCGGTGGCGCGCGTATGCAAGAAGGTCTGCTGTCGTTAATGCAGATGGCACGTACAGGTGCAGCAGTAGAGCGATTGCGCTTGGCCGGTATTCCTTATATTGTGGTGTTAACCAATCCAGTATATGGCGGTGTTACTGCCTCATTGGCCATGTTGGGTGATATTCACTTGGCAGAGCCAAAAGCCATGATTGGCTTTGCCGGCAAACGTGTTATCGAGCAAACAGTGCGTGAGACATTAGAAGAGCCGTTCCAGCGTGCAGAGTATTTGCTAGAGCATGGCGTGATTGATCAGGTGGTACATCGTCATCAATTAAATGACACCATCTATCGACTGCTTGCTAAGCTGATGCATGTATAATGGTCAAGATAGCGCTTAACTGAACCTAGCTAATATTTAACAACAGCAATCGACACTCAAAGCGATTGCTTTTTTAATTGAGAATTGTTGTGACTAAAGATACCCAAACCACACCAGATGTAGCACCTACCAAAGCCAGCCCGTTATCGGACTGGATTTATTACATGCAGCAAATTCATGTGTCTGCGATTGACATGGGGTTATCTCGGGTGTTGCCGGTTGCCGAAAAGCTGGGATTGTTACAATCAGCAAAAGAAGATGCCTATGTGTTTACGGTTGCAGGCACCAATGGCAAAGGCTCAACCACAGCCATTATTAGTGAGATTTGTCAGCAGGCAGGCTATAAAACTGCCTTGTATCAATCACCACATTTAATCGACTTTAACGAACGCGTTCGTATTGATGGTCAACCCGTCGGTGATCAGCGTTTAATTGATGCGTTTTATCAAGTCGAGCAAGCGCGCTTAGCTTGTGAATTGACCTTGTCATTTTTTGAGATGACCACCTTGGCTGCCATGCTGATTTTTGCGCAAGCCAAATGTGATGTTTGGGTACTGGAAGTTGGGCTTGGCGGTCGCTTAGATGTGGTCAATATCATTAATCCTAATCTTGCTGTGATTACCAATATTGGCATTGACCATGTTGAATGGCTTGGTGACACACGTGAGAAAATTGGCTATGAAAAGGCAGGAATTTTACGTGACGGTATTCCTCTAGTTTATGGTGAGCCCGATATGCCGGACTCTGTGCGTCAGCGCATTGAGGCGTTAAACTGTCCTTACTATCAACTGCAGCAGGACTATGACTTTACATTAGTAGATAGTGAAATGGACACTGACACAGCTACAGAATCAGCCGATCAGTCGCAGTGGCAATTTAGCAGTGCTCATGTCACCTTGCAGCTGCCAAAGCCAAAGTTATCACTGCTTAATACGGCCAATGCAGTTGCCGCTTTACTTGCCAGTGAGTTGAAGATTAATAGTGCACATATCAAGCAAGGCTTACAACAGGTGAAACTGGCAGGGCGTTTTGATCAACGTCAGTTGTTTGAGCGGCATTGGTTGTTCGATGTTGCTCACAATGAGCGAGGTGTTAATTTCTTACTGCAGCAGTTTAAGCCGTTATGGCAAGCGCACCTAGCCAAATATCCGCAGGCTAAACTGCATCTAGTGTTTTCGATGTTGGCTGATAAAGATATTGAGCAGGTTGTAGAGCTATTAGTACAGTCTGGGCTACTCATTAGTCAATGGTATATCGGTGAGATAGATCACCCGCGTGCCGCTGGCTTACAGCAGTTAAGTGAAGTATTACAACAGCATCAACAGTCTGTTAGCAGTTATGCTAGCGTAGCCAAAGCCGGTATGGCCGCTATTACTGAGACTATGCCAGACGATTTAATCTTGGTATCAGGCTCGTTTCATACCATCGGTGAAGTACTTCAACAGCTTAACGTTAGTGCTTAGTAGTTTTAGTTGTTATCCACTTTAGCAATATCTTTTAGGTGGTAAGGGTAGATACGGTGCCTTAATCACTGTATTAGAGTTAAAAGACATTAGCTTTGCAATGACCGTTTAAAGCAATTGCTTGCGATAATTTGTCATTGTTAAAAAAAATACTATACAATGCAGAACGATAAGTCATGAATGATAAAAACGCTGATTAAGCAGTAATGATAAACTTACTGTTAAAAATTACGTTGCGTTTAATAAATTATTCGGCACTTTAAGTCTCTGTGTTGATATAATGTCATAAAATGACTGTTAAATTAATATACTATGTTGTGTTGTTAGAAGTTGTGACAGCTAAGCGATACCTGCTTCACATTGGTCTTTGTAGCCATGATGCCTATTCATTAGACTGTGCTTTAACGGTATTTAAGAAAGTTATGCTTCCATAACGCTTTATCCTTCAATCAAAAAGTTAATACATTATGATGTTTCGTCCAAATAAATTAAAAACTAAACTGCTACTGGCCATGGCGTTGATGACAGGGGTTTCTCTGCCTACCTATGCCAATACAGTCATCACTGATGTACAAATTAACTCGTTAATATCACAAGCCATTGAGACCCATCCCTTAGTCAAGTCTGCGCAAGCAGAGCGTGAGGCGACGGCAGAAGGCATTAGCGCGGCTAAATTAAACCTACTGCCGACACCCAGTGTTACCACCAGTTATAACGATAATGATGACTTGGTATCAGAGCTTGGTATTCGTCAGCCATTGTGGACAGGTGGGCGTCTGACGGCCAATGTTAACCAGGCTATTTTTGATGATAAAGCGGCAAGTGAAAATATCTATGCCCAACAAAACGATGTGGCAAAGACCACTATTGAAGCGTGGCAGACTTATATCGATTCTGTTGCTCAACAGCGCGTTTATCTAGAAAACCTCACCCAATTACGTAATTTTGAGCAGATGATGCAGCGCCGAGTTAACCAAGGGGTTTCAGCCCGTATTGAATTAGACTTGGTGACCAACCGTATTTTGCAAGAAACCAACGCCTATGAAGCGGCTCGTGAGCAGCAACATATTGCTGAGGCACGACTGCAACAGATTACAGGGCGTCCGCTACCAGCGGGTAGTGAGCATAATGTGCCAAGCTTAAGTAAACTGGTAGAGCAAGCAAAAGTAGCTTCAGCTGGGTTTGAACGTATGGCCTTTAGTGAAGCCAGTTTTTATAACCCAACTGTGGTTAGAGAGCTGTTCCAAATTGAATCAGCGAAACAAGAAGTTAAAGCACAAAATGCTTCTAAATTCCCGACCGTATTTGCAGAATATACGCATACCTTCGATCATGACAATAACGAAGATGATGGTCGTTTCTTTGTGGGTCTAAACTATCAGCCCGGTGCTGGCTTCTCAAACTTTGCATTGACCCGTGCATCACAAGCACGTGTAAAAAGCTTGGTTCAAAGTAAAGATGCCGCGCAACGTGGGGTAATGGAAGACATCCAGATTCAATATCAGCAGTTTGCCAGTGCTAAAAGTCGTGAGCTGTCATTGGTTTCGGCAGTTGCCGGTGCTCAAATTGTTTTAGAGTCGTACCAGCGTCAGTTTATTGCCGGTCGTAAAAGCTGGCTTGAAGTGCTAAACGCGGTTCGTGAGCTAAGTGATTATCAAATTCGCTTGGTACAAACCCGCTCTAATATCTTAGGCTCATTTTACAAGCTACAAGTTGATTTTAGTTTAATGCCATGGCAGCAAAGATTTTCACAAAACCGCCAACCGGTGAAAATGTTTAATGCAATTGATCCGGTTAAAGACTGGATGAACAAACAACCCAAAACAGTTAATACCAGTCGCTTTGGTTATGGTCAGGCAGACAACAGTGGTTATAATTCTGGTGGCTATAATACGACCAACATCAATACGGGTGGCTTAAATAACTTAGGTAGCTTAGGCGACTATGGTGATGATGATTACGTTCATATCGCGTTACCAGCCTCAGTTGAGCAGCAGCTTGAAGATGGCTCATACATTATGATTGATGATCAGGGTCAGCCAGTCGTTGTCCAGCCAGATGCCGTTGAAGTGTCATCGGCTCCAGCTGTGACCGTTAGCGAGCCGACACAAGTGTCAGTGGCACAAATGGCAGAAGATGCAACCGCAGTGGATGAGCTAAGAGCTGATGAACAGGATGCAGTCGCCAACGCTGCAGTAGCCAGTAGTGCTAAGGCAGCATATGATGAACAGACATCGGTAGTGACAGTAGCGGATGAATCAGATTATGTAGAAGTAGTTGAGCCGGCACCTGAGCCAGTATTCCCAGGTATAAATAAGCCAAAAGCCAGTTTTCCAGAAGATGAACCGGCAGAAGTTACCAACTCAGAGCAACTAAACAGTGCCGATCTAGCGTCTAAGCCAGATGAATGGATTGAGACAGCGCCAACTAATACCACTGAAACTGACATGTTAGATGATACTGTTACTGACTCAGTAGCAGGTTCTGAAATGCCTGGTGATTTTGTAACAGTTGATTCTGCAACGACAAATTAAGGCTAAGCTGCCTAAAGTAAAGGGTTAAAGCAACCTCAAATCTCTGGTGTTATTGTGCACCAATTATTCCTATTCGGTAGCTTAGAGCAAGCGAATGCGACAAAATTATATTAATAAGTGTTTATTATGAGTAATAACCAAAACCCATCAGATAACAATATGGCAGCAAGCTCAGCCTCGAAAGGTGAGTTGGTACATACCAGCGATTTAACCACAGCTGAATCCTTAAGAGATGCGTTAAAGCATATTTTGAGTCAGCAAGGCTATCCCATTGATAATATCCGACTACAGGATGTCATCAGAAAGCATGACAATCAAACAGCGATTGAGCAGGGCCGTGGTATCAATACCTTAGGCGGTGTGGTTGGTGTATTGGCTGGCCTTGGTGTCGAAGAAGCACCTGAAATTTTAGAGCAGCCAGATGCTGCTTTTTTGCCGTTATTGGCTTATCATGCACGGTTTGGTTGGGGTGTTATTGATGGCCAAACGCCGCAAGGCCTTTGGAACTTGCGTCAAGAGCAGCAAACACGCGCTGTCATGTTAGATGAGGTCAAACTTATCTTACGCTTGCGTTTGCAAGAAGATCATGTCAAAAAGCGTAATGCGACTTTCACCTCTTTACTAAAAACAGACTTGTTTAAATATAAAGGTGTGGTCATTGAAGCGGTTATTGCCTCATTCTTAATTAACTTTATAGCACTCGCCGTCTCTTTATTCTCGCTTCAAGTTTATGACCGCGTCATTCCAACCCGAGCGGTAAGTACCTTAATTATCTTAGCCAGTGGTGTTGCACTATTCATTCTATTTGAAGCATTCATGAAGTTTGCGCGCTCTAAGATTATGGATAAAGTGGTCGTTGGTTTAGATCAGTATTTATCACGTGAAGTGTTCCAACGCCTATTAAAAGTGCGTATTGACCAAATGCCTGGATCGGTGGGTTCAATGGCGGCTCAGCTGCGTAGTTATGAGCAGGTCAGAAGTTTCTTCACAGCCAGTACCTTATTCGGGCTAGTTGATTTACCGATGACTATCATTTTCTTATCGTTAATTGCTTATATTGGTTCACCTTTGGTGGCGCTGGTACCCATTTTGGCGTCAATTATTGCTATTATAATGGGCTTATCTGCACGTAAACGTATCGATGCCATTGCTGCTGAAGGTGCACAAGCTTCATATTATAAGACAGGTTTATTGGTTGAGACGGTAGAAGGTGTTGAGACCATTAAAGCCGGTGCAGGTAGCTGGAAGTTCTTATCACGTTGGTTAGATGTGATGAATATCACAATCAAAAATGACCTAGATATGAAACACGCCAATGACTATTTAAGCTATTCTACTCAAATGCTACAACAGACCAGTTATGTCGGTATTGTCATTATGGGTGCTTTTGTGGTGATGAATGGTGATATGACAATGGGGGGCTTGATTGCCTGTTCTATTTTAGGTGGCCGTGTGTTAGCGCCGGTTATGGCTATTCCTAACTTATTGGTTCAGTACTCGCATGCGAAAGCAGCACGCAGCATGATTGAATCTATTTTTCAATTAGAGCAAGACAACCATGGTGTTAACTATCCTTTATCACCAACTAAGATTCGTGGTCATTATCAATGTGATGATATGACATTTAATTATTTAGGTAATGATCGTCCAGCGGTAGTTATCAAAAAACTGGTTATCCAGCCAGGTGAGCGTATTGCAATCTTGGGTCCTATTGGTTCTGGCAAATCAACCTTATTGAAACTATTGTCAGGGCTATATGCACCGACATCTGGCCGTATCTTATTAGATGGCTTGGATATTCAGCAAATTAGCCGTGAGGCTTTAAGTGAACAAGTTGGCTATCTGCAACAAGATCACCGCTTATTCCAAGGTACATTACGTGAAAACTTACTGATTGGTATGCCAGCTCCAGACGATGATGTGTTGCATGATGCGCTACAGAAAACAGGTCTGATTAACTTGGTCGCCAATCACTCAAGCGGCTTGGATTTGCCTATTAGTGAAGGTGGTCGTGGCCTGTCAGGTGGTCAAAAGCAGCTGGTTGCTTTCACTCGGTTGTTATTAACAAAGCCATCAGTATTTTTAATTGATGAGCCAACAGCCTCAATGGATAATCGCCAAGAGCAGCGTTGTTTGCAAGTGTTACGCGATGAGCTACAAGATGGGCAGACTTTAATTGTCTCAACCCACAAAACTGCTTTATTGGATCTGGTTGATCGCATTATTATCATGGATAACCATCAGATCGTAATGGATGGTGCTAAAGAGGCCGTGTTAAAGCAATTAATGCAAAATGAGCAAGCCAAGCGTCAAGGCGGGGCGGAGCAGCTGATGCAGAAGAATAAACCTGCAGCGCTTAAAGCAACGCCACAGCAGCCTAAAGGGCCACAAGGGCCTAACAATCAGGGTCCTAATACGCAAGGTCCTAGCAATCCGGCAGCACCAACAGCTCGGCCTCAAGCTAATACTGGCGCATCTGCTAATCAAGCAACATCAACTAATCCAGAGGGCCAGCAGCCAACGGTTAAGCCTGATAATGCAGCCGGCTCAGCGTCTCAGATCGTGATTAAACCGGCCTCTGAGTCAGCAACAACCAATCAGTCTGGTGCGGCTAAAAACCAATCTGGCGCTAATGCTGATGGCAGTGCTCAATCTCAACAAGCAGCAAGCCAAAATACGACCAAAGCCAAGCCCAATACCATTATTATCAACCCCAAATCTGAAGAGAAGTAGGCATGTCTGAATATCATTACACTCCCACTAAGCCAAAAGTTGGCCGTGCGCGCCTCACTATCTGGATTGCCCTAACGGGTATTATTATATTGTTGGTGTGGGCATATTTTGCCAAAATCGACCAAGTAACCCGCGCCAAAGCAACCGTTATTGCCAGTGCGCGTACTCAAGAAATCCAAGCCTCAGAGGGCGGTGTGTTAACCCAAATCTTGGTTGCTGAAGGTGACGATGTCAAAAAAGGCGAGCTTTTGGTAGTGCTTGAGGAAGAACGTGCAAAAGCGGCTTATGATAACTCAGCGACTAAAACGGCTGCGTTGCAAGCTAAATTAGCGCGTCTGAATGCAGAAATCTTTGATAGACCGTTGGTTTTCCCAGACAGACTGGATAAATACCCTGAATATGTAGAAAATCAGACCAACCTTTATAATCGCCGTAAGCAAGCGATTGATGAAGAAGTGTCTTCACTTGAGCAAATGTTGGTATTGGCTAAGCAAGAGCTAAGCATGAACGAGCCACTGCTTGAGTATGGTGACGTGAGTCAGGCTGACGTTATTCGTCTACGCCGTCAGGTTGCCGATATCGAAGCACAAATTAATAACAAGCGTAATAAATACTTCGAGGAAGCGCAGGCAGAAATGACCAAAGCGCAAGAAGAGTTAGACAGTGAGATGGAGCAGTTACGTGACCGCTCACAAGTGCTTGAAGAAAAGCGTCTATTGTCTCCACAAGATGGTAAGGTAAACAGCATTAATATAACCACTATCGGTGGTGTTGTTAAGCCAGGTGAAGTTATTATGGAGCTGTTACCGACTACCAGTGACTTAATTGTACAGGCTCAAGTGAGCCCCGCAGATATTGCCTATGTTAAAGAAGGGCAAGCAGCATCAGTTAAATTAGATGCCTACGACTTCTCAATCTTTGGTGCGATGAATGGTACAGTTACTTATATCAGTCCTGATACCTTAATTGAGAAAACACCGAAAGGCGAAGAACCTTATTACCGTGTGTTGATCAAAATAGGTAAAGCAGAGTTTGCTGATCGCGGTGACGAGATTGTCATTAAGCCTGGTATGACTGCAAGTGTCGATATTAAGGCAATGGAGCGTACGGTATTATCTTACTTAACCAAGCCAATTACCAAAACCTTGTCTGAAGGCCTAGGTGAGCGTTAATTAAGTTTGTTCAGTGTTCACTCAATCAGATGTTGTATAAATGGGTGAACACTACTCAGATTGATGTTGGATATGTAAATTGCATAAAGTTATCAGTCCATTCAGAGTTGTGAGCTAATAGTAAATAGATCGAATATTTGGTAAAATCCTTGGTAAATCAAAGCTTTTTTAAAAAAATCGAACTTTTTTAAAAAAAGTGCAAAAAAAGGTTTGACACCCAGATTAAAATCTATATAATACACATCCACAGCAACGGAGCTTAGTTATAAAAACTAGCTTCTTAGCAAGTTTCTAAAATGTTATTAAGATAGAAACAAAGGGTGATTAGCTCAGTTGGTAGAGCGTCTGCCTTACACGCAGAATGTCGGCAGTTCGAGCCTGTCATCACCCACCACTCTTTATAGAGTATCACTTCTTTAGAAAGTGGCTAAACATTCTAAAGCGACCTAAGCAGCGGTAGTTCAGTTGGTTAGAATACCGGCCTGTCACGCCGGGGGTCGCGGGTTCGAGTCCCGTCCGCTGCGCCATATTTTAAAACAGATTTAAACCTTGTCGTTTAAACAAGTTTCAATCCCAAACTTCCCCTAGTTTGGGGTTTTTTTGTGGGTGATGGTTTTAGGTGTTTGCTTTAAAAGTCTTTGTTAGTAAGGGATTTAGTGGTTCTGAAACTTGAGGATGAAACTGATATCAATGACTTTTCATATTTCTTAATATCTTTTATTGGATGTTTAAGGGGTGAAAAACTATTAAGAAATTCTAATGATGGTTTAAGCTAAACTACGGTGACCAAATGCTCGGTGACCAAATGGTGACCATTTTGTGACCAAAGTAGGAAAAGACAGGAGTTGGTTGCACGCTTGACATTACCTTCCTATTTAATCCAGTCAAACCATATACACGATAAATAGACCGATCG